>JAHPYZ010000055.1 GCA_019058425.1 Promethearchaeota archaeon
ATATTAGAGATTTTAAAAGATATAATTAAAAAGTAAAAATAAATGGCTAGAGAATATGACAATTCGGCTTAAAAAACAAGTGATCGATATTTTAAAGGTATTAAAGAAGAAGAATACCGAAGTTCTTGCAACAGATCTGGCAGAAGAATTGAAAATTGATTATATTGTACTCATGTCTGCTGTTAATGATTTAATTGAAAATGATTTAGGGCGTTTTAGGGAGGAGCAAGTAAATCAAATTTCCTTAAATGATGAAGGAATTGAATATATTAAAAAATGTCTTCCTGAACGTCAATTATTAAATATTTTATTAGAAAATAATATAAAAGAAATTAATATAGAAGATTTTTTAAAAGAATCTAAGTTAGATAAGAATATTTTCTATGTAGGGATTTCAAATTTAAAGAAAAATAGATGGGTTTCCCAAAGTAAAGCTTCTGGAGAAAACAAAATATATCTTACCGCTGAGAAATTTCCAGAAACGAAACTAGAAAAATTCTTACTCAAATTTAAAGAAAATCCTGTTATTGATCATTCTAAATTATCTAAACATGAAGTAGTACAGCTCGATCTACTAAATAAAAGAAAATTGGTTGATAGAAATCGTAGAACTGAAAGGATCATAAGTTTAACTGATAAGGGAAAGAAAATTGAAATTTCAAAAATAAAAGAATTAGCACAAATTAGTAAAATTACTCCTGAAATGTTAATATCTGGTACTTGGAAAAATTATGAATTAAAACCTTTTGATGTTTCTAAGCCTGGACCTTTATTAAAAGCTGGAAAATTACATCCTATGATCAGACTAATTAATGAAATAAGAGAAATATTTATGTCAATGGGGTTTACAGAGATTAGAGGCCCTATTATAGAAAGTGCTTTTTATAATTTTGATGCATTATTTCAACCTCAAGATCATCCAGCGCGAGAAATGCAGGATACTTTCTATCTAAATAATCCAAAAAGTGCTAAATTACCTGATACGGATAGAGTTCGAGCGGTTAAGGAAACACATGAAAATGGTGGAGAATCAGGATCACGCGGGTGGGGATTTGAATGGAATATGGATGAAGCAAAGAGAATAGTATTAAGGACTCATACTACTGCTACTACCATCAGAAGATTAGCACAATTTTATAAAAATAATGAAAAGACACCATTAAAAGTATTTTGTATCGATAGAGTATTTAGAAATGAAAAATTAGATAGGTCCCATTTAGCAGAATTTACTCAGGTTGAAGGAATTGTTATTGACGACAATGTGACTCTCAGTGATCTAATTGGATTATTGTCAGAGTTCTATAGAAAACTAGGATTTAAAAAGATCATAACAAGACCTGGTTTTTTTCCATATACCGAACCAAGTATGGAAGTTTCAGTCTATTATGATAAATTAGGTGAGTGGTTGGAGATGGGAGGATCGGGAATATTTAGGCCAGAAGTGACATATCCTTGGGGAATTAAAAATCCAACTCGAGTTTTAGCATGGGGTCAAGGACTTGAAAGAATCGCAATGCTATATTTCAATCGGAATGATATTAGAGATTTATATATAAATCCAATAAAATGGTTAAGGAGTCAATCATATTAACATGGAGGTTTATAAATAATGCCAACTTTAGAACTTAAAATTGAGCGGTTAGAAAGGCTTGTAGGAAAAAAATTAGATATTAAAGAATTAGAATATGATTTACAATGGATTGGTTTAGATTTAGAAGATATTAATGAAGAAGAGCAAAAAATTAAAGTTGAATATAATCCGAATAGACCAGACTATTCAAGTCCAGAGGGAATTGCTAGAACACTTCAGGGATATTATGAAATTAAGTTAGGATTACCTTCATTTGAGATTACTCCTGGGGAAATTGAATTAAGCGTTAATCCCAGTGTGAAAAAGGTTCGTCCTTTTATTGTTTGTGGTGTAATTAGGAATATTGATTTAGATGAGGATGAAGTTGCAACTTTAATGAATATTCAAGAACAATTACATTGGGCTGTGGGGAGAGATAGAAAAAAAGTAGCAATAGGTGTCCATGATCTTGATAAAATTACACCACCATATCGATATACTGCTGTTAAACCAGATTCTGTAAGTTTTATTCCATTACATGGTGATGGTTATCCGATGAATTTAGAAGAAATCCTACTATTACATGAAAAGGGGATTGAATATGCTCACATTTTAGAAGGTAAAGAGGTCTATCCTATTATTTTTGATAATAATAATGACGTATTATCCTTTCCTCCAGTAATAAATGGAGTTATAACAACTGTAACTGATGATACTAAAAATCTATTTTTGGATTTAACTGGAACAGATTTTAAAGCTGTAAATTTAGCCTTAAATATTTTATCAACAACCTTAGCAGATATGGGTGCTACAATTGAAAGTGTTAAAGTAAATTATGAAAAAGAGAAAGAAATTGTGACCCCAAATCTTAATCCTGAGAAATGGGAGGTAGAAGTAGATTATATTAACGATTATATAGGAATTAGTTTATCATCAAAAGATATGGTAAAATGTTTTAATAAAGTTAGACTCGAAGCAAAACCTTCGAAAAAGAAAGGATATTTAGATATCTGGGTACCCGCTTTTAGGGGAGATATTATGCATATTGTTGATTTTACTGAGGAGTGCGCAATTGGATATGGATATGATAAATTGCCTACAACTGTTAGAGAGGGATGTATTGGAGAATATCACCCGATCCAATCTTTTTCGAATAAAATAAGAACAATAATGATTGGAGCGGGATATTTGGAAGTGTTGAATTTTATATTATCTAACTCTGAGAAGCATTATAAATATATGAGACAAGAATTTGAAGAAAAAACTCATGTACAGATTTTAAATCCAGTCTCAAGCGAATATAATACAACAAGAACCCGTTTATTACCAAAATTATTAGAAACTTTATTAAATAACCGTTCTGAAGAAAAACCTATAAGGATTTTTGAAGTTGGAGATATTCTTTTGGTAGACAATAGTGAAGAAACTGGAGCAAAACGAGAAGTACATCTCTCAGCAGCAACCTATCATGAACAATCTGACTTTACAGAAATAAGATCTACCTTAGATTTCATTATGACATCTTTGGGGGTAGAAAAGGATTATGAGATTAAAGCTGAAAAAAATCCCACATATCTTGAGGGTAGATGTGGAGATATTTATTTTAAAGGAAAGAAAGTTGGAGAGATCGGGGAAATTCATCCAGAAGTATTATTCAATTTCAAATTAGAATTCCCTGTTGCTGCATTAGAACTAAATTTAGAATGCTTTTTCTAAAAAAATATAGTTTTTTTTATTATCAATTTTTGGAGGTTTTATAAATGAAAGAAGCCAATAGCGCTATGAAGGAATTAGAAGTAATTAGAGAAGAAATTAATAAAATAGACGATCAAATGATCGAACTCTTAAATAAGAGAGGAAAATTATCATATAAAATTGGAAATCTAAAGAAACTGATCAGTCTGGACACTTTACAACCACAAAGAGAAGTCGAAATAATTAATAGAATGAAAGCTAAATCTAAAATATTAAATGATACAAGTATTAAAGCTATTTGGACGGAGATAATGGATGCTTGTAAAATAGTCCAAGAGATTTAATGTATAGTATAAATTTCATCTTTAGATTAATTATGAATCTCCTATCGAACTTTCTTTTAATAATTTACTTAAAAGTACAATATTAAAATCTTATTTTTAGAAAGTTTTTTACAATAAAAAAAATATTCTAATATACGCTTTGTTTTCTAATAATATTTAAAGAATACTTGAGTTAGAAATGCTTGGAAATACAAGATTTGATGGAAGAAAATTTGATGAATTAAGGAAAATTACAATAAAAAGAAATTTCCTTAAGTATCCTGAAGGTTCTGTTTTGATAACTCAAGGAAGCACAAAAATAATCGTAACAGCTTCAGTTGTGGAATCTGTTCCACGATTTTTAGTCGATACAGGGACAGGATGGATAACGGCAGAATATTCGATGTTACCAAGAGCTACGCAAGTTAGAAATAATAGAGAGGTTCATCGAGGTAGATCAGTTGAGATCCAAAGATTAATTGGTCGATCTATACGAGCTGGTTTTAATTATGAAAAACTTGGTGAACGTACAATTAAAATTGACTGCGATGTTATACAAGCCGACGGAGGTACAAGATGTGCTTCAATAACGGGAGCATTCATTGCTGTTTTTGATGCTATTAATTATCTCTACAATCAACAATTAATTTACGATTTTCCTGATTATAAAGTAACAGCAGCAGTGTCTTTAGGTATAAGAAATAACCAAATTTTATTAGATTTAGATTATAGTGAAGATTCAAAAGTAGATGTAGATTTTAATTTAGTAATGAATGAAGATTCAGAAATTATAGAATTACAAGGAACAGCTGAAGGGGCAACTTTTACAAAACAAAAATTAAGTGAAATTGTAGAATTAGGAGAAAAAGGTATTTTAGAATTAATCCAAATCCAGAAAACAGAATTGAATCTCTAAACTTAAGATTATAAATAAAGAGCTATTTTATTTAATTCTATTCAAATTTAATTTATCGATAGATTTAATAATTTTTAATTTTTCTTTATATGATTCAGTTATTTTCTGAAGATGATGTTGTTTAATTGCCCTAAACTCAGATATTTTCTCAACATTTTTATTGATTATGTTATTTTTCTCATGAGGATCTATACTCAAATTAAATAAGAATTCAGTCTCATTTTCTTCGTCATAAATGTATTTCCATCCTTGATTTCGTATTGCCAATAAAATGAAACCATCATCTTGATTTCTTTTCATAAGTCCGCCTTTTTGATAACATTCTGATATTATAAAACTATTTCTTTTTATTGGTTTACCTCTTATCAATGAAAGAAGGCTTAATCCTTGAAAATTGTCTGGAATTTCTATTTCAAAAAATTCTAATATTGTTGGTGTTATATCAATTAATTGAATTGTATCTTTGACCTCTTTTTTAAATGATTTTTTACCTAATTCAACAATTATCAGAGGAATTTTTAATACTTCTTCATAAATAGTTCCTTGATGTCCAAATAATCCATGTTCGTAAAAGCTTTCTCCATGATCAGCTGTTAAAATAATTAAACAATTGTTTTGAAACTTTTTTTTTAATGTTTCTAAGAAAACTGCAAGATACTCATCAACAAAATTAATTTCAGCATCATAGAGTGTTTTTAAATCATCTATTCTTTTTGGCGTTATTTCAATGTCCTTAGCTTTTGGATACACTTTTTCTACTAAAAACCTTCTTTCAGAAAGGTTAAAATCTCTTTCTCTAAAATTTAAAACATTTTGTATGGGGGGATTATAAGGGCTATGAACATCCATAAAGTGAGCCCAAATAAAAATAGGTTTTTGCCGTGTTTTTAAAAATGAATTTATTTTGTTTACAACATAGGGGGCATTATAAGCAATAGGTGTAAATGGTAATAGAATCTCTGTAAGAAAAGGCATTTTTTTTCTTAGCCATATTTTTAATCTATTAAATCCTTTAAGGCGATACATTAATTTGTTTGATAAATTATTATAATCAAAAATTTTTTTTATAAAAGCAATTATTTTGTGTTTTAAACCATCTTTAGATTGTCTTTTGTATCTTTCTCCGTCAAGAAAAACATCAAATCCCCGATCAAAATCAAAAAATTTCCCAAGATTAGGGTTACTATGAATTGCATAAGTATTTATATTGTTTTCTTTTAATAACTGTGGTAATGTAATTTTTTCGGGAGGTAAAGGGCTAAAACCTCCGTCTAATAAGGGTAAGATTGAAGTAAAGAGTGATGAGAATGCAGTAGGTGATTCCGGTCCATTTGTAATAGCATTTAAAAAAATAGAACCGTTTTCAGCAAATTTTTCTATATATGGTGCTGTATTTCGGTGATATCCATAGGATTTTAAGTGGTCAGCTCTTAATGCATCAATAGTTAATAATATTACTGCCTTTTCTTGTTGATCTTTATTCATCATGCTATATAATAAAAATAGACAAATAAAATTTTGGAATGGTTTATAGTAAATTAGTTGATAATTTAGAACCAGCTAAGACGATTTAGAAAACAGGTTAATGTGCTTCAATTCCTAATTGTTCTGGGTGATCTTGGAAATATTTAACCCCTTCTTTAATAATATCAATTATAGATCTAATTGGTCTCCAACCAATGTCATTTGTAATCTTATCATTTCTACCTATTAAGAGAGGTACTTCACTTGGACGTAATCTGTTTTCATCAACAAATACATCAGCAGAGATATTAAATATTTTTTTAGCTAATTCTACATAATTTGCTATGGTTATTCCCTTACCAGAACATACATTATATGGTTCACCATATCTTTTTTTTTCACTAACCAATATGTATGCATTAATTGTATCTTTAACATGGGTATAATCTCTGATAGCATTTGGATTTCCAATTATTATGTTCTCTCTCAATTTATTTAAAATTTCAACTATTTGTCTATGAACTACACTAGTAACAAATTGAATTCCTCTTCGTGGACCCTCATGGTTAAATCCACGAGTAATAATACTAGGAAGCCCATAAGAATTATGATATAACCAAGCGATTTGCTCTGAGGCACATTTGGAAATCCCATATACACTTCTTGGTCGAAAAGGATTCTTTTTTATATCTTCAGTAACGGGAACTTCATTTGGATCTACTAAGCCATATTGTTCACTACTACAAGCAACTTGAATACTATCTAAATTACTATTATATCTTCTTGCTGCCTCAAAAAGTTTTACTGTGCCAATAATATTGTTATGAGCTACTCTTGCTGGTTCTCTAAATGAAGTTGGAATAAATGATTCCGCAGCAAGATGAAATACAGCATTAGGTTCAATTTCCTCAAAAATTCCGAATATCCTTTCCACACTTGTAATATCAGCTTCATGTAATAATACTCTACCTCTTAAATGTTCTATATTTTCGTGCATTGGAACTGCATGTCTACGTATAGTACCGTGAACCTCGCACTCTAGATCTAATAATTCCTCAGCTAAATGACTCCCCGCGAATCCACTTATACCAGTAATTAAAACTCGCCTTTCTTTCCAATAATCTTTATTAGGTCTAGCAGATTTTCGATTTTTAAAGACATCCAAATATTCAGAAATTTTTGAAGGA
Source organism: Promethearchaeota archaeon (assembly GCA_019058425.1). Lineage (GTDB taxonomy): Archaea > Asgardarchaeota > Lokiarchaeia > Sigyniarchaeales > SOKP01 > Loki-b32. The sequence goes on from JAHPYZ010000055.1 coordinate 7,156, forward strand.
TTTATCATAAATCCTTGATTTTCAAGTTCTTTAACACGTGGGTTTTCTTCAATTACCTTCTCAATTGGTATAAGATTTTTCATAGTTCTAAAAATACTTATTCTATTTTTAAGTTAATTATTAAATTTTTATGAATTTCTTATTAACTTATGCCAATTGAAGTAAAAATTTAGTTAAAATTTCTCTTATTTCAAATATGGTCAATGAATCTAGAAAAATATCATATAATATTGTTATATTTTAATTAAAACTAAATTTAATAATAATTTTTTAAAAACAATTAGTGAAAATTATAAAAATATCGGAAAAACAATGGTTAAAGTTCTTGTCGTTTCTCCACTAGCCCTTGAAAATGGAAGAGGGGGAGAGATTTCATCCATGGAGTTAGCTGCAGGTTTAAATAAATCTTATAATACCTCTTTTGTACATACTAATATATTTACAGGTGAAAGATTATTAACAAAACAAGCAATTGTTTCTAAATTAGATGGAGTCAATATTAAAACACGTATGCGATTTGCCACATTACGTATTTCAAATTTAGTATTTACGTTTCCTTATCCATGGAATTTGAAAAAAATTTATAAAATTGTTAAAAAAAATGATATTATTTATACATCTTGTTCTACGTTCAAACAGAATTTCATTTTTATGCTTTTTAGTTTATTACATCGACGTGGAAAATATATCATAGGATATAGAAAGCCATTACATAGCGATAAGCTTTTTTCTTTATACAATATTAAATATAGGCTTTCAATACTTTTTTTTTCTTTATTTAAAAAGAGAATATACCATCATACTTTATCAAAAAGTGCAAAACAATTTTTAGAGAAATTTTATAAATCTGATAGAGTGACACATATAACACATGGAATAGATCTAAACTCATATATTGATGATGTATTTCAAGTGAAATCGCCAAATGTTTTAAAATTTATCTATATAGGATATCTTGATGATATTCATAAAGGAATTCATGTCTTAGGGGAAGCAATAGATGAATTTCTAAAAGATCATGATAATTTCAAAATCTTGTTTGAATTTTGCGGTATGGGTCCTTTAGAAGGAAAAATAAAAGCTTTAGAAAAAAAATATCCTAATTTTGTAAAATTTAATGGTTATATAAGGAATGATTTGGTCCCAGAATTTTATAAGAAAAGTGATATATATTTATTTACTTCTAGAGTTGAGCCATTTCCACGAGCGTTAATGGAAGCATTAGGGGCAGGACTTCTAGTAATATGTAGTAAAACTATTGGTTCTGTGGAATTATTAAAGAAAAAGCCTTTTGCTTTTTTCTTGAATGAATTAAATATCTCTTCAATTAAAGACAAGATATTAGAAGTGTATAATCTCTGGGAAAAAGATCCAAGGACTGTCTATAAATTACAGCAATTAGCAAAAAATTATGTTTTCGATAATTATTCATTCGAAATTGAAATAAGTATGTTTAGAGAGTTAATAAATCGAATAAATAAGTAAACTTATGAAAAATGACTTGATAAATTATATGAAATTGAAAACTTATATTTGGATTATTATGAATTTATTTAACAAATTCATTTGAATAGTTTCTGGAGTTTTTCAAAAATGTTAACGGGCAAAGAATATTGGAATGAGTACTATAAAAAAGGAAAACAGGAATTTAAAAAAGCAGGATTATTGAAAATTCTAGAATACCTAGTTAGAAAAATTTTAAATGAGAATATGATTAACTATATGAAGCTAAACTACTCTTCATATTTCTTATGGGATGTTTTATTTACTAGATATTTAAGTGGTTCTATTAATCGCAAGGTAATAGAAATAGGAAGTGCACCAGGGGGACGATTAATAAAATTTCATGAGAAATTTAATATGATACCTTATGGAGTAGAATATTCTGAACATGGAGTTAAAATTAATCGTGAAAATTTTAAAAATCATAATTTAGATGTTAAAAAAATTATTTATGATGATTTTTTTTCTAAAGATTTCCAAAAAACTTATTCAAATTTCTTTGATATCGTCTTTTCTACAGGTTTTATTGAGCATTTCACGAATATAAAAAGGGTAATCTACAATCATTTGAATATTCTCAAGAAGAATGGAATTCTTATTATTATAATTCCTAATCTTAGAGGTTTAAATCTTCTTTTAGCAACTTTCTTTCTAAAAGAAAGCATTGCTAAACATAATTTGACTATTACAAATAAGAAAGTATTTCAGAATTTATTTGATAAAGAAGAAGTAGCCCTTGTATACTGCAATTATTTTGGAATTTTCAATGCAAATCTATTTCAAACAAAAAAAAGAGGGCTAAAATCATATATTCTAAGATTTATACGAGTTTATGTCAACCGTATTCTAAATCTTCTTTTTAGAATTCTTTTTAAAGAAAAAGGTTTTGATTCATCATTATTTAGCCCATATTTAATTTTTATTGGTATTAAAAAATAAGATAACAATAACTTACATATTTTGATTAGTTTTACTCTTTAAAACAATGATATACTTTCCAAATAATTCTTTAATCTATTTATAATAATTGTATCCAGAGTTTAACGTTTTTTTTAATATTATAATTATTAAACACATAATTATAGCAATTTTGGGAATATTGAGAATACATATCCTTATTATTTAGTAAATTCTTTAAATTTCTAACCATTGCATTGAAATCATTATTACAATAACTCCCAAGTTTATGGTATGTCAGAATATTATCAGGATTTACATTTAAACTTATAACGGGTGTTTTATTTACAAAAGCTTGTACAAAAGTATTGGGAAATCCTTCATAAATAGAAGTATTTATAAAAATTTTTGCTTTCTTGAAATATTGATTGATCTCATAAAAGGGGACAAAATCTATAAATGTTACATTTGATATTTTTAACGCTTTATTTTTAATTGTTTTCCAATATTTAATATTTTCAATTTTATTGTCAGTTTTATTACAAATCATTACAAAACTTTCATTTGAAAAATTCTTAGCAAGTTTAAAAAAAAGTTCAGGTCTTTTCCAATTAATAGCTCTTGCTACCCATAAAATATGCTTTTTATTGGTCAAAAGGTGATCTTCTATTTCATAACTGCTTTTAATTAATGTGAAGTTGTTAAATTTTCTTTTCTTATATTTTTCTAATTCATTAATTTGATTCTTATTCTGAGCTACGATATGAGTTGCATTCTCAATCCCATATTTAAAAAATTTCCCAAGAAATCCTTCTTCATGTTTTCCATTAACATCTGTAAGATTAGCTATTGAAAAAAGAAACTTCTTCTTATAATATTTGCAATAAAAAGCACAAATTCCAGAGAATTTGTTACCACCTCTTTGAATCACAACATCAGGTTTTATTCTAATTAAAGTTATCAATAAATTAAGAAGACTTAAAAAATAATATGAAATCTTTCTTTTATGAGGGCGAATATTGAAAATTTTAATTTTACCTAAGAGTTCTATTTTATTTTTTGTAAAATGATCGTTACCAGTTATTATATTAACTTGAAAATTTTCATTTTCAGCTAGTTCTTTAGATAAGATATATAATTGAACAGCAGCTCCACCTCCAAAAATTTGGCTTACACAATTTCTATTATATAAGGGATATCCAAGCATTGAAACGAAACAGATATTAAGCTTTCGATCATCCTCATTCATCTTTATCAATATAATATAATATTGATTTCTTTTTCTATATAATGATGAATATGATCTTTCTTATCCTTTAGTACAATTCGTTTATTGATGTTTCTTAATAAATTCTGAAAAATATTTTAGTGAATTAATAGAATTCAATTGAATAATAAACCTATGAGATACAAGTAATGATAGAGAGTTTTATAGTTCCTATAACCTTTTCTAAGAGATTTACTTCATAACTATCAATCACTCTTATTAAAATTCCAAAATATTTACAAAATATAGTTTATAACATTATTACTTAATTTTTCAGATCATAATAAATCCGATACAAACTCTTTAAAATCCTATCGAATATAATTCTTCCCAAAAGACTTTTCTTTAAAATCCTAAATAACTTCCATATCTGAATTTGATAATTTTTTTGTAAGGAATAGTTACCTACACGTCTTAAAACTTTTGAATCTATTAAATTGAGTGTTTTAAAGATTTTTTTAGAAACGAATTCATTTTTTTTTTGTTTACAAAAAGCTATATAGATTAGATTCTTTTTAGGAACAGGTGGATTAAAAGCATTTTTAATCTCTATTCTAAGGATTTTATAATTACATAACTTTGATAGATCATTAAAAAAATTCTTTGGATAGTAATAACGACAATGATTTAGCCAATTATTTGGAATAGGTAATATATGAATCATAACTCCATTTACTCTACACATATCATGGATATTTTTAAATACTTGATATTGATTGTTAACATGTTCCGTAGTTCCGTAATTTGTGACTAAATGAAATCTATTTATAAAAGACTCATGAATTGGGTGACATAAATCAACAATTAAAGAACCATATAACCCATTTAAGTCAAGAGAAACATGTTCTAAAACTTTTTTAGATGTTTTATAATAATCTTTTGCGGGAGTAGTACCATTTGACATGATTTGACTCCCAAGTTCACACATTTGTATCTTTTGCCAGTTAAATCCGACTTTTCTAATGATTTTTTCCTCAAAATCTATTGTATTAGATGTAATACCCATTTTCTTGTATTATTGAAACTTTATATTATTTTAGATTAAATTCTGGCATTTAAGATAACAATTATATAAAAAAATAAGATCATTCATGATTCCTAAAATATTTCTTCAATTATGATTTAAGAAATTAATAATCTAATTTCAAACTAATTAAAAATTAAAGTCAAATAAAAGTTAGTAAAAAGGAATTAATTAGATTAATAATTAAAACATATAAATTAAATAACCTTAATTTGTAATTGAAAAATGGAAGCTTCAAATGTTTTCGTTTATAAATTAAATAATCCATCATACCCAAAGATTCCTCCTTTTCATCCAGATAAATTACATCCAGAATATAGATTTGTAGAAACTTCAAATGAAGTGAATTATGTATATAACTCATTTAGAGAGTTATTATATTTAATGGGTTTAGATAAAGAAAATTATAATACAAAGAATTGGAACCCTTTTAAAAATTTTATTTCACCTGGAAATCTTGTAGTTATTAAACCAAATTTGGTATTGAATAATCCTCAAAAACAAAATAGTTTGACTACTCATGCATCTTTAATTAGAGTTATTATTGATTTCGTGATAATCGCTTTAAAGAGAAAAGGGGAAATAATAATTGGTGATGCTCCTTTACAAAGATGTGATTTTAATGAATTAATTGAAAATAGTGGTTTAAGAAAGACAATAGACTTCTATAAAGCTAAAAAGATAAACATAAAATTAGTTGATTTCCGGAAAGAAATGATGGTGGTTAAGCGTAATAGAATTTCAAATTCGTACAAGAAATATAAAATTACAAAACTAAAGGGAGATCCTAAAGGTTATAAAATTGTAAATCTAAAAGAGCAAAGTAATTTGTACAAAATTAGTCTTGATGATAATTACAAAAAATTTAGAGTAACTAATTATGATCCTAAGATTATGAGAAAAGCTCATAATCATACTGATCACAGATATTTTGTAAGTAATTCTGTCCTACAAGCAGATACAATAATTAATATTTCGAAGTTAAAGGCTCATAGAAAAGCAGGATTTACGGGTTGCTTAAAGAATTGTATTGGAATAAATGGAAATAAAGATTGGTTACCTCATCATCGAGTAGGAGCTATCTCTGAGGGAGGAGATGAATATTTAGAAAAAAATTATCTGAAGAAATTCTATGAGAAATTAATCAATTTTGAAGATATTCTACTAATTAAATATCCTAAGATTCACAATTTTTTATACTATTTATTTTTCTTTTTTAGAGCAGGGTTTTTAAGGGTCTTATCTAAAATTAAAAAGAATAACTTTCTTGAGGGCAGTTGGTATGGTAATAATACTTTATGGCGGACTATAGCAGATCTTAATCAAATATTAATATATACCGATAAAAAGGGAAAAATTACAAATACTTCTCAAAGAAAGCGATTTTATATCTGTGATGGTATCATTAGTGGTCAATCTGAAGGACCCCTAGAACCTATCCCCGTTAAAACAGGAATAATCGCTGGTGGATATGATCCATTAATGATTGATTTATCATTAGCAGAGTTAATGGATCTTAACTATAAAAAAATTCCTCAATTAGATAGAATTTTTAAATTAAAGAAAAATAAAATTTCAGAATATAATCCCTCTGATCTTCTAATTTTCTCAAATAATAGTAATTGGAATATTAAAAAGCTAAATGAGTTAACTGAAACCTTAAATTTTATACCATCAAGCGGATGGAAAAAGATTATTAAAAAAAGCAATGCTATATCTAGTGATTAATTAAAGATATGAATTAACTAAATTATTATGTTAAGGAAATCTCTTTTTTATCTGTATTATATAAGAGAGGCTAGACTACAGTATATAAACTTTATCAGGGAATATTTCTTTATAAAAAAGAATCTTTATAACTCAATAGAACGTAATGTTTCCATACAGAAAAAGAGATTATTTAAAATATTGAATCATTCCATTCAAAAAGTACCTTATTATAAACGAATAGCTCACCAAAAGAATATTGAAATATCAGAAGATACGATTTTTGAAGACATAAAGAAATTTCCTATATTAACTAAAGAACACCTTAGAAATAATTGGAATTCTTTACATGTGAACCTAAAAAATATTAGATATTCAATAAATACATCAGGCGGGACTACGGGAGAACCAGTAAAATTTATTCAGAGTAGAAAACTTAGGATTCTTAATTTTTGCGGTAAAACAATATTCAATGAAATTGGTGATTATAACGTCGGAGATAAATTAGTTAAACTCTGGGGAAATGAAAGTGATTTATTAAAATTATCAGAAAGCAGAGTTCAAGCATTTATTACAAAATATTTTAGAAATATTATCTTTCAAAACTCTTTCAAAATGACGGCTAATACAATTTATCGACATATTCAAGAAATTAACTTAAAAAAGCCAAAAGTAATGCTGGCATATATTCAATCTATATATGAAATGACGAAATTTATAAGACGTCATAATTTAGATATCCATAAGCTGAAATCAATAATAACTTCTGCAGGTGTTTTGACTGAGGAGGTAAAAGAGTTTATTGAAGATGTTTTTAATACTAAAGTCTATAATAGATACGGAACAAGAGAAGTCTCTGTAATAGGGAGTAGTTGTGAGAAGAGTAGTAAGATCCATCTTAATATGTATCAAAAATATATTGAGATCCTTGATGATAATGATAAAAGTTTACCGGAAAATGAAAAGGGAAATATTATCATTACTGATCTTATAAATTATACTATGCCCCTAATAAGATATAAAATTGGGGATTTTGGTTCTATTAATTATTCGCCTTGTTCATGTGAAAGAGGATTAGTCAGATTAAATAATGTTCAAGGTCGAATTATTGATTTTTTTAAAAATGAAGCTGGAGAATTAATATATGGTGATTTCTTTACTCATCTATTCTATTTTAAGGAGAATGTTAAGCAATTCCAAGTATATCAAAAAACTGTTAATTTGATCGATATAAGTATTGTAACTCTGAATAAGAAACCGTTATCTTCCTCCATTGAAGAAGATTTAAAAAACAAGATGCTAATGGTTATGGGAGACAATTGTATAATTAATTTTAAATATGTTGACTACATTAATCCATCATTCTCAGGAAAATATCGATATACAATATCTGACTTATGGAAATAATAATAATTATATGAAAACTCCTATAGTAAATAAATTTTCAATTTCACCGTTTCAGGCAAGTTTAGATTTACTATTTTAAAAATATAATCTTTATTTTCTAAGTTTCTTTAAAAAAATCCAAAAATGAAATGGGATTCTTATAACAATAGCAGTTTCAATATATATATAAAAAACTAATTTAATAAAGAATCCTACTCCATACTTTTCATAAAATTCATGATTATTGACACTAATAAAGAAAAGCAATTTTCTTATTTTTTGGAGATACAGGTTCAATAAGATCATCAAACCTATAAAGAATAATCCAAAATGTATGAATAAAAATAAAGGAAATAAAAATAAATATAATGAAATGAAGTATGAAACAATAAACTTCACTAACTCAAATTTTTTATGTTTATATGAAAATATTAATGAATTTTCAATCCATATTGTCTTTTGGTGTATTAATTCGCTAATAGAGGCTGAGTAATCCACAAAAATTCGATGTTGATAATCATAGAGTACGTATGAGGAAAAATCTTTCGAATAAACATCAATTCCCATTGATCTATCCGTAGCAAATTTTTTATGTTCAGTAAATCTTCCAATAGATTTTTGTACTTCATATTTTAAACAAAATGATTGGCCTGTTATAGGAGGTGTTGAAACATGTCTAGAAAATCTCGTTTTTGGGCTATAAAACCTATCAAACATCAAATATTTTACTAAAGGTTTTTTTTTTTGTTTTTCTAAAGGTCTTACTCCTCCGACAACCATATTTTCATTAAGATTTATTATCGGATATATCATTCTTAGAAGAATTTCATCTGTTAAATAACTGTCAGCATCTATAAAATAAATAATGCCTTCTGAAACGTAATTTAAACATTCATTTATGGCTTTTATTTTTCCTAAAGAAGGCCTATCTGCTCCTTTAATTTGGTATAAGATAATAAAATTTTCTTTTTTTTTAAATGAGTTAGCAATTTCGAGAGTTTCTTCGTTTCCTCCAGCATTTACAATTGCTTTTATGTTTGGATAAGATAAATTTTCAATCGAAAGCAAACAATCTTTAAATAAATACCCCTCTTTCCACGCAGGTACAATAATATTTACTAATGGATTTATTTTTAGATCTTCTAGTGATATAGTTTCTGAATCTTCAAAACTCATAAAAGTTTTAATGGATTTCCTATCTTTTAGGAAATATATTAAAATATAACAAATAAGTATGAATAAAATAACATAAATTATCATATAAATTGAACTTATGAAATCTAAGAAATTTTTAATAAAATTAATAAATTGATTCAATAAATTCATAACAAATACTCAGATATAATTAATGGTTAAATGAAAAATGATCAAGAGAGAAAATATGTCTTTTTATTTAATTCTTTCAGCCAAATTCTATTGATTGAGAGAATGTAAAGTACAAACTAATTTTTCTGAAGCAATTTTCCGTATTTAAAAAAATGATTATTAAAGATAGTAAAAAATTTCCTTTATTTACTAATGAGCATGTAAGAAATAACTATTAATAAAAAAAGATACCTTCTGTTTCTAAATCTAAGTCTAGATAATAAAGTGATATTAATGATTATTAGGACTGTGAAAATTAACAATATAAAACTTTAATTTTAATTTTTCAATTCAATATTTAATATTTTTTAATTTAATATAATCTGAATCGTTTTGAAATGAGTAATAATTTAGAAAGAGAGAAAAAAAGAAAAATTAGTAGGGATCATAGAGTTTTTGCTAAAAATTCTATATTTGCCTTCTTAATTACATATAGTAATTACTTTGGGGCAATGATTACTTCTTTTTTTCTAGCACGATTAGTAAGTCAAGAAATGTGGGGATTCTTAATAATAGCTACTTCTGTTATTACAATAACATCCTTAATATTAGCATTTTTACCTCCAGGTTTAGATTCTTCTCTTAATTATTATATTCCCAGATATCTCGCCTTAAATCAAATAAATAAGTTAAAATCTTACATCAAGACGACTACTTATATAAAATTAATTTCAGTTACCTCTGTTTTTCTTGGAGGCATCTTCATCTTTATTTTCTTCAAAAATTTATTCAGAATTAATCTTAATGGTTCAATTAATTTATTATTTGTTTTATCTCCTTTAATATTTATTAATGGATTAGACAAATTCTTAAGTGAAGTAAATAGAAGCCTAAATTTATTTAATATTGTGTTCATATTAACTCTATTTAAATTCATTATCAATATTAGTGCTCTTATATTTTTGTTCATCTTTTTTGGATCTATTCAAATAGAAACTATAGCAATTATAAATGTTATTTCCATAACCATTCCTTTTATAGCAAATTGTTTTATTATTTTTTTCGTATTAAAATTAAAATACAAAAGAACCAATGAAGAAAAGTTAACGTTTAAAGAAATTATTAAAAATTCCACTATTTATGGAAGCCATATTAGTACCCAAAGTTTTATAACAATGTTATATAATGAATTTCAAATTCAATCAATTGGAATTCTTGAAGCTAAAGCGGTAGTTACCGGATTTAATATTGCAAATCATTATAGGGAAGTCTCAACGGGCTCTGTTGGATCAATAAATAAACCTTTAACTATCGCATTTTCTGGTCTATATAGTACCGAAAAATATGATCAAATAGCGAAAACCTATCAAGTCTTTTTTCATTATTCTCTTTTCATTATTTTGATAATAACTGGCTTTCTTTACTTTCTAGGGCCTCTTTTTCTCTTTTTAATTTATGGAGAATCTTATCTGGAATATACGATTATCTTAAGATTGATGATAATTATTGTGATATTTGGAGTACAAGGAAGATATTTTGATAGTCTTTTAAAGGCAAGTGATAAAGTAAAATATTTAGTTCCTTTCAATTTAGTTATGGTAACTGTTAGAATTGCTTTTTTCTTGTTAGGATTAATATATTTTGGTATAATAGGAGCACTAATTGGAATTATGTGTTTTACCATATTTGGATTTATTATTACAACGTTTTATAATTATAAATTTTTTGAAATTAAATTGAGTATTGTCAAAACTATTTTACAATATTTATTTTTTTTCTGTGCTCTTTTGTTTTCTTTATTTTTAGGCTTGCTTTTTTTAAATAACCTGACTTATTTAGTCTTTAAAAGTTTGAATCTTGAAATCTTAAGTTATTTTGAAGTTTTCTCATTTTTAGTTTTTTTACTATTATTTTTTATGCTTTGTATTTATTTTAAGATCGTAAGTGTTTCAGACATTAACCTTATTGAAAGTTTTTTTGATAAAGAAACAAAGTTTCATAGAATTATACGTAAAGGATTAAGATTTTTAAAAAAATGTGTAAGAAATTAAAGTTTATGAACCTAAAACACTTTCAAATATACTTATATAATTATTAATTAGATACTCCCAATTAAAGTCAGAAAGGACTCTTTTATAACCATATTCTCCTATCTTTTCTCTTTCTTTTTCATTATTATATAAATAGATAATTTTATCAACTAAATCATTCAAATTATTTGGTTCTATTAAAAAACCCGTTTTCCCGTTGATTATAGCCTCACTCATCCCACCAGAATAAGATCCAATAACAGGTTTTCTATAATAGTTTGCTTCAATAAAAACAATCCCAAACCCTTCTATGGTTTTTTTTTCCGTTATTGCGGGCATTATAAATATATCAGATAATTTGTAGAATTTATTTCTTGTTATCATATCACAAGACCCCAGAAATTCAACATTATTAGTTAAATTTAACTCAGATGACAGTTCTTTTAAATACGATGTTTCTGGACCAGTTCCTATAGATAAATACTTAATATCAATTTGAGGATCTCTTTTTTTTAATTCGGATATTGCCTTGATTACTAAATCGAATTTTTTCCTTGATATGTGACGCCCTACACTTAAAATAACAAAAGTTTTTTCTGAGATATTAAACTCTTGCCTTAATTGATTTTTAGATTTTTCTATCTTAAAATCTGGTAAAGATATACCACGATGTACAATTTCGATTTTGTGCTGATCTAATTTCTGGATCTTTAAGAATAATTTTCTAATCCAATTACTACTTACAATTACCTTATCGACATTTTTAAAATAATAAGTCTTGAGAGAGAAATAGCTTTGTATGAGAAAATCAAGTCCATGTGCCATTGTAATGATTTTTTTTCCTAATAATCTTGATAACATAAAGGATAAAGGTAAAATGTTGCCAGAGTGAGCGGTGAATATAAGATCTATATCTAATTTTTTTGAATAAGAATATAAATCAACAAGATTATCTAATACTTGTAGTAATAATTTGGGTTTAGAAAATAGATATAAAATCAGATTAATTCTGTCAGTTAAGTTAATTTTTTTATCCTTTAAGGTTTTAACGATTGAAATCAAAAAATAACGTATTTTTTTCTTATTTCGTACAATTTGAATTATGTTTTTTAACCCATATTCTTGTGTTTTTAAGATGTTAAATATATAAGTAGCTTTAAAATAAGGGTTAATAACGAATAATGTATGATTAGTTTTTCTAATTTCTTTACAGAAAGTGGTTAAAGTGTGGGCTATCCCACCTAGATTTGGATAAAAATTATCTGTGATAAGTAAAATTTTCATATATTAACCTTTCGTGAAGTGATCTGTTTAATCTATCTATTTTATCCTTTTTATTATAAGAAAAGAATTTTACTTTATTAAATAATTTTCATAAATAATTTCAGAGCAATATTAAAAGGGAACTACCAAGTTAGAATTAAGAAATAAATAATTCCTAAACAATTGACATATTAGTTTTAGATGAGAATATAAATCTGAAGATTAATTTTTAAAATATATAAATTGAAAGAGAGTTTGAATTTTGAGTGTTATAATTATTGGTGCTGGTCGTAGTGGTACAAATATGGCTCTAGAAATTTTAGCATTCTCAAAACAATTAAGAGTTTCAGACGAAATTATTACAAAAAACTTATTTCAGAGAAAAAAGTGGCCTAAGGATTATCTGACGAAAGGTCCAGATACCCAAGACTTTGAATATCCCGCCTTAAAAAATTTAATGACACATGATAAACATATGAAAGTTATTTGGACAATTCGGGATCCAAGAGATATCATTATATCAAAGATGAGACGAGGTATGCCATATGCTCAGGGGGGTGATTCAAATAAATATATTTTTGATGCCACTCCAGAAGGTTCAGTAAATAATGTCTTTAAAATGTTTGAAATATATCAAAAATTAATTATAGAATTTCCTAATAGAGTTTTTTTGTTAAAAATGGAAGATATACTTTCTAACTTCGAATCTACGATTTTGAAACTTTGTGATTTTCTACAGATTTCTTATAATGAACAAATGAAATTTTTTTATAAAAGGATGAGAAATATAACAAAAAAGGAGAGATATAGTAAAATTGATAAAGGAGAATTAGCAAAATGGAGGAATTGGCAATCTGTATACAATGGTTTCTTTATAAAGGAAAAAATTGATTTACCTAAACTTTTTGAAAATTTGAAACCCGTAATTGAATTTTTTAACTATCAAATTACTTCTAATTAAATGTTTAATCCTTTTCTTTACTTTTTTCGTTAGATAAGGATAAAATTTGATAAGAATTTTATTATAAAGGTTCTGAATGTGAGAAAAAAATATATTTATTAAATTATTTACCTTAAACTTTTTTTTTTCAAGGATTATAGTCTTTACTGTTTTCAAATAACTTTGATAATTATTCTTCCGTTTCGTAAAATCTCTAAAATCTAAGATCTTTTTTATTGAACTATTTTCTATAATTTCGGGGTGTTTTCCTTCATAAGTCATCAAGCCATAGCCAAAATTCTCAACAACACTAAGAGTGGGATAAAAAAACCGCTTTTTACCTGATAATTCTTCATTTTTTTCCATCCAGTATGTTTCATTTTCGGGATCATACTTATTATATATCTTCCTTAACCAAAGAAAACGTTTATAATTTTTTTCTAAAATCCATTTAATTCCTATAGTTTGTTCTCCTGTTAATAAACTATAATTGAAGATTGGATTATTTCTAAGTAATACATAGTTTTTTCTTGATTTATAAGATAATTTGATAGGAGAGATAAATCTAGGTTTTTGATTTGTGATTTTAAATATTTTAGTAGGGAAGGTTTTCACGTAATAATTAAAGTTCATACAAAACATGCGAGTAATTAATTGAATTTCATCAAAATCACAAACTTTTTTTATGAAACTTTTAATTTCATTTATAGCTTCTTTGGAATAAAATTCATCGGTATCTAATAACCATATCAAATTTCCTTCTTCAATGAAATCACTGATTTCAATCATTTTGTTTAATGTAATACACCGATTCTGGTTAATGGTGTTTTCAGGCAAACATATGCTACTTATAAATTTAGTTTTTTTATTATTAAAGTAATTTTTAGCAATTTCAAACGTGTTGTCTTCTATATTTCTTAAATGTGTATGAAATGGTCCAATACTTATGATTAGCTCGTCTACAAACTCTAAGCTTTGCCTTATACTATAATCAACCCAATCTTCTGCAGCCCAAGCAACAAATAATCCTATTATTTTCATTTATCAATCAATTAGATTCAATGTATGAATTTGATTAAATTTAGAAATTTATGGTTTTTATTTAAAACAATAAATTAAATCAAATGAATTTTACCATATTTCTGTAATTTGTTTTATAAGATTATATCAAATAAGTAGTATTAATTTATAATTATGAAATAGAATTAATTCTGAATTTTATAACAAATTATCAAAATCAAATGCAAAAGAAAGATATGGAAAGTAGTATAGGAAAAAAGTGTGCTATCGTGGTAATTGCGATAGGCCAAAGTGAAATTTGGGAGATTAGTAGAAGATCAATATTGGAATACTGTAATAAATATAACATTCCACTTGAAATTATATCAGAAAGAAAATATAGTGAAAACTATGAAAGAAATAACATCTTTAATATGTTTGAGAAAAACCAGATTTATGATCTATTCGAGAAATATGATAGAATATTGAGATTAGATTGGGATGTAATAATTACTCCAATTTGTCCTAATTTGTTTAGTATTGTTCCTGAAGAAAAAATTGGCGCTGTATTTGAAGACAAAGGAACAAGAAAATCAAATAGAAGGAATAGAATAAAAATTATTCAAGATAAATTAGGTAATATTGGTTGGTCTTCAGGATATATTAATGCAGGTATAATATTGACTTCTAAACAGCATAGGAAAATATTTTATACTACTGATGAAGATTTAGAAATTTTGAAAAATATAAATGTAGATGACAGAGAACAAACTTTCTTGAATTACACTATAAGAAAATTAAGATTTAAAATCTATAGTCTTTCATATAAATTTAATCATATGTCTCTCTTTTCAGAACCTTGGAATAAATGTCAAAATAGACTACAATCATATATAATTCATTATGCTGGTTCAAAACAAGAACAATCATTAAAAAGGATGCAAATAGATTACTACAAATTGTTTATCAAAAAGAAAATAAAACTAGAAGGTATTTTTTCTTATATTTTAAAAAGGAAATTAAGATTCTATAAAATCTATAAAATATGGTTTCATTTTAAAGAGGATATTGAATTGAGAAATTTTCCATTTTCTAGGATCATAAAGATATTTAAAAAATATGTAAAATCCAAGATTTTAATACATTAAATTCTAAATTTTGATATCTAGAAAAATATTAATTAGTTACCTGATTTAAATGTTCAAATAAATTTTTAATGAATAGTCAAACAACTTACTCTTATAATATAATGTTAGAATTTTTAAGAAAAATGTATTACTATGTTATTACCATTACCAAAGAAGGTAGAATTAATATATTACTTAAAAATCCAATTTATAAACTAAAGAAAATCTTAAAGACATTTTTAGTCATTATAAAACTCAAAAATTTTCCTCAAGAATATTCTGTAAAATATCTTATGAAATTTATATTTCAATCCAGTATGGATATTATTAGACCTCGCCAAATTAGTGGCGAGATTTCAGAATTATTGAACTTAATATGTAAAGAAAATGTAAAATATATGCTTGAAATAGGGACTGCTAATGGGGGAACTCTATTTTTATATTCGAGAGTTGTATCAAAAGAGGGAATTCTAATAAGTGTTGATTTACCAGGGGGTTCTCATGGCGGAGGATACTCAGAATGGCGTATTCCGGTAATAAAGAGATTTTCTTTACC
The DNA here is from genome assembly GCA_019058425.1 of Promethearchaeota archaeon. Lineage (GTDB taxonomy): Archaea > Asgardarchaeota > Lokiarchaeia > Sigyniarchaeales > SOKP01 > Loki-b32. The sequence continues at coordinate 23,160 of JAHPYZ010000055.1, forward strand.
AAAACAAAAATTACATTTAATTAGAGGGAATTCTCATAACCAATCTACATTGAAAAAGGTTAAATCTTTGTTAGGTGGGAATAAATTGGATTTTCTGTTTATTGATGGAGATCATTCATATAATGGGGTAAAAAGAGATTTTAAGATGTACAGTCCATTGGTTAAGAATAAAGGTATTATCGCATTTCATGATATTGTCATACATCCCCCTCATTTGAAGATTAATGTAAATAAATTTTGGAACGAAGTTAAGACTCAATTTAATTACAAAGAAATTATTGAAAATAAAAATCAAAATTGGGCAGGAATTGGAGTTCTAATAAAATAAACTTATGAACTAGCATTAATTTTGTGTCTTTAATTTAAAAATTTAAAGTGTTTTAATAAGCTATAAATACTTTTATTTTAAAAAATTATTAATTATGTACTAAAGATGATAATTAATACTTGTACTACATCTAAATCTTTTAGTGATGATTATTGGATTAAAATATTTCAATTAATCCATGAGGATTTAAATTTGGATATCCTACCTCCAAAGGATCCAGAAAATTTTGAAAATTGGAAAATCCAATCCCCTGATATCTTATTAAGATATTGGAAATATTTATGGAAATATAAAGGAAATATTGGAGAAGAATATTTAAATCCATCTAATATTAAAATTCGAGGATTACAAAAAATTTGGGAATACACTCAAGTAATAGCATGTATTTCATATATCTTACATGACAAACTAAACGATAAGAAAATTTTATCATTAGGAGCAGGATTTGAAGGAAGTTTGTTTGTATTTGATAAACTCGGAGCAGACGTTTATGCCTCTGATATTTATGATTCACCTTATTTTTGGAACCCTTCTCTAGTTAAGTATATAGAAAAAAATCCACAGGGATTTTGCCATTATAAAAATTTTAAAACAAATGTGAAGTATCTAAATATCAATCTAAAATCTAAAAAAGATTTGTCTAAATTAGGATTATTTGACATAATATATAGTATATCTTCTCTCGAACACTTATATACATCATATCATAAAAAAAAAAAATTATTTCTAGAAATAGCAGATCATATTAAGATTAATGGAATTTTTTGCTTTACTACAGAATTTGTTATAAAATATGATAAAATTCGAAATTATACTCAAATTTTATACGAGTTTATTGATAGAATAAAAGGCAAATTTTCAACGAAATCTAATATCAAAACAAAAAAAAAAAACGATTTACCTCATAAAAGATTTAGTTTTTCTGATAGAGGAGTTAAAATATATAAAAGTAACCCATTACAACAAATCCTAAGATATTTTAAAAAAAATAAACATATTTTTCAATACCATAGACGATATGATTTTTTTACTCTTGAAGAATTACAATTAATAATAAACTCTCTTAAAAAAAAAAAATTATATCTCTTAGAAGAGGTAGATTGGAATTCTTGTTTTGAACACCCAATTAAAACTCCAAAATTTAAAAATCATTACCATTCTCATATATCATTAACTTTTCGTAAAAAATGATTTATTTTATTATATGTATTATCAAATAACTATCGTCTTTACGGGATTGTTTTATATAAATATAATAAAGGTTTGAATCTGAAGAGAGTTTTTAGAATAAAATCATATAGAATTTTTGAAAAGAGAGTAATTTGAGTATTGCTTCTAAGAGATTTGAGAAATTTAAAAAAGTAATCAGAATCTCTAAGATTTAAATATTCTTTTCGATTTCTTCGAAGATCCTCATAGGTTAGTTTTTTAATTTCAGAAGGATCTAGTTTTAATGTGTTTTTAGGTTTTCCCTTGGTAATTATCCCTATACCTGTTTCACACTCCAAAACAAATATCTTTAGATCATTATGTTTAGATCTTAAATGAATGATAGTTTTCCAAGTATCTCCTAATCGCCCAAATTGAGCCGATCTTTTTGAAATAGGGTTAACATCATGCATAATTATTATACCATTGTCATTTAAGAATTTGAGAGTGTTTAAAACATCTCTTAATGATTGATCATAAGTATGTAAACCATCAATGAATACCACATCCAATCCAATTTTCTTTAAGAAATTTTCATTATTTTCAAAGAATTTATCACTAGTACAGGGATATAAACGATTAAATAAATTTGAAGGATTTTTGAAATATGAAAAAATTTTTTTTCTAGGAGTTATCCTAACACGTGGATCCACACCTAATTTTCTGGGACATATAACATTAAGAATATTTATACCATAGTTAATGCCTATTTCTAAATAATAATCTGCTTTTAATTGGTTGATAACTTTTTGGATTAGTAATGTTCTATCTTTCATATATAATTAGGATTTATAATTTTGAATAAATGTCATAAATTTAAACTTAATTTAATTTCAATCTAGTTAAACAATTCAAATATAAAATTATATAATTAAAAATTAAAATATTTCAAGATGTTTAATATATTGGAATTTAAAAAATTGAAATCTAAAACAATTAAATAGTAATATTTCTGATATTCTATATTTAATTAAGGTTAATTATATTTAATCAAATATTATTATTTTAAATATTATAATAGTTTTTAATTATTGTATTAGAATTTAATTCTATAAAAGAAAAATGAAAAGAAAATGGAAGATAATGATATTAAAGTTGAATATACAACAGTTTCAATACCTAAACCTCTTGCTAAGAAAATAAAAGAACGAATGAAAGGTACTGGTTTTTCTTCAGTCTCAAGTTATGTAACCTACGTCCTTAGACAAGTATTATCATCAATTGAATCAGAAGAACGTTCCAAACAAGCCTTTACAAAGGAAGAAGAAGAAAAAGTAAAACAACGACTAAGAGATTTGGGGTATATTGACTAAGAAATTTAATATAAACTGAGGAGAATCAGATGATACAACCTCATGGTGGTAGTTTAATTAATAAAAATTTACCAAAAGTGGAAAAAGAGAGAATTTTAAGAGAGATTAATGAATTTGAAACAATTGAAGTAAATCCTCAAACGATTAAAGTAATCAAGAACATAGGATTTGGAGTTTTTAGCCCATTAGAAGGTTTTATGCATGAAAATAATTATAAATATGTTCTTGAACACATGTATTTAGAAAATAATGTTGCTTGGCCTTTTCCAATTGTATTAGATGTTTCAGAAACAAAAGCAAAATTACTTTCAGTGGATGATAGAGTTATATTAAAAGATTCAACTGGACATCCAATAGCCCTTATGGATATTGAAGATATTTTTAGTTATGATAAAAATGAATTTGCAAAGAAAGTTTATGGGACACTAGATCGAGATCATCCAGGTGTTGATTCTGTTTTTAACATGAAGGAAAGATTAATTGGTGGAGATATATTTATAATTAATGAACCTGCATCTGTATTTCCAGAATTGGATCTTAAACCTATAGAAACTAGAGTTCTTTTCAAACAAAGAAGATGGGATAGAGTGGTTGCTTTTCAAACGAGAAATCCCCCTCATCTAGGACATGAATATGTACAAAAAGCAGGTTTAACTTATGTTGATGGACTGTTTATTAATCCTGTAATTGGGAAGAAAAAAGTAGGCGATTTCCTAGATGAAGTCATAATAAAAGCTTACCAAGAGTTGATTAATGAATATTATCCAAAAGAAAGAGTTGTGTTGAGTACTTTTGAAACTGAAATGAGATATGCTGGTCCTAAGGAGGCCATATTCCATGCTATAGCGAGAAAAAACTATGGATGTGATCATATAATTATTGGAAGAGATCATGCGGGAGTGGGTGACTATTATGGTCCATATGATGCTCACAAAATTTTTGAAAATTTCCCTGATTTAGGAATCGAACCAATCAAATTTAGATCATTTTCAAAATGTAGCAAGTGTAATGCTGTAGTTAATGATAAAATATGTCCTCATCCCCCAGAGATGCATAATTATTTTGCTGGAAGAGAAATTCGAGCAGCATTACAATCAGGAACACCCCCTGATGTGGAAGTAATGCGTCCTGAAGTTGCAAAAGTTATTTTACAGTATGAGAATCCATTTGTATCTTAAAAATTTTTTTCCCCACCTATATAAAATTAGGATATGTTTCAAAATGAGTAAAATCAACAAAAAGTTAGTAATTATTGGGTTAGATTGTGCTACACCTAAAACTTTATTCGAAGATTTTCTAGATGATTGTCCTAATATTAAAAAAATGGTGAAAAGTGGAGTACATGGAAAGTTAAGAACTTGTAATCCCCCTATTACAATACCAGCTTGGATGGTTATGTCTACAAGTAAAAAAGCTGGAACGTTAGGACTCTATGGATTTCGACATCGAAAAGAGAATTCATATGATGATTATTGGATAGCAACATCTTATAAAATAAAAGACCCAAAGGTTTGGGACATAATTGCGGAAAACGGTCTGAAATCCTGTATTCTAGGAATCCCTCCAACATTTCCTGTTCAACCTATAAATGGCTGTCTGGTTTCATGTTTTATTACACCAGATATAACATCCAATTTTACATATCCACCAGAATTAAAAGAAGAAATTAAAGAACATGTTGGTACATATATTTTAGATGCTAATTTCAGAGTGGAAGATAAGAATCTCTTATTAAAAGAGATTTATGAGATGACAAGAGTTCAATTTAAAACGGTAAAATATTTAATGTTAAATAAGGAATGGGATTATTTTAAGTTTGTAATTATAGGTTTAGACCGATTTCATCATGCTTTTTGGAAATATTATGATAAAACACACATGAAATATAAACCTGAAAATGAATTTGAAGGTGAAATGAAAAAGTTTTATCAATATCTTGACCTGGAAATTGGAGAAATCTTAGATTTGATTGATGAAAATACTATTGCTATGATCGTATCTGATCATGGCGCAAAAGCTATGAAAGGTTTAGTATGCATAAACATGGCTCTAGAAAGTCTTGGGTTATTAAAATTTAAAACAAAACCAAAACCAAGAACAAGATTAGCAGATGCAGATGTTGATTGGGATAAGACATATGCTTGGGGATGGGGAGGCTACTATGCTAGAGTTTTTCTGAATCTTAAGGGGAGAGAGCCTCATGGAATCATTAGAAAAAAAGACTATGAAAAATTGAGAGATCAAATCATCAAAAAATTGAAATCGATAAAAGATAATAATGGCAATCCTATGAACACGATTATCTATAAACCTGAACAATTATATGAGGTAATTAGGGGTGATGCACCAGATCTTATGGTTTATTTTGATAACTTAAATTGGAGATCTGCTGGAACAGTTGGATATGAATCTATGTATCTAGATGAAAATGATACAGGTCCAGATGATGCGGTTCATGATTGGGATGGTGTTTATATAATATTTAATCCAAAGAGTAAGTCAGGGAAAAATTTAGGCGTTAAGAGCATACTTGATATTGCTCCAACGTCTCTTAAGATTTTAGGAGTTGATATTCCTAAAGATATGGAAGGATCTATCATAAATTTTTAAAACAAATAAAATGAAAAAAAAATGGAACATAAAGGTTTTACATTATGGTTTACAGGACTTCCGTGTTCGGGAAAGTCTGTTTTAGCTGATGCTGTCGCTGATAATTTAAAAGCGAGAGGAATGAAAGTAGAAAGACTTGATGGGGATATTGTGAGAAAAAGTCTCACAAGAGATTTAGGATTTTCAGAGGAAGATAGAAACATGAATATTGAGAGAGTAACTTTTGTTGCTAAACTTTTGACTCGGAATGGCGTTGCAGTTTTAGCTTCTTTTGTATCCCCATATAATAAAATCCGTTCTTATTCTCGAAATGAAATTGGAGCCTTTATACTTGTCTACGTGAAGTGTTCTCTTGAAGAATGTGAAAGTCGAGACGTTAAGGGAATGTATGCAAAAGCACGAGCAGGAGAAATAAAGGATTTTACTGGTATTGATCATCCTTTCGAAGAACCAAACAAATTGGATATTCTTGTCGAAACTGATAAACAAAATGTTGAAGAAAGTACAGAATTAATCATTAAAGCATTAGATAAAATGGGATATTTACCAAATAAAAAATACTAATTTGTGCTTTTATTCTATTAAAAAAAATTTTTTTTAAATTTTTATAATTAAGCAGATATTAAAATTATAAAAAATATTATTCTATTTATTTTATTAAAATAGACTAATTGAAATGTTAGATTAAAACCTGCTATAAAACATATGAAAAAATACCTTTCTAGAAACTTAAGAACCAAATTTGTTAACTATAGAAATTTTTTTTTTACACTAAGAGATAAACATCCATTTTTAGGAATTTTTTTAAGGCATGTGTACTATTTCTGTTATAATATTAAATTCTTGATCCAAAAGAAATTCTTATTATTTAAATCACGTTTGAATTACGGTAAATTATATTTTGAAAAAACGTATTGGATAAATCCTGAAAAATTACAATACGTTTCAGGAATAAGGTTTGACAAATGGGGTAACTATCTTCGAGTTTTAGGTGGAGATTGGGATTCGAAGAAAAACTTATTTGAAGAATCTATTTTTTATATGGCTTTTAAAGAAAGATTTTTAGAAGATAAAAAGTGGGAACAGACTAAATATTATGAGGGATTGTTAGAGCGTCAACTTGAAAAAAAATCTTCCCAAAGTAAAATCATAAAGATAATTGATGAGAGATTTAGAAGATTTGAGGAATTATATTTTGATATTAAAGAAAAAGGATTTAAATCTAAGCGGGAAATTTCTAAACACAGAGGATGGTTCACAAGAACAAATATATCAACAATTTTAGATGATATTTCTGCAGATGTTGGAAGAAATGGTCAATTATTAACTGGTCATGGTAAACATAGACTTTCTATTGCAAAAATACTTAATATTCCAAAAATCCCAGTAACTCTCATTGTACGACATAAAAATTGGATGGAATTTAGAGCAAATTTAATTCAATTTCTTAAAAAAAACCAAAGAGTAAATTATAAAGAAATGATTTCTCATCCTGATCTTAGAATCCTCCCTTTTAAGCTTGGAGAAATTCCATTTAAAATGTTAAAAGATAATATATCAAATATTAAAGGAAAATTATTAGATATCGGAGCACAATTAGGATATTTTTGTCATAAATTTGAGGATTTAGGATATGATTGTGTTGCTATTGAAAATAATCCTTTATACACACCTCTTTTAAAAAAGCTAAAGAAAATCGAAAATAAGCACTTTAAGATTGTTACTACATCTATATTTGATTATTGTAATGATAAAGATTTAAAATTTGAGGTCGTCTTAGCGTTAGATGGATTTAAAAATTTACTTTGTAATGAAGAATCATACGAGAAATTAATCCAATTTTTGAAAGGCCTTAAAATCAATGAGTTAATTCTTGGAGTTAAACAAGAAAGAGAAAAAAAAAAATTCCAGTCTGATTTAGCAGTTAATCCTAAGAAAATGGTAGATTTTATCATAAACAATTCTTGTTTAGATAAAACATTATTTATTGGAAAAACTAAGAGTAGAAGATTGATTTTTAGACTAATAACTTCTACCTTAATAGACAACACTTCCTTTAGATAAGGTTTAAGAATTTAGGAATATTTGTGATAACTGATTATTAATGATGTGGAGAAAAATAATTACCCGATTGCAGTATTTTGTTTTTGATCTTAATGATTATTTTCCTTTAATTGGAAAGCCACTCGTAATCGTATGGTCTGTTATTCACAGAATAAAGTTCATGATAGGAAAAAAATTTCAAGAAATAAGGGGAAATTTAAATTATGAATTTACTAAAACTAACAATGATAAAATTTATTGGATAAATCCTAATAAGATAAATTACATTTTAAAAAAGGTTAATAAAAATGATAAATCACCAATAATCGGAGGCAATTGGGATAAATCTAAAAAGCTAATTGAAAATTTAGAGGTATATAAATCTTTTAAAGAAAAATATAAAAAAGTTAAGAAATGGGAAGAAACTGAGTATTATAATATAATCTTGAGGGAGATTAATAGTGGTAATGAAATATTTGGATGCAAAAATAAAGGAGAATGGGATCAGTACCTTAAAAAGTTAGATCATTTATATGAGTATATGATCGAAAAAAGTATTAAACTCAAATTAGAGTTTTCAAATTATTATGAATGGTTTGAAAAATTAGGAATCCCAGGTATTTTCAATGAAATTGTCTTAAATATTAACAGAGACGGTCATTTCTTATTATCAGAAGGAGAACATATATTTATACTTTGGAAATTACTTAAGGCAGAAGAAATCCCATTTAAAATAAAATCGAGACATAAAAAATGGATAAAATTTAAGAAAGATTTAAAATATTTTTCTCGCAGTGGAAGACTTTACCAACAAATTACCCATCCTGATTTACAAGATTTTCCTTTTAAATATGGTGATTCGCGATTTAAAAGAATAAAAGAAAATCTTTCAATTACTAATGGGAATCTCCTTGATATTGGCGCAAATTTTGGATATAATTGCCTTAAATTTGAAAATGAAGGATTTGATTGCTTTGCTGTAGAGATTAATCCAATTTATCGCCATTTTCTAAAAAAAATAAAAATTGCTGAATTAAAACAGTTTAAAATTATTTCAGATTCAATTTTTAATTATAATAGAAACAATATACTAGTTTTTGATGTTGTTTTGGCACTTAATATATTTCATAATCTAATTGTTAGAAAAAGAACTTTTATGAAACTGACTGAATTTTTAAAACGTCTAAAGGTAAAAGAATTATTTTTTGGAGCTCATAACCCTAATGAGTTTAAAAACTCTAGTGTTTATCGGAATTTCACTCCAACTCAATTTACAGATTATATTATAAAAAATTCTTGTTTAACTAAAGCTAAATTTCTTAATAAGACATCGGATGGAAGATCTCTATATAAACTTACTTAATATCTTAAAGACTAATTTTATTACTATTAATTTTTAAATTATTTATTATTAATTAATTGCTGAATACTTTCATAAATTTTCTTCTTATTTAGACCATAAGAATTTAATAGAACTTCTCTTTTTCCTGATTCGCCAAAGGAGTCATTTATTCCCATGAATTTGATAGTTTTTGGATTATTTTCAGAAATTATTCTAGCGATAATACTTCCAAAACCACAATAAATATTATGCTCTTCTATTATAACTATTCCCTTCACAAATTTTATCTCTTTTAATAGAGATTTTTCATCAATGGGTTTAATAGTCGGGAAGTTGATGACCTTAATGGAAGTTTTTAGTTGTTCTTCGATTCGATAAGCAGATTGATATGCTAATATACTTCCATATCCAATTCCAATTAAGCATATATCTTTCCCCTCTTTTAGAAGATCTGGTTTTCCTAATTTGAATTTGTATTTATCTTCATGGATTTTAGGGAAAGACCCTCTTGGTAGTCTTACATAAAAAGGACCGTCATGATTGAAGA
>JAHPYZ010000056.1 GCA_019058425.1 Promethearchaeota archaeon
GGGTAAAACAACTTTCAGACCTGGTACATGCATAAACCATGATTCAAAAGATTGTGAATGTTGTGCAGCTCCCATTATCCCAGTTCCAAATGGAACTCGAATAGTAACTGGAACAGAAATTTGACCTCCATACATATACCTTGCTTTTGCAGCCTGATTTACAATCATCTCCATACATACAGTTAAAAAGTCTGCAAACATAATTTCTGCGATAGGATGCATTCCTACCATAGCTGCACCAACGGCACACCCCAAAATCGCATTTTCACTAATAGGAGTTTCACGAATTCTCTCAGGACCATATTTTTCCAATAAACCTTCTGTTACAAAAAAAGCCCCTCCATACTTTCCTATGTCTTCACCTATTAAGAACACAGATTCATCACGTTCCATTTCTTCATCAATAGCTAATCTTATAGCCTCTAGACCTCGCATAGTTTTAGTTTCTTCAGTCATTCTAAGTTCCTCCCATATTCATTGAATTTTTATAAACATCATCTAAGACTGTATTAATATCCGGTTTTGAACTTTTCTTAGTCAATTTTATACTTTGCTCAATTTCTTCTACAGTCTCCTCTTTAATTTTTTGAATTATAGCGCGATCAATAATTTCATTCTTGATAAGTTTTATTTTAAATGCTTCAATTGGGCATTTTCTCTTCCATTCTTCTTTTTCTTCAATTGAACGATATTTGTCAGCATCCATTGTAGTTTGACCTTGCCACCTATAAGTTTTGCATTCAATTAACGTAGGTCCTCCACCTTTCCTTGCTAAATCAACAGCTTCTTTCGTAGCTCTATATACTTCGGTAATATCATTACCATCAATTGTAAAGCCTTTCATTCCATATCCTTGAGCTCGAATTGATAGATCCTTCACACCAGTGGCATAATCCACAGGAGTGCTCCACCCATATTTGTTATTTTCTAAAACAAATATTATTGGAAGTTTCCAAATAGCAGCAAGATTCATTGATTCATGAAGCATTCCTTGGTTTGCAGCACCATCACCAAAAAAAGTAATGACAACCTTCCCCTCATTTCTCATTTTTGAAGCTAAGGCGACTCCAAGGGCTAATGGAGGACCTGCTCCAACAATACCGTTTGCACCGAGCATATTTTTAGAAAAGTCAGCAACATGCATCGAACCACCGCGTCCCTTACAAATTCCTCCTTCCTTTCCAAAAATTTCTGCCATTAGCGAATTTATGTCACCACCTTTAGCTATAAAATGACCATGACCTCTATGTGTAGAAGTAATGTAATCATTATCATTAATAGCAGCACAAACTCCAACAGCTATAGCTTCTTCACCTGTATATGTGTGCACTAAAGGAGATTTAATTTTGCCCGCGTCTTTTGTAATTCTTTGTTCAAATTCACGAATTAATAACATCTTTTTATAAAGCATTATTAATTCATCAAGACTCAAATCTTTCTGTAATTCCTCTATACTCATCTTTTACAACTCATTTTTTTAAAAATGTTCATTAATTTTACCTAATTTAAAACATTGGCTTTTTAAATAAATTCTATAAAAAAGTTTAATCTTTTTTTCATTGATTAATATCATAGTAGTAAAGATTTTTTAAAACACTTTAGTAATAACTAATTATAATGACTGAAAATAATTATTACTATGCGATTATCAAGCCTTATCGTCAAGACTTTCTTACAAATCCAATGGAAAATGAAGATAAAATAATGGAAGATCATTTCCTTTATCTAAAATCATTACTAGAACAAAAAAAATTATATTTAGCGGGACCAACGTTGATAACCGAAGATCCATTCGGGCTTATAATTCTTGAGGCAGAAACAGAACAAGAAGCAAGAAATTTACTTGAAAACGATCCTTCAGTTAAATCTGGCATACAACAAATAGCAGATTTTAGACCTATTCGACTCTCTTTAACAAGAAAATAGAAAATTTAAGATTAGATAAAAGAAATCTAATTCTCATTAGTTTATGATAATAAAATCACAAACTATTAATTTTTTTATTCATATAATAAATTACTTAACTTCATTAAATTTCATTATTTTAGCAGATAGGTCTATTCAAATGTTCAAACTTTACACAATCGAAGGAAAGATAGAGATACCTCCATTTTTGTTTGGTCAAGCGAAAGAAGTAAGTGCTAGAATCATTCTTTCAGAAGATTATGAAGGTATTATAACCCGAGATTATGGTTTCGTTATTGCGGTCGTAGATGTGCTCGATGTGGGAAAAGGTATAATTATTCCGGGTAATGCAAATACCTTCCATGAGGTAGAATTCACAATACTTACATTCAAACCAACTGTTTCAGAAGTTGTAGAGGGCACCGTTGTTGAGATCGTTGATTTTGGATCTTTTGTGCGCTTAGGACCACTAGATGGTTTAGTTCATGTATCACAGATTTGTGACGATTATATCTCATATGAACAAGTTGGAAATCGATTTATTGGAAAAGAAACGGGTAAAATCCTTGAAGTAAATGACGAAGTAAGAGCAAAAATAATAGCAGTTTCTTTAGGCACGGGAAGGAGCGGGAAACTTGGATTAACAATGAGACAGAAATTCTTGGGTAAAGCAGAATGGATTGAAAATGATCTTGAAGACATATATATAGAAGAAGAAGAAAAACAAATAGACCCAAATAAAGTAGAAGATAATACTGAATAAGAAAAAAAAAAATGAGTAATTATGAAAGATAAAGCGTGCAAAAATTGTCATTTAATAACTAAAAATGAAGTAATCTGTCCTAAATGTAAAACCCACACTTTGAGCGAAGATTTTACGGGAGAAGTAATAATTATTAATCCTAAAGAATCTAAGTTCGCTGAATACCTTAAGATCCATTTTCCTGGGAAATATGCCTTAAGGGTTCGTTAGCCCATAAATTTAATTGTCGCATTTTATTTCTATCAAGACTACATTCTTAGTAAATATTATATAAGACTATATCTTTATAATCTTGATTTAAGTGGATTATAATTTACGAATACCTCAAGATAAAAGGCATCTATTCACAGAACCTCTCGATATTTTAATTGCGGGTTCAAGAGACGAGACTATTACTCAAGTAGTAAATATATTCAAAGATTATTTACAATCTGGAATTGAGTTAAACTTCTATATTGTTGGAGATATTGTCGCAAAAGACTTTTTATCTAACCAATTTTTAAGGGAATATGTTAAAATATGCATAATTGACGAAAAAACACAAAGAAATCATATAAATTTAGATTTTGAGGGATTTTTTGAACAAACTATAGAAATCAAAAACCCAGAGGGAACTATAAATAAAGAATGCTGGAAAATCTTTAGAGAAGTTATTAATTCTGAGAAAAGAACATTAATCAAAATTATTGAAGGAGAAGAAGATTTATTAATACTCCCTCTTGTTCTTGAAGCTCCACTATTAAAAAATGTAAAAAATTTTGCGTTCTATGGTCAACCACCTATTACAGATTCTGACTTTGTAATTCCAGAGGGAATAGTAATTGTTGACATTGATGAAAATATTCAAGATAAGGTTAAAAAAGTGATATCAATTATGAAACAATATTAAAAAGCAAAATTTTATTTTTTATCTATTCTTTTGAATGTTATATTTTAGTAAAAAACAATATGTAGAAAATGTCGCTAAACATTGAAATAACTGAAGAGAAAAAGAATCCTCTGATTGATCGAGCAGAAATTACATTTCGTATAGATCATTTTGGATCAGGTACTCCAAACAGACTGGACATTAAGAAGAAAATCGCAGCATTACAAGGAAGCAATGAAAAATTAACGGTTATAGTAGATCTTGTTACGCAATTTGGCGCATACCATACTATTGGAAAAGCACATATATATACTGATGCGAACGAACTTCAATACTATGAACCTTTCCATATCCAAGTAAGAAATCTTGAAAAAGATAAAAGAACTGAAATTTATCAATTGAAAAAACGAAAAGAATCATATAAGCACCTATTCGAATATTAGTTTAAGATAAAAAGTGATTAAAAATGAACTCCTCAAAATATTATAAACTTGAAGGAAATAAATTAGTAAGAACTCATAGAAGTTGCCCTAAGTGCGGACCTTCATATTTCCTCGCTGACCACTATGATAGATCTTCATGTGGGAAATGCGGTTATGCTGTATTTAAAAGGAAGGGACCTGCTAAAAGTAAGACTACTAGACGTGCTCCCAGAAAGCGTCAAAAAGCTTAGGAATAAGACTTATTAGACTATAGATTCTTCACTTATATGTAATAATAAAAATAAGATATTACTTAAGATAGAATTTTAATTTTCATCTTGAGAATTATTCATCTGGATTAAAAATTTGGCGAAATTAATGAAAAAGTTATGTTTAGGTATTGAATCTACTGCACATACATTTTCTATAGGTATTTTGGATTTTCAAGGAAATGTATATAGTTTAATCAATGATATCTTTATACCTGAAGAGGGTGGCCTTCATCCTGCCTTAGTTAGAGAACAACATCTTGATAACTTTATGCAAATTATTAATAAAGCTCTTTCAGAAGCTAAAATATCAATACATAAAATCAACTTAATTGCCTTTAGTCAAAGTCCTGGTTTAGGACCCGTTTTGAAAATAGGTGCCTGGGTTGCACGCATGCTAAGTCAAGTTTTAAAAGTCCCTATTGTAGGTGTTAATCACTGTATAGCACATATAGAAATCGGGCGTTTAAAATGTAATATTAAAGATCCTCTAACTCTTTACGTGAGTGGTGGTAATACAATTGTAAGTGCTTTTGAGTCGGAAAGATATCAAATATTTGGTGAAACACTTGATTTAGCAATCGGTAATATGATAGATTCATTCGCTCGTGATGCTGGGCTTCAACATCCGGGGGGACCTAAAATTGAAAAATTAGCCATAAAATCAAATAACTATATCCCTTTACCTTATGTTGTAAAAGGTATGGATTTATCATTTTCGGGGCTCTACACAGCTGCAAAATATCTACTTCAATCTGTTGATTATGGTAATAAGTATAATTTAAATGATGTCGCATACTCTTTACAAGAAACAGCTTTTGGAATGTTAACAGAAGTCACTGAAAGAGCTTTAGCTCATACAGAGAAGAAAGAAGTACTGCTTACAGGAGGTGTAGCTGCAAATCAAAGATTGCAATCAATGATAAAGTCTATAAGTATAGAACATGATGCAAGATTCGATGTTGTTCCTCTAAAATTTGCAGGTGATAATGGAGCTATGATTGGATGGGCTGGGATTTTAAGATATAAGGCAGAAGGAGGGCATAATATCTCTGAAACAATGATTAAACCTAAGGAGAGAATGGATAAAATAACTGTCCCTTGGAGGTCTTGAGTGAAATTGAGTTCAGATGTAAAAAAAGAAAAAATTATTCGAAAAGGCGCTGAGGCTACCCTTTATTATGGACATTGGTTTGAAAAAGAAGTGATATTTAAGCATAGAATTCCAAAGAAATATCGTATAGAAGAACTGGATAAGAGAATTAGAACGGAAAGAACTTTAAATGAAGCTCGAGCTTTAATAAAAGTAAAAAATTATGGAATTAATGTGCCACAAGTATTTGAAATTGACTCGACTAATTCCACAATTGTCATGAAAAATATTCAGGGAAATAAATTAAAAGATGTATTATCTGATTTAGACGATAATCTGAAGACACAATTATTCGTAAATATCGGGAAAATGATAGCAATTCTACATAGAAATGGGCATATCCATGGGGACATAACAACAAGTAATATTATTATAACTCCTGAAAACAAAATTTTTCTTATTGATTTTGGGTTACACGAGTATTCCGACACGATAGAAGATAAGAGTGTTGATTTACATCTTTTAAAGCGAGTTTTGATATCATCTCACGGAAAAGACTTTGAACTTTGTTATAAAGCCTTTCTTGAAGGATATAGGTTAGAATATAAAAAGATGGGTGAAGAGATAATAAAAAATATTGATGCTGTTGAATCTCGTGGTAGATATATAAAACCAGAAGATAGAATATAGAGTCTATTTGTACTATTTTACCATACCTAAAAGAAGTTTTATGAAATTCCTAAAATATTTTCAACTAGACTATTAACTTACTATACAAAATGTTCATCTATTTAAATAAATTAATTAAATAGTTTATATCTGATTTGAATTACTTTAAATACTCTAATAATGTTTATAAACATGTTTAACTTATAATACTATATTGGAAAAGAGTGAATATAATTTAAGGGCAAAGAATATATCTGCTTTCTAATTCACTTTTATCATGTGAAATAAGAGAATTTTAGAAACAGAAATTCGTGGAGTTAGTTTAATGACAGATGTCGAAAATAAGAAAAAAAAGAAAAAAATGGTAAATATAACCATTAATTTGCCCGAGATTTATGATGAAAATATTCAAAAATTAATTGGTATGAAGATCGTGGCAAGTCGTTCTGAAGCTATTCGCACAGCACTTAGAGATTTTCTACATAATGAATATAACAACCTTAAGTTATTAGGCTTTTTTGACAAAGGAACCTAAAGCTTATTTCTCTCTCCTTTTTTACTCCATGTTAAGATTTAATACATTAAATTACTTAATTCTAGTATATTATACTATTAAATAAATAGAAGAAAAAAATGTTCTTGTACCTCATCACTGAAAACGGAGCCCTTAGAAAGATAAATAAAGTAGATTTCGATGATAATAAAGTGTACCTAATTGATAATATTAAGACGCTATACATTTGGCAAGGACTAAAAGCCACCACAAAAAAGAAAAATTTGAGCATAAAAAGGGCAGAAAAATTAAAGAGTGAAAGAAAGAAAAAAGTTACGATTCAAATAATTAATCAAAATCAGGAATTTGGTTCATTTTTAGCAATAAAGGACATTCTAAAAAAAGGATTAAGCACTAGAGACTTTGTAGAGAAAAGACCAGAATTAAAAATTCGATATGATCAGACTCAGGAACTTATTGACGCTGGAATAGATCCTGATTTTGAGGCTGAAATTACCCTTAAAGCTCATGAACTTGCTCAAAAAAACCACAGCTATGAAGATTTAGCACGATCTTTAGCAATTTTGCAAATGTCCTATTTAAAAGGGAAAGCTTCAGAAGAAGAAATTCAAAAAAAAACAGAGGAAATAATTAAATCTTCATCAACTTATGATGAACTATGTTGGTTAATCGCTGAGTTGAGTAAATTACTGGTAAAGAAATCTTAAATCACAGAGATTTACTACATTTAATTATTAATGGAGTCCTGTCATCATCAAATGTTATATGATTATTCATCAATTCGTTAATAGCTTTAATATAGCAGCCTCTCTCTCCCACAGCAATGTGATAAGTGTTGAGGTCTTTTAAAAAACAAATTGAGATTTCATATTTTTCTTTTCCCTTATTTCTCTCTACTTTAATATCATCTATATATAGATCTGGAAAAAGGTTGAAAAGCATATTAATCAATGTTTGATCCAGACCTATTATCAAGACTTTTTTATTTTTGATATTATGTCTAATGGAGTTTAGATATGCACGTGCTTGAAAATATTGATTTTGCTTTACAAAAAAAAAAATGAAATCAATATGTTCGATTTTGATGAGTATAATATAAGATGGGTCTATTTGGGTCTTGTTAAAAAAGTAATTATGTAATTTAAGCTCATAATTCGTATATTTTGATGGCTTTATAGATAAGCGTTGATAAAGAATTAAGTCCTCTAAAATTGTATAAAACATCGAATGCTTATCTATAATTAGATTTATAAAG
Source organism: Promethearchaeota archaeon (assembly GCA_019058425.1). Taxonomy (GTDB): domain Archaea; phylum Asgardarchaeota; class Lokiarchaeia; order Sigyniarchaeales; family SOKP01; genus Loki-b32. The sequence continues at coordinate 7,759 of JAHPYZ010000056.1, forward strand.
TACGATGTAAGAACATCGATCTGAAGAAAAAAGTAATTGTAATGAAATATAGATTTTAATTTGCTATAAAATAATACTTACTCCAATTGCGTTTGAAAGCACAGCGGCAAAGAAAATTTGAATAATACTAAAAGAAATTATAATAACAGGATAGAAACTCTTTACATTTTGTATGATTTTAGTGTTTTGAATGATAACCAGAAAGAAAATAATATACATGAATAAGACGCTTGGGAAATGAGATATTCGCATTGTCAATAACATCAGACTTATCATTATTATAAAACTTGTTATGAATAAAACTCTATTTTTAGAATTCTCTGACTTCAAGTTAATAAGTTTTGGATAAATCACTTTTCGAAGTAAAATTTCAATGGATAAGAATATTGGGAAAGCTAGATATCCTAAAGTAAAATGAACAACAAAATTTGAGGGCCAAATAAAACCAAATGGGTAATTAAAAGAAAACATCATATATATCCCTATTAAATACACGGTACATACAATGGTAAATATAATATACTTAAGATTTAATTGAGATTTTATCAAATCTATTAATTTTTGTTTACTTCGCTCAGATTTGGTTTTTTTAAGGTAACCTAATAATCTAAATAACATATAAACGAGTAGGAAATTTAATGAACCATATAGAATACCTTTTATTCCAAAAATTCTCTCAAATATTAACCAATTCAATAAGAAACCACCAACATATAAGATTGACTTAAAAGTTTGTTTGCGAGCTTTTGAACTATTTAGCAATGAATCATAATTTTGTGAAAAAGAGTCCAGGTTTTTATCCTTTTTTCGGAAAAATATACGACTCGATACTGATATCAGGGAAATAATGATTATGAATAATAATATAATATTTAGAAAAATCAAAGCGTAATCAAAATAAAACGTGATAAAAATAGCTCCATTTATGGTTATAGAATTAAAAAAATGATTCTCAAACCAATTAATTGAGTCGATAATAACTTTATTTGAAAATAACTGATGTCCTCCACCTAATAATGGTCCTTCTACTGGTATAACATTACAGTTCGTTAACTCTTGTGCTTTTAAAGCATTACTTTTAAAATCTAATGCCTCATCTTTAACATGCATTATAATTAGTAGATTTTGGGTATTATTTTCATTTAATAAGTTAACTGGAATATATTTAATGAGGTTTTCATTATATAAGAAGCCATATTTGGGTGGATTAAAATTCACTAATGGAGCTAAGGCGACTATTACTTTAAACCGTGAATCTAAAGCTTGATTCATAAGGACAACCATTCCTCCAAGAGAATGCCCTATTAATCCAATCTGTGAAATGTTTATAGTTGAATAAAAAGGTAAAGTTTCAAGTTTATCTAATAGTCTTGAACAATCTTGAGCTAACGCAGGAATCCCCGTAATAGGATCTATATTATTAATATTTCCACCACTTTCACCATGCCCTTGATAATCTAAAGCAGCAAGATAAAAGCCTCTTTTGGTAAATTCAATTGGTATTCTTAAGTCGAAATCTCGCTTAGAGGCAAGTCCATGGCAATATATTATTAAAGGGTGTTTCTCTTGAAAATCAATCGTGTTTGAAGGATAGTACAGATTAGCATATAAAGTAGAGCCCGAGGATTCAAATCGAACTCGTTCATATTTGTTATAACTAAGGGACTTACTTAAATCTAGACAAGTTAAAGTAATTAGTAAAACCACAGTAAAAATTAATAGTTTTTTGAGATTTTTATGATCTCTGTGAGTCATCTCACCAGTAATAATGAATTCTGCTTCTTCCATCACAGTTGATTGTTTTTTTATTGCCATTTTTTAATCAATTTTTTTTATTATTATTTTAAAATTCAAACTTTGTGAAACTTTCAATAACATTATAATAACTATCATATTTAAATGTTTTCATACTTTTTGAAATTTGAAAAAATATATCATCAAATACGCAAAAAAAATAATCCGTAATATTGTCGCAAACAAGAGAGTAAAAACCCATCTTTAAAAAGCAAGTTAATTACTATTTAAAAAAAAATGTGTAATTTTATTCAATTTAACACAATCTTATAGAATAATACACTAAAATTATTTCGGATTATTTGAGAATAATGATATTTCAAGCTAATTATGCTAATAACTTTAATTTTTTATTCCTTTTTTTATGTTGGATTGTCCTAGCTGCTCTTTTTTATTTTAGAACTGGAAAAAATAGACGAAAAATACAGTTTAAAATTGCAGTCATAATGGATTCTACAATTGTGTTTATAGCCGTCATTGCATGCCTTCAAGCAGGTACTTTTAATAATTTATGGATTACTATGGCTATATTCTACACCGCAGGAATCATTGTCACAATTTTACTGATAAATTATGCTATAAAGATTATTTCGAATTCACAAAATAGTTTAACAGAAGTTATTAGAAAGTCATCTGATAGTTCTATACAGGTTGCTAATATTGCGACTGAATTAGCCGCTAACGCGAGTGAAATTAACGCAGCTACCGAGGAAATTGCATTTACCACTCAAGGGGTTGTGAATGAGAGTCAATTAATGATGAAATCTTCAAATGAGATTCAAGATATTGTAAATCTTATTACTAATGTCTCTGAGCAGATTAATCTATTAGCATTAAACGCAAGTATAGAAGCGGGAAGAGCTGGTGAATATGGAAGAGGATTTGCAGTAGTTGCTGATGAAGTAAGAAAACTAGCAGAAGAATCAAAAAGTGCTGTTGATGGAACAAAAGAAAAGATAAATGAAATTATTAGATTGATTAATTCAACTTCATCATCTATAAGTGGGATAAATTCATCTACAATACAGCAAACAGCTTCTATGGAAGAAATATCATCAACGGCAAATAAGTTAGGAACTCTTGCAGAAGATCTAAAAAATGAATTAAATCGATTCAAAATTTAAGTGTTCACAAATTTATTTTTTGATTTCTTTTCTATTCCATAAAAGTTAATATATAATTTGGGATATAACTCTAATATGGAAGAAATCCATTCCGAAATCATAAGTAAAAAGTATTCCACTTTAATTGCTGATGGATTTAGATTATATCGAAATAATTTCAAGAATCTAGTACTAACCTGGCTTATTTTTATTTTACTCTATAATCTATTATATTTTATCTTAATAGATATAGTCGGAGATCTTTACTCTTCCAATAATTTACCAAGAGTTTTGTATTTGATCCATAAATATGTTTTTACTGGGATATTAGGGCTAATAGGTCTTATTCGAGTATGTTCAGTAAGTAATTTTTTATTTAAAGAATATACTCTTGTCGATACTGAATTCATGGAAGAGTTTAAAAAAAGTATAAATTATCGGTTAAAATATCCCATATTCATAAGCATCATATTTTTCATTTTATTTGGAGTGATTTTGGATTTTTTCCGAGATTATATCTTTGAAATTTTATTTCATTCGGGGTTGGTATTTCCACTAGAAGTATTTTTCTTATGGACAACATCACTATCGTTTTCTTTTCTTTCAATAATTTTAAGCACATTTTACATATTTGTGAGATACACTTATAATATCAATGATATCGAAAGACCAATTTATGAAGCTAGATTACTTACCAAAGGGTTCTTTTGGAAAATAGTAGGTGTTATAGTAATAGATATGATTATTCAAATGATAATTTCTATTATTTTCTTTTATAGTTATGATTATATCATAACAACGTTTTTCTTAGATATCTATATTGAATTTATTATGACACAGAACTATGCGTTCATTATCCTCAATAGTATTATTTTTGATATACCAACAATATTAATAGGTTCCTTAGGTGTGTGCCTAATAACTCCGCTATTTGCGCATCAATATTTAAAAAAAGAAAATAAGACACTTGAAGAAAAGATGTGAGTATAGAAAAAAATGAGTTCTGTTTAAAATCTATCGACGTCTTCGAATTTTTCGAGCCTCTCGTTCTACCTCACGTAAGATTACAACATCGTTCTCTCTGATCGGTCCTTTCACATTACGAGTTAATATTCTATTTTTATCAGGGCCTTGAAGGATCCTTACTTTGATCTGAGTTATTTCTCCAGTAAGTCCCGTTCGCCCTATTATTTGAATAACTTGGGCAGGTATGGAAAAATCTTGAACCGTAACTCCCTTGGATTTGTCTAATTTAACCAAAATATTTCACTATGCTTGATTATTTTTTTAATTGCTCTAGATTTTTAATTACATCATTTAATGCACTATCATTTCCAGTACCAGCACTTTCTATAGCGATAGCACTTGAAGATACATTAATTCTGACAGTGTTTCCAAGTTCCTTTTTAGTTGAGAGATATCCATATGGAATACCTTTTTCCTCACATAACAAGGGGATGTGAAAGAGAATCTCTGGAGGGCTTACATCTTCAGCCATAATAACTAACTTGGCTTGAACTCTTTCAATACTCTTTGTCACTTCATTCATTCCTTTTCTGATCTTAGAATCCCGCGTTTCTGCAATAGTACCTAAAGCATTCTTTAATTGAGTCTTTACTTTATCTGGAATCTTAAATTTTACATACGAAATCTTTAATCACACTCATTCAAATATATTTAATCTTAGATATATTTTCATAAATCATCGAGTAAGTATGAAGACAAAAGTAAAAGATAACAAATAAAATTTGCTATTTGGGTCAAAAACCTAAAAATTTTGTTTAAAAGTTTCTCTTTATAGATTTAGATAATCAGAGCTTTATCCTCAATGGATAATTTAAGTATTTCTTTACGATTTTTGGGGATTGTAGGCCAATAACTATAGGAAAGAATTATTCAATTCCATCCAATTTTCAACTAAAGTTATTTTCAAATGCAATAAAAAAAAAAGTATTTTTTATACATTGGTGAAAAAAGTAATTTATGGTACTTCAAAGAAAAAAGTTAACTATCTTAATGCTACTAAGTGTAATTTTAGGAGCAATTGCTGTCTTCTTATTATATGTCTTTAATTGGGCTACTTTAGTTTCAACTTACCAGACACACGAAGGATCTTTAGGAGTTGTCGTAACTATAAGTATGCGGATGGTTATTATATCCTTAATGGCTATTTACACTTTTTATAGTTGGTTCAAGCAGGAAAAACAATATTTCTCAGATATGCCATTCCTTTTTGGTGTATTTTTCTTACTTCTCATATTTGGGAAAGCTTTAGACTTATTCATAAATTTTAGTTATTTTGGATTACAGAGTGAACTATTATTGTTTGTAATGAAAACTCGGTATTTCATAGCAATTTTTGATCTATTACCCATGATTTATCTTAGTGTATATATGATACTGTTTTCGCTTTCCCTTAAGAACAGATTTAATAGGCTAACGAATGAGAAAATTTTAAATAAATTCAAAACAAGAATTTTAGCAATCATAGTTGCTATTGAATTATTAATTGGTACTTTTATCTTGACAATAGAAATGGCTCCTATCCTTTATCCAATTACTATTCTTCCATCTCTAATAACTATTGTTTGGGTGTTTAATTTTGCGTGGAGAAATCAACGTCTTTCACAAGTAAATACTTTTATTCTTATGATTGGATTTGGTATGTACTTACTCACATCAATTTTAAGACCATTTATACAACATATTTTTGGTGAATCACCATTATTTGTTATTATAGCGGAGTCAACTGATATCATTATTTTCTTGATAATTTTCATTGGCTTTTATAAAAAATCAAATTATTCGACAAAGAAACAAGCCACCGTATATAAAAATATTCAAACAGTCTCTAAGGAAGTGGAATATTAGTTATTATTTATTTTTCAATCTGAAAAGAATAAATAATAGTAAAACTTTTTTTTAAGCATTCACTTTCTATCATAGAGTTAATGATATTTTGTCTAACTTTTAGAATCATAACCAGAATTGAAAATTTGGAGGAGATATACCATTATTATACCGATCCGCTGCTTTAGTTGCGGTAAACTAATTGCTCATGTATATAAGCCATATTTAGAGTACTTAGAGAAGGGTGAACCTTCTGAAAAAGCCTTTAAAGAGTTAGGAATCGAACGTTTCTGTTGTAAACGTATGATTGTAAGCCATGTTGATTTAATTGATGAGCTATTAAAGTTTCCCCGACTCCAATAAAATATTGATATTTGTTGAAATTTGAGGATAAATCTTTAAATTGATATTTATCCTTATATCAATAAAATAAATAATCTCGCGATTTTTACAGATGAGAAATCCAAGAATTCTAAATTTGTCAATTCTCTTTATAATTTTTAATCTTAATTTGATAACACAAGTACTACCCTCACCTTTATATACAACTGATTTAAAAATAAGTACAGATAATTCTGTCTCATGGGTTAGGTTAATTGATCCTGGAGGGCAAATATTCAAGCCAAGTATGAAATGGGTCAATAAAAATATTTACTTTGGCGGTCAATGGGGGAATTCCTACAGTTATGACAATGCAATCTACTTAGCTAAATATAGTAATAATGGTACGAAGTTATGGGAAAAAAAATGGGATACACCTCTAAATGACGAATTATTTGGTTTTGAGTTTGACTCATTAGAAAATATCTATTTATTGTGTACTCAAGGAAGATGGTCTTATGAACAACTTGTAAGTATTATACTTCTTAAATATTCTTATTCAGGAGAACTTCTCTGGGCAAAAACCCTCAATACAAGTAGTTCTTGCGCTGCTTATGCTATTAAATTGGATCAAGATGATAATATATATGTTGTGGGAGGAGCAATGAAAGATGATACTTTTCAAAAATTTCTTTTTAAATTGAATAGTAATGGTGATATTATATGGAAAAATCGCATAAATTTATATCCACAACACCTCGAAGTTGATTTAAATAACAAAGTATATATTTGTGGAGATTATTCAAACGGAACCACCGCGCTCTATAAGTACAACAATACAGGTTCAATTATATGGTCATTACAATTGGCACAATATTATGACGTTTCTTCAATGATATTTGACTCTAATCACAATATTTTACTCAACGGGGAAACCCCTGATTTTTATAATGATACTAATACTTTGCGGATTTGGAAATATAATAACTCTGGTATTTTAATGAATAAATTAGAATTCATAATGCTAGATTATAATTGGCAGCATAATGGAAGAGCATGGCTTATTGAAGATGATTTATATATATTCATTATTTATCCAGAATCCCTAAATTCTGATTCATTAAATTATTATTTATTAAAATATAATTATACTTTCCATCTTGATTGGAATGTATCTCTAAATGATTTTTTTTTTCTGTATAATTATGATTCATTGGATTTCGTAATCGATGTTGATACATATGATAATATCACTTTCTGTTATACTAATCCAAAAAGTGAATATACTAGAGAAAGTGGTCTAACACCGTCCAATACTTTAGATATTTCTATATTAAAGCTTGATAGCTCAGGTGAAATTTTCTCACACTATTACTGGGGTGGTACTTATCGCGATAGACCACTTCAAATTTTTATTGATCCTATGAATGATGTGTATTTATTATGTACTTGTAGATATATTGACAATTGGAATTTTCAAGAAAACAAAATAGTTTTATTAAAAAATCCAGAGATCAATGGTACACCTCCGAGATTAGGAGTAAAATTCGGATTTTATGATTATTATATATTTTCATTTTTGGGATTTATGAGTATAATTTCTATTATGCTTTTAATCTCAATAATTAATACTACCAGGAGAAGGAAAGATAGGAGCAAAAACTATCAATCCAACTAAAAATGAAGAAGAATTAGCGATTATTGAACATATTAATATTTTTTTTGAAAGAAATCTCTCTTGATCTCCATCAAATTCATAAGACCTAAGACGATTTTCGAATTCAATTTTAAATAATCCCCATTCTATACCCATAACAATAAATTCAACAATAACAATGTAAATCCAGAAGTAAAATTCTAAATAAACACAAATAATATAAGCAATAATCTGTGTAATTGGAAATGTGATGAGATTCACCTTATAACACGATTTCATCAAAGGTTGCTTTTCATCCTTGTCTATCTTAAATCTGAGCCTATATACTATATATTCAACAAAAGTACCAATAATAAAAATGAAAATCATAAAAATTGATCTTATAACTGGATTTTCTATTGTAGGATAAGCAACAACTGGATTAGCCCTAACCATAATAATATTAAAATAACACAGAACAATGAAAATAAGAGTTATTATGTAATTTCGCCTTTTCACAAAATTAAATTGCCTTAATAACTTTAAAAATCTTTGGATATCAAAAGTAGATTTATTCAAATTTCCTTACAATTTAAATATGAAGGTAAAAATTAGGTAGATTGAGTTTTTTGAAAAATTTACTTACTGTTTTCCGTAGTGGGCAGTCCATCGGACTTTTCTTGCTTTCCTTTTATAATCAACCATTGACTTTCGGCATTTACTAGTACAAAAATTCAAAACTGTGCCGTCCTTTCGGACAAACATTATTCCCCTTCCAATAGGAATGTCAAAACCACAGAAACTACACTTTTTTACTTTAACCATGCTTAATCATCTCATTTCAATAGTCAATTTTACTCCTTCTTAAAAAGTTCAGCTTCTCCGTATTTTACTACTTTCAGATTAATCAACGTCATATCAAATGTTACTTCATTACCTCGAACTGTTCTTTTTCTTTTCTCGCCTTTTCTAGTAGGTTTATAACCAATACCTCTTTTTGAGACTAAAATTCTTTTTTTAACCGGTCCATGGACATCTTTTCTCATCGGAAATCCACTTGAATCACTTCCACCGGTAATTTGGAATTCATAGTTGGGAAAGCCTATGAGTCCTCCTTTGATGATATCTCCAACTTTCATTCCTTCAAAGCGGAATTTTTTTTCGTCGATTTCTATTAGCTTAGATAATCCTTTTCCGGGACCTTCACTTCCACCACTGATGTTCAATTTATAAACGATTTTTTCAGAAGACACGATGCATCAATATCGAACTTAAAAAAGCAAGATTAACATCTAAAATGTATATTTTCATAAAAATTTTTTGGAATTTAATGATTGGATTTAATTTCTTAATTAATTTAGATAATGAAATTTATTTTAATGAATTACCTATTAAAATTATATACGAAATTAATGGATATTTCTAAATGCAAGTATTTGAAGTCATTGAAATAAATGAATTTCCCTACATGGAAATGAGGGAAGTGACTCAGGGTCAAAGTGTAGGAGATATATTAAATGAAACCAGTACTGATCAAGTATTTTTACTAGTGGATCACGACACAAAGAGAATTTGGACATATAACGGACCACGAAGCCCCTTTAAAGTTCAACTCTATAGTGGAATTCTAGCTGGAATGTTAAGGAAACAATTACGTTTATTTTATAGAGTATATCCATTGAATATGTATTCAAAAGAAGACAAAAAATTTCAAGAAATAATTGAAAAGCAGATTGGCGGAGGAAGAGCTAACGCCATTGAAAAAAGTGATTTTCCAGAGCAAACTCCAGATAAATACGTTACAGATGTTTCCATATCTAATCCAAAAATAAATCAAGCACTCGAATATATAAATGAAATCCCGCACCCAGACAATCTTATACGAAGATTTATGATAATAGGAGGAACGATATATACCGATGAAAAAATTACGGAGTCCTTTCTAAAGGAAGAAAAAACTATAATTAAGCCCATTAAATTAGGTAGATTAAATAATGGATTTACATTCTTTCAAGATCATAGTTACTCAACTCGTTTAATTATAAAAGAGAGAAATATTCAAGGAATAGAATTATATGTACATGAAGATGATACATCTCCCAGTCTAAGAATTGAAATACCAGTGATACACGAAGATAAATTTACAAAAGCGGGTTCTATTGATAAATTATTAAAAGCATTTAAAATTCCAAAGAAATTACCTGAAGAAAGCGAATAACGCGCTCAAAATGATTTTATTAATTAATCCAAGAACTTCTAAACCTTCAGAAATTCGGACTGAATATTTTAGAGAACCGAATTTAGGATTGCTATATTTAACAGCAATTTTAGAATCAAATGATATTTCAGTAGATATCTTAGACTTAGAACAATATATTGATTTAAATGAAATTGAGTTAGAAAACCTCATAAAAGAAAGAATTGTTGGGCATCAAATTATTGGGATTACATCCCTTACAAATACTTTCCATCTAGCTCTCAAAATAGCAAGAATCATAAAAATTAATCAAGATAGCTACGTTTTATTTGGAGGTCCTCATGTTTCTTTTATGTATAAAGAAATCTTAGAACATGCAAAGATAACTGAAAAATTAATTGATTTTATTTGTATAGGCGAAGCAGAGAAATCCTTTCTAGAATTAGTAAAAACCCTTATAGTTCAAATTTCAAAAAATAATGATATTAGTAATTATGAACATCAATTACAATCAATTAGAGGGCTTGCTTATATTAATCCAAAAGGAAAACTTATTGTCACTGAACCTGTTGATACAATAAATTTAAATAATATACCTTTACCCGCTCGTTATAAATTATCTCAAGAAAATTACTATTACTCCGTAGCGAATGTAATAGTCAATAGAGGCTGCCCTAACCAGTGTTCATTCTGCTCGAGACAAAATCTGTTCAAAAAAACTCGAATTAGAAGTATCAATTCAATTTTAGAAGAAATACGTGATATTCAATCCCTACAAACATATACTCAAATCAACTTTTATGATAATATCAATATAAATCGAACTTTTTTTAAAGATTTTTGCGAAATGTTCATTGAGAATAAGATTACAATCCCTTGGGGTTGTGAAATTCGCGTAGATACTTTAAGTTCTGAAGAAGCCAGCTTGTTAAAAAAAGCAGGATGTCAGTTAGTGGCAACTGGTATTGAATCTGCGAATGAAACCGTCCTCAAAAGAAATTTCAAATTCCAAGATCCTGGATTAGTTAAAACAGGAATTGAAAATCTCAAGAAATATGGAATACCTATTCAAGCATATTTCGTATTAGGGTTACCTGGAGAAACTCTCCAAAGTTTTGAGCAAACAATAGAATATATAAAATCTTTACCATTCGACGAAAGGGATGAAATAAATTACTTTGTAGCAACGCCTTACCCGGGTTCTCGGTTATGGGATGAGAGAGAACGTTTTAAGATCAATATTTTTGAATATGATTTTACAAAATATGATTGTAATCATATTATTTTCGAAACAAAAGAATTAAAGAAAGAAAAATTAGAAAAATTATATGTTTCAGCAAAAGAAATTGAAAATAGTCTTACTAGTCTATAAAAAAAGTAATTGAAAATGGTGAATGCTAATTCCAAGTGATTTTACACAAAAAATTATTAATATAATTAAAAAAATTCCAGAAGGGAAAGTTCTCACCTATGGATTTATAGCTAAACTAGCAGGAAATCCAAGAGCTGCTAGACAAGTTTCATGGATTTTGCACTCATCCTCAAAAAAGTATAACCTTCCTTGGCATCGAGTAATCAGTTCAATGGGAAAAATATCTTTAAAATCAATTGAAGATTGTGAATATCAAAAAAACCTATTAGAACAAGAAGGGATAAAGTTTATAGATGGATTTAATTTAGATCTGAAAGAATATTTGTGGAAAATTAACTCTATAGAAGAGATGTGAAAAATATTTAGTAATATTAAAGATTTTTTGTTCTGTGTGGTAAACAGCTCGGAAATGTTCGAAAAAAAACCGAAAATGCGACATCATCCTTACCTTCACGTATTAAATCTCTAATCATTTCTAAATTCTCTTTTTGTTTAATCAAAACTTTATTAGGAGTGCTCGTTTGGGTATTTTTTTTAATCTCAGATTGAAAATGTTCAACCACTCTATTTCCATTATCCTTTTTAAAATTTCTAAAATCTTTTTTACAAATTTCTAAAACTTTTTCGCTTACATGCCTTTTAGGTAATTTTTCTTTAGCAATTGTATATGACATTAATCTATCACCCTTTAATGCTTAAGTTACTAATTTTTTTATTTTGATATAAATGTCAATTTAGATATATAAATTTGGTAGGTATAAATGTTTTGTTAGTATCTTAAATATTAACAAATCTCTAATTAATCAAGAAATTCAGTATCCTGTAATAGTAAGTAAATGATTGATGAAAATAATGTAATTGATTTGTTAAATAGAGCCCAAATTGAAGAAAATTTATATCATTGGGTTGAAGCAGCAAGGTTATTTGAAGAAGCAGGTAAAATTTGTTTAGTTAAGAAAAAAGTGAATGATGCTGCTAATGCTTATAAACGTTTAGGACGCGTTTATTTTTTAGCATCTGAAACAGCCAATACTAAAAATGATTTTGTAGAAAGTTTAAAACGTGCAATTGAGTTTTATAGTAAAAGTAAAGAACTTTTTAAGCGAGATAAAAATAAAGCAGAAGAGTTAGAATGTGAAGCAGAAGCATTATTAGCAAATGGATTTATCGCGAACTCTGTCAGTAATGCAAAGAAATCATTTAGTAATTCATGTGATCTTTTTGTTGAAGCTAGTAATTTATTTTCATCCAAAAGTGATGATCAAGAGAGTGTGGCTAGAACTCTATCTAGAGCAGCATATAGTTTTGTCTACCTTCAACCTTTTTCAGAGAATAAGCAAGAGGTTGATCAATTTTTTCACAAAGGAAAAAACATAACATCAAAAGCTGTGAAAATTTCATTAAAGCTTGGAAATCTTCGGATATTTTCCGAAAGTATTTTTTCTGACCTTTTGGTAAATATGACTAAAGTCTTTTTAAAAGATTTTAAGAAGGATCCATCGTTTAAAGAATATCTTAAAGATAATTTAATGAAATTTGATGAGTATATAAAACATGTAAGCAATTGTGATGATAATAGAAATCTAGCAATGATCTATTTTATGAAGGGTACTCTATATTGTCTATACGCAATACACTATATCAAAGATGAGAAAGAATATGAAGAATATACGGATAAGGGTTTAAAATTACTGGAAGAAACATTGATTTTTGCTCGAAAGGCTAAAAACACATTCCTAATCATTTTAACTATATTTTATATTGATTGGTGGGCTCTTTTTGGTCGTAGATTCAAATATGTCCAAAATCGAATCTATAAAGATGTCAAAGAATTTGAGAATTTAGCAAAAATCTATATTGATTCATATAATACCATACGATTATATGCAGTATTTCTACCAGTCTTCTATTATGCAAATATGTCGTTAAGAAGTTTTTTTACAATTCGCCAGAGAAAGACATATGCTAAGAAAGGAATTGAATATGCTAAAATTGCTCTGAAAGCAGGATCAGATTTATTTTATTCTAATTGGCCATACCAAATGTTAACATACTCTTATTCACAATTAACATCTTTAGCTACGTCGAAGGAAGAAAGAGATAAATATGCTGAGAATATGTTAAAATATGCTCAAAAAGCCCATGATTTGGGAGAAAGGTATGATGGTGGTATAATACGAGCAGCTGGTTTTTCAGCTCTCTATAGAGCATATAAAACAAGTGCAGAACTTACTGAGAATACAGAACGTAAAATTGAAATGTTATCGGCTGCGGCTTCTGCTTCTAAAGAATATTTAGAGCATACACCTGAACAATGGAGGGCAATACTGATTGCTCAAATACGTTTAGCACTCTTATACGAAGAAATAGGTATTATAGCTAGAGAAAATGATACATTAATGCAAGCAGAGGAGGTTTATAAAAGTATAATTAAAGATAGTTTGAGAAGTGGATATTATTCTTATGCTGCTTCAGCATATGAATATCTTGCACATATAGAAGATCGACTGGGTAATTATGCTATTTCAGCAGAACAATATGGAAAAGTTCAAGAATGTTATTTAAAATCGGTTATTGGAGTACAATATAAATTATTAAAAGAAAGAATTAAAGAAAAAATATCATATGCCAAAGCTTGGAACCTAATTGAATTAGCTAAATTACATAACAAACAAGAAAACCATTTGCAGGCTAAGGAAGATTATTTAAATGCCTGCCAAATCTTAAAAGAATTGCCTAAAAATAATTATGAAGCTTCATATTATTACGCTTGGACCTTTTTGGAAGAAGCAGAACATCTTAGTAAGCAAGAAAGCCATGATGATGCAATAGAACAATTTAAATCTAGTAGCATGCATTTTAATGAAGCTTTAAACGTACTAGAAGAAGTATTTAAGCAATCTAAGGATAAATTAGAAAATGAAAGAATTAAAAAGCTTGAAACCGTAGCTAAATTACGAATTAATTACTGTGATGCCAGGATTAATGTTGAAAATGCAAGAGTTCTAGGAAAAAAGGGAGAGCACCTCCTAGCTGCCGAAAATTTTTCTTCAGCAGCATCACAATTTAAAAATATATGTGCAAAATTTAAAATCGAACGAGAGCGAAGAGAATTAGAAGCAATTTTTCATCTTTGTAAAGCATGGGAAAGTATGGAATATGCCGAAAATAATGAAGATTCAAATAAATTCGCAGAAGCAGCGCATCTATTTGAAAAAGCAAGCGATTTTTTCAGTAATAGTAAGCTTAAAATATTATCTTCAAGTAATTCTGCATTTTGCCAAGCCCTTGAGCTTGGTTGTAGATTTGATGAATCAACAAAAACTTCGATAAAATCTGAATTATATCCGAGAATAAAAGTAATACTTAGAAAAGCAGCATCTTCTTATAAGAAAGGAGGTTTTATTAATGAAGCTGACTGGGCTCTAGCGACTTCAACTTATTTTGATGCAGCATGGCATCTAATACAAGCAGATGAAGAATTGAATTTGGAAAAAAAGAAGAACCTTCTTAAAATCGGTTCAGAAATTCTTAAGTCTGCTGCTAGTCTTTTTGGAAAGTCAGGATATAAAAATAAAGAAAAAGATATATTAGAGCAATTAGAATTGGTTAAAAAAGAAGAAAAAATAATTGTATCTGCTTTAAATACTATTAGTGAACCTTCCATAACAAAAAGCACGGTAGGTATTATTGCTCCGGCATGTCCGCTTGAATCTAGCCAATCACCAAAAATTAGTGAAGTACGCGAATTTAGCGATGAAATATTAAAAGCTGAATTGAGAGAAGGATCCAGAGAAAAGTACAAATTAATCTATAAAGATTTACTAAAAGGACAACCTGAAATTCAACAACACAAATTCAGAGTTGGTATTGCTCAAATAGGAGTATCTAATACAGATGATATATTAAGCGAATTTTACACAGAAGATAATGGTCTTTTGAATCTTCGAGAAGATAAAGTCAAAATGGTTAGTAATAAAATAATTGAGATGATAAATAAAGCTCATGACAATAAAATTAATGTATTAGTCTTTCCAGAAATGACTATTGATTTAAATTATAGTAAAATACTTGAAGACATTTCAAAACTCGCAAAAAATTACAATATGTATATTATTCCTGGATCTTATCATGACCCAACAACTAGACGCAATCTCAGTTTGGTTATAAGTCCTAATGGAGTACTGTGGAAACAGGAGAAGAGTATTCCCGCGATGATTAATTTTAAGGGTACAAGATTCAAAGAAGGTATCGAATCAGGAAAATTACCTAGTAATGTAATCATTTGCAATACAGAATATGGACGTATTGCTATTGCTATTTGCCGAGATTTTCTTGATATGGATCTAAGAGTAGAATTAAAAAATTTTGAACCTCCTGTAGATCTTATTTTTAATCCTGCCTTTACGCCAGTCACAGCAGATTTTAAAGCAGCACACTTCGATGCTCGCAGATCAATTTATGCTTACTGCTTCTTTGCTAACATAGGAGAATACGGCAATTCTCTAATTTATACTCCAGAAAAAGAAAGAATTAAAAGAACAATACCACCTAAGGAAGAAGGTTTAATCTTCAAGGATATCGACCTCTTTAGACTACGATCTGAACGTAAAAAATGGCAAAAAATACATGAAAAAGAAAAACAGTTTATACAAAGTACAAGATGATACTTTCTTTGCGATGATCGAGATGAAAAATAGAAATTAATAGTTAATTCTTTGATTTAGAAGTAATTAGACAAACGACTCTTTGTTTTGTCCGCAAATTTCGAATGATCTTGATATACTTGACCATGAAAATGATCAAATTGGCACTGTATACAAAAATAAGGTGGCTTCTTAAAAAGTCTGATGAAACGATTATAATGTATCCAATGTCGAGCACTTAGAGGTTTTACCATAACCTTTTTGTGTTCATTTATCCTGATGATTTTGCTAGGATTTTTATCTTTTTTCTCTATTACCCTAATTAATCTTTTATAAATAAACCCTATAGGAGTCACAAGAATAGAAAATCCCAAGATTATAAAAAATTGGTCTAGGCATATCCATTCCCCGCATGGAGGGTAAACGTCCATTCCTTCACACCAAGCATTGCAAATATCCCGTCGTTCAAGAACTAAATAAATCCCAAAGCTAAATACCAAAACCCCCAATATTATAAAAGTAATAATTAAGGATTTTCTTAAGATTTTCCATTTTTTAAAATTAACAACGCATTTATTACATACAGGTATGATACAGTCATCTTTACGCTTATTTCTAACCAATTTTCCTTGTATCACATCGTTAGTAATAAATTTTCCTTTATAGAAGAATGGTACTACACTATCAGTTGATTCACATCTAACACAAAGTAAATTTTTAAATTCATTTCGATATCTATCTTTTCTCTTTTCTCTTTCTTTCTTACTTAAATTAGGATTTACTATTGGCATACTAGATTTTGCTTATCATGAATTCACTATATCTAACAAGAAAAGAATTGTTTAAAAACTATTGGTTGGAAGGAAGAATAAACCTTCTTATTAAATATAATTCACTCTTAATGAAAATTATACAAAAAACTTCAATCAAGGATAATTTTATTAATAGAGTATTAACTCTAGAATAATGTAGATACGCAATTTTTTTATGTTATCTATAAAACACACTAATATAAATAAAAATACTCTACAAAATTATAAAAAGAACTAATAAAATAATTAAAAAGGAAAATCAAATGGCTAAAAATGAATATTTTATCGGAGAAGCCTTGATCGGAGAAGCCCCTAATCTTGCTCACGTGGATTTAATAGTTGGGTCAAAAGATGGACCTGTAGGAATTTCTTTCGCAAATGCGTTAAGTACCCCATCAAAAGGTCACGGTGGATTGCTAGCGGCTATTAGACCTAACCTCTTATCCAAACCCATTTCTTTAATCGTTCCTAAGGTAACTGTTTCAAAAATGGAAGATGCTAATAAAATTTTTGGTCCCGCTCAAGCAGCAGTAGCAAAAGGAATTGCTGATGCTGTAGAAGAGGGGTTAATTCCGATGAATAAATTGGATGAGTGGGTAATAATTGTGAGTGTATTTATACATCCTGAAGCTACAGATTACCGAAAAATCTACCAATTTAATTATGGTGCTACAAAATTGGCAATCCAGAGAGCACTCAAAAATTATCCTCCAATTGAAAAGATATTTTATGATAAAGACCGTGCTAAACACCCTGTTGCTGGTATCCGAGTTCCTAGACTTTGGCGTCCCCCATATGTACAAGTAGCATTAGATCACCCTGCCTTGGAAAAGCAAATTAAAGTTGTTAAGGAATTGCCAAAGAGCGATCGTATCATCCTAGAAGTTGGAACCCCATTTCTCAAGAAATACGGTGTTGAATCAATAAAGCAAATCCGTGAAGTAGCAAAAGAAAAATTTATTGTTGCTGATTTAAAGACATTAGATGTTGGAAAGTTGGAAGTTGATTTTGCATTTGACGCGACAGCCGATGGAGTCGTAGCAAGTGGTTTAGCGGCAACTGCCTCACTCGATAAATTTATTATGGAAGCACAACGACTCGGTATTCATGCATTTGTTGATACAATGGAAGTTCAAAATCCTATTGAGAAGTTAAGCTCCTTAAAACAAATACCAGATGTTATTATAATACATAGAGGCATTGATGTTGAACAATCTGCAACTGGAGACAAATCTCCTGATGCTCAACAACGACAAAGGTGGTCATTAGTTCCGAAAATTAAAGAATTATATGCAAGTAAAAAGAAAGCTTCAGGAAAGGATAGGGTTTTAGTTGCTGTTGCGGGAGGAATCGAACCCTCAACTGCAACATTTGCAATAGAACAAGGAGCGGATATTTTAATAGTTGGTCGTTTCATTGCATCAGCTGCAGATGTTAAATTTGCTATGAGAAGAATACTAAGTGTTCTACCAGGTTATCAAGATATCGACCTCAAAAGAATTCATACAGAAGACGATGATAACGCAGTAAAGAAAGCTACTTGGGATTGAGATTTCCTTATTCACATACACTATATCCTTAATTTTTTTTAGCTCTCGTTTTTATTAACTTTAATTTTAATATTGAAAAAATTAACTTAGAATGGATAAACACTTATAAATATCCTTTTACTAATAATCCCACTATTTTAATTTAAGTGAAAAATATAATGAGGAGAGCTTTACAAGTGGGGTTGATTGCAGTTATAGTAGTGGGAGCTATTATTGGAATAAGCTTAGGATTTGTGTTTCTTGCAGGTTCTTCTGAACCAAAATTTTCTAAACTCCTCTTATCTAATGATTTTCAAGAAGCAGGACATATATTTGGAGCCGATGTTGACGGTGATGGCGATATTGATGTTATTTGTGCTTCAGAAGGAAATGATGAAATCGCATGGTGGGAAAATGAAGAGTTAAACTTTACAAAGCATATTATAACTGATAATTTTGGGGGAGTATTCTTTATTAATATTGGTGACATCGATAAAGATGGAGATTATGATGTCCTAGGACCAGCATCTTCTTCTAATGAGATAGCATGGTGGGAAAATGACAATGCAACTTTTGTGAAACATTCTCTTGTCACAGGTTATGTATACCCATATAGCATTAATAGTTTTGATGTTGATCTTGATGGAGATATAGATATTCTTAGTACAGGAACTCAAAAAGTTACATGGTGGGAGAATAATGGAAGTCAGATTTTTACACAGCATGACATCTCAGGTGGATACCCAGAAATTAGTACTCAAGGCCATGCTTCTATATTTGCTGGAGATTTGGATAATGACAACGATGTTGATATTTTTACAGGCTCTACAGCTAATCCCCCCAATGTTGGGGAAATATGTTGTTGGGTAAATGACGGTACAGAAAATTTTACAAAGGTACAAATCACAAGTAATTATGGACGTGTACATGATCTAAAACCTATCGATATGGATAGTGACGGAGACATGGATATATGTACAAATTCAGCAGTAGATAATACTATAGATTGGTATGAAAATTTGGGCAGTCTAACATTTTCGCGTCGTACTATCGGGAGTATTAATGGACCAAATACTGTATTTCCTGTCGATCTTGATAATGATGGAGATTATGATATCATAGCAGATTCTTATTTTGGAGATAAAATAAGTTGGTTTGAAAATTTTGGTAATCAAGGTTTTTCTGAACATGTAATAGCGAGTGCTTTTGACGGAGCTGCCGCTTGTTCTGCAATAGATATAGACGGAGATTCCGATATAGATGTATTAGGTACAGCTTATGATGCTAATGAAGTTGCAATTTGGCTACAGTACTAAATAAAATAGGAAAAGAACAAAAATTAAGAAAATAAATATTTATTAATTTTTTTTAGATTTCATTTTTATCAGAATTAATTATAAGGTCAGTCTAAAATTTCGATTTCACTATAAAAACTTATCATCAACTAGAAAGATCCTTTTCAGCAATATTATAAAAAACAGTTAAAATTAGAAAAAGACTTAAAAAAATTCTTTTAACATAAAGCGTACTTTTTCAATTTGAGTGATTATATTCATGAAAAAAATTCTACAAGCAAGTCTTATTGTTAATAATCTATTTAAGACGTAATAAGAAGTAAGATTTCTTTTAAAGCAATTGTAAATTAAAAATTAAATTTATATCTTCTTATCAGTTGTCTCCGTGATTTCTAACTTTTCTTTCCTTTTATCTGGATGCTTCACGTGTCTTGATTCATCAATTGGATGTTTACATACCCAACATTCATTCTCGAGATTAGCTAATGATCGAGCACACTTTTCGCAATAAAGAACATCACATTTCGGACAGATAAATGTAAATGTAAACCCTTCTACGTGGGATTTGCACACTAAACAAATCTTTTGCTCCTTATATAATTCCAAATCCTCTTCGGAGATTTTTTCAGTTGGTTTCTCCCATTTTAAAACTGCTCTGGTTGGAAGGGTTTCTTTCATCAGAATTATGACAATAGTAGCTAAAATAAAAACAAAAAGTAAAACTACTGTTAAATAGGTAGGCTCCGTTAAAAAGAGAGGTCTCATGATTTCAGCAATAATAACACCAATTACACTTCCACTCATCATGAAAGCTAAAAAAAGTGATCCATTATCTCTTAAATATTGATATTCAGAGAGCTCTCCATAAATTAAATAACTGGTTGTGAGACTCAAACTTAAACCGGCACCTAAAAGTAATGGAGCAATGTATAGTAATATAAATTCATTTTGACTAAAAAATGAGAGAATTAAAAAAGTAATCGCTTGAAATATTAACCCAATTAAAACAGATATTCGACGTCCTATCATATCTGCTATTAATCCACCTGGAAAGGAAGAGATCATCATCGAAATACAAAAGAAAATTACATAGATACTTAACTTTGTATCCAGACCATTTTTTTCTAAGAATAAAATTGCAGCATAATAGATATTAACCCATAAAAAACCAGCAAAAAAAGCGAAACCTATCTTATGTATGTCTTTCCTTTCTTTAATATATGAAGAAATATTCAGAGATTCTTGAATCGGTAAATTAATTATAGCTCTCTTACCTAGCATTGCAAATATGAAGATTGAAATATACATTAAGACGAAAAAAATTATTCCTAATAACGGATTTTTGTTTATATCAATCATAGCTTCAATCATAATAAGAAAGCCAATGAAAGTGAAAGCTGTACTAAAATAGCGGGCTGCGAATCTTGTTTCTTTAAATATTGGATAAAAATGCTTATATAATAAACCAAGTACTATTCCAATACTGAAACCTGCTCCAAATAATCCTATTGGTACGAACCATGGTTGATCAATTATTATAAGACAAATAAAAAAGAGGACTATGCTAGCGTTGGAAATCAGGTAACCTGCAAAAGGATTCAATCCTTTATAAATTAGCTTTAAAGCAAATACAGTTCCAATAGGTATCCCTATTAAATGGTAAATAATAAGAACATAAGGAAGTTCTCTTTTCATGAGTATTAAGAATTCAAAAAGAAAATGATATTGCATTAAAAGAAATATACTAAAGATGCTACTTATTAACATATACCATTCTTTACTCGAGAATTTGCCTAATGGAGGAATAATCTTCACAATAGTTTTTTAAGATAAATTTGTATATTAACCTTTTTGTCAAAAAAAAAAAGAGAGATATTGATATTTACACGAATTCTACAACCTTAACTACTGTTAATTATTTTGAAAACTTAGATAACTTAACATTTAGTCAACATGTAGACAAGTAGTTTCGAGTTTTAATATACATAATGACGATTTTCCGATTGATTTTGATAATGATGGAGATTCTGATATTGATGTTTTAGATACAGCGTGGAATGCTGATGAGGTTGTGATATGGATACAAAACTAATTAAAATAGTATAATTAAGAAATATAGGAAAAGAAAAAAAAGATATTTATTTAATTTTTTTAGCTTCTTCAATCCAATCTTCAATTTCCTCTAATCTTGGAGGTTTTCTAAATACATCAGGTTTCTTTTTATCTAACTCCATTATTCGATCTAAAGTATTCTTTGGATTTCGTTGAGCTAACTCTTTCACACTATCTACTCCGATTTGATTCAGAACATCTGCATATTCTGGACCTACTCCTCCAATTCTCATTAAATCAGCATGTTCTACCCATTTATCTAATACTTTCTCTGAAATCTTAGTTGATGCTGATAACTCTTTAATTTTAACAGAATCAAATGAGAATAAATCCTCAACATTAGCCACTCCCGCTTTTTCTAATGTTTTAGAGTATTTTGTACCAATACCCTCAATTTCCACAATAGGAGTTGTTTTTGGAGTAGTTTTAGCTTTCTTAACTTCATATTTTTCTTTTGATTGGCTAATCCAATCAGTAATCTCTTCTACTTTGGGAATTTTACGAATAACATCAGGTTGCTTCTTGTCAAGTTCAACAATTTTATCTAATGTCTTCTGCGGATTTCTATAAGCAAGCTCCTTAATGGAATCAATTCCTACTTTATTTAATGCTTCAGAATATTCAGGACCTACGCCCTTGATTTCCATTAATTCTGCTTGATCTTGCCATTTTTCAAGCAATTTTAGCGAAATTTTTGTTTTTCCTGCTAATTCTTTCAGTTCTCGCCATGTAAGGGGTATTAAATTTTCTACTTCTGCAATCCCTGCTTTCTCTAAAGTTTTAGCATATTTTTCGCCAATTCCTTCAATTTCAATAATTTTCATATTTTATACCTCTAATTTTTTTAAAATTTCGAATTTCAATGAGTAAGTAAAAATATTATAATATCTTTTTTAAGACTTTATACAATGAAAAATAAATTGCTATTTTATGGCTTTCTTTTAAGACAAGTAAGAATTTGATAAACTGAAATAATTTTATTTTATTTTTTCAGTTTCTTTTGAACTTGTAATTTGAATATTTTATCATTTTTTTTAACTGGTTTATCAACAATGATTCCAACGGTTATTCTTTCTTTTTTTGACGAGATAAATGGTGTTTCAGTGAGATTTTTCTTCTGTTTAATTTGAATAGAATTTATTTCTTGTCTCAGATATGTGTCTGTGTGGGTACCAATAATAAAAATTTCATCCTTCAACTTAAGATTTCCTGAAGTCAAAAGGATCTTCGCTGCTTTTTTTTCAGGAAAGTAATTTAAAACCTTTCCAATCTCAACTTTCTTGTGCTGTGAGATATTTCCATCAAAATCCCTTTGGATTTCTGTACCTTGAGGTAGTCCAAAATAAAATCCTGTGGAAAAACCCCTATTATAAACTTTATTTAAACGGTTTAGCCAATCCTTAATTTTCTCTGGTGTGAAAGTGTTTTCATAATAAGCATCAATCGCTTCTCTATAACAAGAGGTAACTTCTTCAATATAGATTGGATCTCTCATTCGACCTTCTATTTTAAATGCATCTATTTGAGCGTTGAACAGCTTTGGAATATGTTCAATCATACAGAGATCTTTAGAATTAATAAAGAATACACCATCATATAGTAACTCGTTATTCTGGTCATCATATACTCGCCATTTTCTTCTACATGGTTGAATGCATTTCCCTCTATTTGCTGAATAATCTTGAGATTGGCAGATTTCTGCAGAAAAATAACATCGACCTGATATTGAAGTACATTGAGCACCATGGACAAAAGTTTCTATTTCAGTCTTGGGCAATAGATTTTTTATCTCTTTAATTTGTTCGAGTGATAATTCTCTTGCTAGAATCAATCTTTGTGCGCCTAGATTTTCATAAAACATTGCAGATCGGGAATTCGAAATATTAGCTTGAGTAGATATGTGAAAATTTAAACCTCTTTCTTTTACTAATTGAATGGCACCTATATCATGAATTATAATTGCATTAATCTCTGCTTCAACCGCTTGATCTAATATTTGAATTAATAAAGGAAACTCATTTTCGTAGATTACAACATTCGTAGTGAGATAAGCATTTATATTGTTATCATGGCAAGTTTTAACAATCTTATTTAACTCTTCAAGCTTAAAATTATCACTATACATCCTCATATTAAATGACTCAACACCGAAATATACTGCGTCAGCTTTACCTAATACAGCATTTAAAGATTTAAAATTCTTTAACGGAGCCATTAATTCAACTCTTTTAGAAGTTTCCTTCATTATGTTAATACCATATATATTTAATTTGTGAGATGACTATGGGTAAATAGTATCACTTAAGCTAAAAATTTAGTACTAGCTCGATTATGAAAATCAATAATTTTCATTTCTTTCCGCTTCTTCTATTGCTCCAAGTGCCCGAATATTAGCAAAAATATAAAATAAGTTGATAGTAGTGATGTTAAGAATAGCAGCGACGATAAATAAATTCGAAGTACCTATCAAGAGTGCTAACGGACCTGCTAGAAGCGTCCCTATGGGCATCGCAATAAAAGATAATGTCGTATCAATTGAAACTACCCTTCCAATTTTATCATGAGGTACTTTTAAATGGATCATGGTGAACCAGAGTGAATTTATTATCGGACCTCCAAAACCTACAAGCGGGGCATATATTGCTATTAACCAAATAAATCCTATAGGAGCAGTTGCTATTAAAATTTGTCCGATGCCTGAAATCATATAAGTGATGAGTATTGTACGCATATAATGTTTCCACTTTTTCTTTACTGATGTAATGATACCCCCTATTAAAGTTCCAATACTGAATGCTACTGATACTAATGAGAAAGCTAACACTGTTCCCCCATGATCATATTTAATATAATAAGGCATTAATGTACCCTGCGGTTGGGATAAAAAGTTGAGAATTACAAATGCAATCATCATACTAAGAAGCCCAGGTATTGCAT
>JAHPYZ010000057.1 GCA_019058425.1 Promethearchaeota archaeon
CTTAAATCCTTCTTAAAACTTTCTAAAAATGCAATAATCTTCTCCATTTCTCTCAGTTTCCTTATATGATCAGAACCCTTTTTATTTAAAGAACCACCCCATGCCAAGAATATCACTTTTCATTTTTGAAATTTTCTATATAGCATTAAGGATTGATGCTGTTTAAAACTAATGATTATTTTACTTTCCGACAAAAATTCTTATCTATTTTATGGTTAAACTAATAATATGCATTTATATACAAGATATGGATAATAAAATCAAGAGAATATAGTTATTTCGAAATTTATAACTCCTAGAATAAAAGCTTAAAAATAAGTTATTCTTTAATTTTAGATGAAAAATCCTTAAAAAAGACTAAAAATGATTCAAGAATTAATGATTATTGATCAAGCAGGAATAGCTTTATTTTATCATAATTTCATAAATGATGATAGTCTAGATGACGAACAAACTCTTGCAAGCTATTTTGATATTATCTGCAGGTTTACAAAAAGAGAATTCAAAGAAAGCTTGAAATTCTTAACGTTAGACAGTTTTATCTTTTTCTTTTATACACATAAATCTCAATATCATTTAGTAATTAAGTGTGATAATAAAGAAATTAATAAAAGAAAGTTAGAAGACTTTTCTGAAACCATCATTGAAAAATTCCTCGAAAATTATAAGGTAGTTTTAAAAGATTTTAATGGAGAAGTATCACATTTTAAATCATTTTCGAAAGAGATAATGAAAATTATAAGAAATAAATTCGATAAATTTCAAGATCTATTAATGATTGAAAATTAATTGAAAAGTCATTTATTTTGGTGTAATATAATCCAAAAAACCATTAACTATCTCGATAATTCATCCAAATAATCTTTTATAATAAAGATTAAAAATATATTATAGAAAGTATTATTAAACTGAAAAGAAATCATGTATAAATTAGTATAAATGTGAATTTTAATGAGTATGAAAGAATTTGGTAACAAACTTCAAACTAAATTAGATAAATATTTTCACAAGATTTTTAATAATTCTCACTTCCTATATACGATTATCTTCTTATTATCTTCCCTTTTGATAAGTCTTTTAAGTCTTATTCGAACCGTGACTGTTGGGGATTTAATATTATTCTTATCAACTGTTATCTCTTTTACATTCATCCTATTAATGTTTGAAGCGCTAATTCCAAAATTAAATAAATATCTATTTTCACCTGAGAAAAAATTAGATAAATGGAAACTTATCAGTTTTACCATTAATTTTTTCATTAGTTTCTTAATAATTATCCCTTACTTCCTACTTGGCGCTGATTTACCTATTGATTTTCTTGAATGGGACGTTATTCTTCCAGCACTTTTTATAATTATTTTTTTTGGATGGAATTTGGTTCAAATATTCTTTTTAAGAAAAGGATTTGATGTATTTTCTGAAAAAGTAAATAAGAAAATAAATAGTAAATATGGGTCATCTAAAAAGAAGGAACTCTTATTTTTCCTATTTTTGATTATCGCCCTAATAGTACCTATTTTAATTGAATTAGGTACTTTTTTAGGCTTTTTACCTGAATTCGCCCCTGGAGGTGCGAGGACTTTATTTATTGCAAGCAGTTTAGTTGTGCTTATCATATTAATCATTACTTCTTGGCGTTTAATAACATTATACCACAGGAGTAAAAAAATTAATTCAACAAATTCATTTTCTTCCATGTTCTATATTCTAATTTGGATTTTACTCTGGTTTAGATCTTTGAGTTTCTTTAACGCTTTATTAAATATTACTCAAGCTTCTACAGAACCCGATATTACATCAGGACTAATCGATATTTTACTTTTAGTTTTCACAGCGATTATGGTTCTTAGGGGCTTAGGTGAGAAAGTATACGATTCATTTCTATTCAATTCTAATAATATGCCATTCTTTCTCTTTGCATTTACCGTTTTGTATATAGAAGGGCAAATTATTATGATCACAGGAGCGGGGAGTCTGACAGGGATTTTTGCTAACCGAAATCAAGTCAATCTTATAAATAATTTCTTGATAATAATTATAACCTTAATCTTTTATTGGTGGTACTCTGAATACTCATTAGAACAAAGAGGTTTCCTTCTAAGAAAACGATTCCACTCGGAAGATATTTCTGCCATTCTGTATGATTTCAAGGAATTTTTGGTGAAAAATGATGCACTTGATGGAAATAAAATTGGAGATGACAAAATGAATGAGTTTCTTCGTACTAAAAATATAGAAATTCAGGAAATAGAACCAATAGAAGATGAGTCTGAAATCGATGAAGATCCTAACCCTAATAGCAATAATAAAATAAATAACAATTAATTAGTAAATAATAATTTTACAAAATTAATAAAAAAAAAAGAGAAAAGAAAGCCGGCTTTTTTCTCTTAATAACCCCGTGATAAATACATCAACCATATACGACTTACGAGCCACCCGCTTGAGTAGCCATAACTGTAATTACATCTTTTTTTGGATGAATTCCAATCTTTGTGAATTTTAATTGATCTGGTAATACTTTACCTTTGAATATAAATTGAATGGCCAAAATTGGATTTAATTTATACTCTCGCTGTACAGTTTTTTTAATTTCTGCTATTGAATTATTTGGATCTAGTTCAATTAACTTAATAGCTTGATCTGGAGGAACTCCCGTAAGTCTGAAACGGTATTGAGTAATTGTTAATCACACCCTTTTTATTATTTTAATTTGGTTTGAATTAGTTACAAATTATCCAACTGATAAATTAAGGATTTTTGTTCACTATCCCGAACTTCAGTTTATTTATTGGGGGATTAGCACTTATTCAGCTCTAAATTATTTTTAGAAGATTATTTAAAATCGAAATGGTTCTGGAGGTGGTCCAGGGCGATCAGGAGGACCTGGAGGGTGAAAAGGATCTGGTTTTGGGAATGGTGGAGAGGGAAGCCCTCCTATTCTGTTTTCTAAACGTGCAATTCGTTCTTCAATTTTATCCAATCTTTCTTCAATTTTTTTAATCTTATTTAAAATATTGGGCTCTTCTATTGTCATTTGCTTAAGATTATTAAAATATTAATTAAAGATTACCAATTTCTTACATTGATTTCTAATTTTTATAATTTTACAAAACATCTTAATTTATATATACCAATTTTACATATATTTGTTTTTTCAACTTTTTTTAGTCCAAGTCCAGAAAAAAAGTATAAGTTTATAAAAATTTGATGATATATAGTTATTATGGAAACTTGGAATATTTCTAAAAAGGTAAAGATTGATTTATTAAAAAAAGCTAGTAACATAGAAGATAATAGTAGGAGAATACTTTTCATTCTTAGAAATTTAGGTCCACAAAGATTTACTAATTTAGTGAAATATTCAAATTTAAGTAGATCAACTGTATCTAAATATCTTAATCTCCATAGAAAAAGTAAAAACATCGAACAAAGGTTAATAACTGATAAAAAGACAAATAAACAATACAGAAGTTACGTAATAACAGAGAGAGGTATAGAAAAACTTGGAGAAGAACCACTAAAACTAAAGGATGAAGTATTTATTGTTAATGAGTTAAAAGAAAATGTTACAAAACTCGAAAATTTAATAGACTTTTATAAAGAAATAAGTGTAGAAGACCCATTTATTATCAATATTGTAAGGATTATTTCTAAAATAGGAGATAATTTTTTTGATTTACAACAAGATAGAGATCTTTATTTATCACTTTTTTACATATTTTATAACTCCATTCTTGGCCAAGGCGCTTTTGCCAAAAAATACTGGCATTTTGATGAATCTAGTTCACAAAAATTTGTTGGTTATAAATTAAACTTAGAGCAATTTAGTGAAATCTATAATGTTTCAAAAGAAGCTATAGATTATTTAGCAAGAGTAAAATTAATTAAAAATGATTTTGGTTTCTATCTACTTAAACGAGAAAAGAGTGATTTCTTTTTCCATGAAGAAGATCTACTAGGTACAACAACACTCAGGCTTATTAAAGACAAGTTAATTGATGAGATAATTAATCTTCAAGAAGGAATTTATGATATAATCTATGATCTTGATGTTATGGCTGAGGAGGTAACAAGCCAACTAAAAGAAATGGGGCTAATCTGGGGTGCAATACAAGAACAATTCCAATTAATAGTCCTGAATCTAATACTTAAAAAGTCATTAGAAATGGGCTTTTTAGATATTGAACGAGAAAAATTATTAGAGGGAGTCAGCCAATCAAAAAAATTACTACTCTCTAAAGAGGGAAAAACATTCCAAGAAGCTATATTAAATGGGTCAAAATTTGATCTAAACTTGAATATTCTTACTCTGATAACTAATCAAAATAAAACGTAGAATAATATTCAATCACTTCTCATATAATTTATTCAATAATTTCTTCAATCACAATTTGAAAAAGTTGGGGTTTTAATATGGTGAAAGAAGAATTATTATTGTATTAATTCTTAAAGAAAAAATCCCGTTTCATATGCAACATGCTTGAATTTCAATTAGTTTTAGTTCTATTAATTATATCAATAATCTTTTATCTTGCTTTTAGATCATTTTCTCCATCCAACGTATTTGAGGTAAATAAATACCTTAAATTAAAACTAGAAGGAGGAAGAACGAATATTTACGTAAAGGGACGCAAATTCCAGCAATGTATGTATTTGTTGCTAAATATTCCTGTGGATCGAATTGAAGATTATGATGAGATTGAATCCATTGATGAAGCGGCAGAGAAATTAGACAGATCTCTAGAAGGAAATCAAAATAGGCCTATTACAAGAATAACACCTGAAGAGGAGTTCCAAGGACATTGTTCTAATATTCAAGTATGGGCAGAAAATGGTTACGATACGAGAATTCTACATCGAAATCTTGCATTTCCACTACTAAAAAGGTTAAGTGAAGTAGGTGATCCCCAAGCCAAAAAAGTATTTTCGGAGGAAATTGCCCTTAGACTCGCAAGTAAGCACCCAACTGTTGTTCAATTTCTGACTCATAATGGATATTTAAGATATTTAAATCCTGATGAGCTTGAGAGTATTTTCGATGACTTAAACACAAATTTCATAAATGAATTAACTAGAGATATAAAATTTTTGATTACACATCATCCCAATGAAGATTTAACACCCCCAATCAATTTTTTAATTCAAAGAATAATCAGAGATTTCGGAATAGAACACATATCATTATTAACGTCAAAAATCCTACAGGAGATCCCAGAAAATTATAGAGATGGTTTAGTAAAAGAAATCTATAAAATATTGAGATCTCGAAAAAATTTTCCCATGATTCAATACATCAATAAACATATTGAGTATTTGAAAGATTTTGATTTCGAATATGATTTTATTAAATATGAAGGTAGGATTGTAGCATCTTTTAGAAATGATAAAATATATTTGAATGATCAGAACATTCGAAAGATATCAAGTTTGGAAATTGTTAATGATAAATTTGATCAAGTAAAGGATTTAGATTTAAGCAATAATAAAATATCTGATCTAAATGGGATTGAGAAATTCTCAAATTTACGCGTATTAAAATTGAACAACAACAAAATTACTAAAGTTGAGGGATTAAAGGATCTAAAAAGTCTGGAAAAATTATTTCTAAGACATAATCAAATTACAGAAATTAAAAATCTTAAAAATTTAAATAATCTTAAACACATCGATTTATCTAATAATCCAACTTTAACCGAGATACCTGAGATTTTAAAAGATTTACCAACACTTGAAACTATTAAGTTATGGAATTGTAACATTTCTAAATTTACTAAATCAACAGAAAAAATATTCTGGATGAACCAGAATTATAGATTTTATTCAGAATATGATGAAAATGACAGACAATTCTATGAGAATTCATACAACAGAGAGGCATTAACAAATAATAAGCTTTACAAACATTATGTAGAATGGTTATTAAGAATGAAATATCTAATGAAAGTGTTTAAGTTTTCATATCAGGATATAAATGATTTTAATGAAGAGACATCAAAGAATGCGATATGGTCGGGAAGAGTAACAAATGATTTTAAAAGATGGTTGTCTGACCAAAAATATCAAAAAAAAATTACATCCTACTTTTAATATAAGCTTATTTTTTTTCATTTTCATTCTCTTCTTTGCCCAAATATCCTGAACCATGGGGAAGTCCACCAATTCCGGGTTTTGTCATGGGAGCATGAAATTCTCCCTTAGCCCAAGGAGCGGGGAATTTTTGGAAAATCGATGATGACACCAAGGCAAATATGTAAATCATTATGAAAATTACAAAATTATTCCAAATAATAAGAAACCCTAAACTAATTGCTACATTGGGGACATGACATACTAAAGTTTTGATAATAATGGACCTAGGTGTGTCATGTTCAGGACTAACATAAATGTCCAAGAAATAATCTTGAATAAAATATTGCCATATACCAATAGAGGCGAAACTAAGCAAATAATGAGCCCAATTTGGAATATCTATAAGACTCCAAAGATGGTAAAATGAAAGAAGTATTCCACCAGTACTAAAACCCCAGATAAATCCAAATAGAATCTCTGAACCTATGTAATATTTACGGTTAAAAGTGAGTGTCATGCGAGACCATAGAATCCAATAAGCGAAAAATACATAAATAAAGCAGAAAGCACAAGAGAATATCCAAGTAAAATTTGTTATTTGCCCTATAGTGAAGAGTGGTTGAAAAATTATTTGTTCTAGTGTACCTGAGATAACAATGACTATATTACAGAAGGAAAAATAGATTAACGCTCTTGTCCAAGCTGCACCTGGCTTCCAAATATTAATGGGAAGATCTTTATACTTATTGATATAAAATGCAATCAAAAATGTTCCAAATACAGCGTTAAAGGTAAAAAAACATATTGAAAATATTAGAAATGTCATTTTTTCTAATTTTTTAAATTATTAAGAAAAATCCAACATTTTCTCAATCGGCTTTATAGCACGCTTTGCAATTTCTGCCGGAACTTTAACCTCAAATGTTTTATCATCTAAATTCTCTAACAAATATTTAATAAGCTCTAGATTGTGTTTCTTCATGTTGTAGCATATTAGTTTATCCATTACGGGGTAAAAGTTCTTTTCTGGGAAATCCTGAGTCATTCGTTGTATTAAACCAATTTCAGTTCCAATAATAAAATCTATATCATTAGAACTACTATTCTTAACTTTATAATACATATGTGCTGTTGATCCTACAAAATCTGCTAGTTCTCTTACTTTTCGGGTACATTCGGGATGAACAAGCAAATTAGCATGAGGAAACTTTTTTCGCATTTCCATTAAATGCTCCGGTTTAATCTGTGAGTGAACGTAACAATGGCCAATATCAGGCATTGGAATACATCTTATACCAGATATTTGTTCAGTGTAATCCGCTAAATTTGCATCTGGGCCAAATAATACAGATTCCACATTAAATTCTATACCAATATTATTAACTACTTTTACAGCATTTGAAGAGGTGCAGCAAATATCAGATTCTGCTTTAACCGTTGCGGTTGAATTAACATATACTACAACTGGAAGATCAGGATATTCATTTTTAAATTCTCTAACTAATTCAGGAGTAAGAAATGCAGCCATCGGGCAACAAGATTCATAATTTGGTATTAGCACATGTTTATCTTGATTTAATATTGAAGCCGTTTCGGCCATAAAATCCACACCGGCAAATATTAAATATTCTGAATTAATTTTACTGACCTTTTGAGATAAGCCAAGTGAATCTCCTACATAATCAGCAATTTCCTGTATCTCTATTGGCTGATAATAATGAGCTAGTATAGTAACCTGGTTTTTTTTTTTTAAAGTCAGTAATTCTTCCTGTAATTGTTTTGTAGTCATATTAAAATTAAATTAATTTGAAATCCTTTAATATTTATAAATTTTTTAAATTAAAATAAGTTCTTTTGTGATAAAAAATAAAAAAAAAAAGTATATTAAAGAAAAGAATAAAATTAACCTATTATATATTAAAGATTTCTCTAAATTTATTTTGATCTACGATATTTGCAGCTAGAATGCTAGCCATAGAACTAATGCCTGTATTATGGCCTTGTTTGTTAAATCCCGCACAAAAATCACCACAAACATAAACATTTTTAAATTTATGAATAATCATTAGTTCAAATGTTAGAAGAAAGACTTTCACATTAGTTATTACTCCAAAAACGCCTATTTTAACCTCTTTGCGAGAACTTCCTGCATTTTTAATAACAGTTTCTAATACTGATTCAAGATCTGTTTCGTCAAAAGAACTAAGACTATTAGAATTTATTATCACATTAAAATCATGATGTTTTTGTATTAATTCATCTAACGGCGATATAAATTTCGCTCCATAAGTACCTTTTATACAGTGGGGCCCAAAAAGATCCATCTCTCCTTTTTGAGTTTCATCTGTTTGATCATGCCAATCTCTTAAATGAATGCATTGATATTCAACTCCGTTTTTTTCATCTGAATTTGATTGAGATGCTTTATTCATCAAATCTTGTATGAATTGCGGTAATTTATCTCCTTCCCACAATCTTCTAGACTCATCATAATCAACATGAACTCTTTGCCTGTAATATTCTAAAATATGATGGTAAGATATAGGTGTCTCAAGAGGCTCGTTACTGACATTTTGCTTTAACCATTGTATAAACATATCGATATTTGCTTCACTAGTATCTCTATTCTGATTTAAGAAATATTCCATCCACTTATTCGAGACTTGTTCATATCCTACTTTCAAATCATCTTTTGCAATTATATTATTATCTAACGGTTCAATAAAATCGTTCTGAACAGAACACGTTATGATAATATTTAATTTTTTATTTTCCAAAACTCTTTCTCCTCCTTTTTCTCATTTTTTCATCCAATTCATCTATATCAATATCTCTTTTCTTCTTTCCTCGTGATTGTATTATCATCATTATGAAAATCAAAAGAATAATACTGATTGAAGCAATATTCACTAACATTGAAATCAAACCAGGCATTTCAAAATTGGGGATAATAGATGGTAATCCTTCTGCAATAAACCCCCAAAAACTTAATAAAAATTCTACAACTATGATTTTAGCAAAATACTCATCAATGATTTTACCTAATGAGGAAGCAATACCTTTACCAACTTTAATTGTAGTTTTAGGAGTTAATGGATATATGAAATTACCCTTGATAGCTTCAATGATCTTATGATCCTCTTCAATACTTGAAGTTGATTCAGATGGTTCTAATGTATGAGAATATTCCACCGTAATTTTCCTAATGAAAATATTAGCAAAATCTTCAACACAGTAGCCTTCATCGATCTGAAAAGTGCAATCTGCATAATAAATGTATTCGGGATCATTGATATCTTTAAATTTATCCAATGAATGTTTTGGATTGGTTAAAATTTTTAAGAAATTCTTTGAATAAGTAAAATCTGAAAATACTAGATTGTCTTTATCCCCCCGGTCATCTTCAATATCAATATTTATATTGTTTATTAATGGAATAAAGGTTGTTGGCATTTTGGTCAATACCATTAAAAATCGGATTTGAGTTTGGCTTCGATCCTTTAGGATGATGAATGGAGAATCCTTAGTCTGACTGGTAATTTCTACAAAATGAGAATCCTCAATTTTTTCACCCATTTCTGAAGTTGTTAAATACAATTTGAAGCTCCAGGGGATATCAGGTAATTTGAAAATCGAATTTCTTATACTATTCCAGTATGCATTATAATTTTGTTTTATTCCAAGCATAAATTCTTTCTGAGATTTTAACCGTGATTCAAAAATCATAAATGAAGGTATAAAAAAAGAACCAAGTTCTCGCATATCATATTCAATTTTTTGTTCTGTCTTGCCTGCGAAATCTATTCTCCTTGCTTTTATTAAACGCTTTTTAATAATGTTATATAATTCATTAAGAGTATCTAAGTTTTCAGGACTATATTTAGCAATCTGTTTCAAATTATCTCCATAAATCTTTCGATACAATTCTTGATCATTTTTTTTAATGAATTTTAGCTGTTGGATGAAATGCCAAACACCACCAAAATTGCGTAACACTAAAATCTTCTTATATTTAGAGACAATTATATAACGATTATCTAGAGTTACTTTAATGTTTTTTACAAAATCTAATCCCTTCACTTGAATTTCATTTGGTTTATGCTTTTCTTCATAAAGATTTATATAGTATCCCATATCTATACTTCTTATCCAATTGAATTCGTTTAAGTCCCAGATTTTTATAGTATTATCTTTTGCAACTGACATCAAATAATTGTCATCAGTCTGAACATCGATAGATAGAACAGGTTCAGTGTGTCCAATGAGTTCCTTCTTTTTATTATATAAATTTGCATTATTTTTTTCCCATATAATTATAGTAGCATCAGTAGAAGAAGTTGCAATCCATTTACCATTCTTAATTATACTTATATCTGTGACTGCGCCATCATGTTCACCAATTAATGCAGAGTCTGTTCCTGCTGAAATATTCCATAATTTTACCTTGCCATCTTTAGCTCCAGTGATTATAAGACCTTCTTTTACGTCTCTATTGATCATAATTTTCGTAATCCAAACATCATTATTCCCAATTAAATGAATTTCATCTTTCCTTGAAATCAACCCTGAATCATCTATAGAAACTCTCATTTCATTTAAAGTGTTATCATGAGTTTTCTCTTTCCATATTGTCGTATGGATGTTGTTTAATACATAATAAATATGGAGTAAATTGTCCTGATTTGGATCATTTTGGATTTTAATATCAAATATAGATTTCGGATATTGTTTTAGGTCTTCACTTCCTCCATGAAATATATTTGTTCTGTAGTTTTTAAAATCCCATTTCCTCGTACCAGCTGATAATTTAAACCACCAAATATATACATCTCCAATAATACTCCCCGCACATATTATCCACCACTTAATACCTCCTATTTTAACAACCGTAGAATCAATGCATAAAAGCCAATTTGTAATCTTTGTAAATTCATTCCTTTTTTTCTCTGCTTGAAGAATTATTTCTGGTTTGGTTTCTCCCTCTAGTAGTTCATCAATATTCCATACAATTAAATGTGGATCTTCATCTTCTTCGCATTCCGAGCAAGATATTAAGAATTTTCCATCAGGACTTATTTCAATGTCTCGCACTTCTAGTTTATGTTGTGACAATACTGTTTGAATCGCTTTTTTAGAGATTTTTGCTTCACTAGAGACTTTTTCGTTCTTATCTTTCTTAGAAATTTTACTTTCGAAGGACGTTGTTTCCATTTTCATTACTTTTGATAAGATATATTTTGAATTATTTTAATTAGATTTGTTATTATATGAAAGCAAACATATAAAAATTCTTAAGCTTCATTAATAGTACTAATTTAATAATAGAATCAAATTAAATTGAAATTTCCATTAGGTGTTAATTATTAAAGAAATAAAAGAATATAATGGAGTGTCTTTGATAGTATCAGAAGTAGAATTCCTTAAGCAAATAGAAAAACTTATTGGAGAAGTAATTCCATGTCGTGAAGATAGAGACGAGACAAAACGAAAAATTGCTGAATCATATCAATCTCCTCAACCACAAACAACTCAAGTAAACGCCCAATCAATGTTGAATTCCCAAGCTCAAGCACTTAAAGCTCAATTAGTTGAACAGGAGCGATTAGCTCAATTTTCATTAGAAGACTTAGCAAATCATTATGAAAGTCAGTATCTAGCACAAGTGAATCCAATGATGAAACAAAATATTCAAGCACAACTTAACTCTCTTATTCCTATGTATGGAGAAAACCACCCTACAGTAATACAAATGAAAGAAATGCTAGATATGGACGAAGAAAAGGCAAAAAAGAAAGGAAAAGCAATGGCTAAGTTTATGCAACAAAATTTTAAACTTCAAGCAATAAACAAAGAAGAAACTCAAAGAATTAATGAAAAAATTTATTCTCAAATATCTCTTGAAGATTTGGAAGAAGAAAGTATTAATTACTATAAGTCTATGATCACTCCAGAATACCAAGCACAATTAAAAGTAGCTCTTGCTGTTGGAACACAAGAATTGGGAGCAGATAATCCTACTTTTGCGGGATTAAGTCCACTCATTGGAATGAGTGAAGAATCGGCAATTCAATATGCTAAGCAATATGCACAATCTATGCACCAAAACATTAAAAATATGCTAGCACAATACGGAGTCCAAATGCGAACAACACAAAAATCGCAAGAAGTTAAAACACAGGAATATACACAACAAGTTTCTGAACAACCGGTAAATGTAAGTCATTTTGGGTATATTTGCGATAATAAGCACATTATAGGACTCAATTTAGTAATGAAAGAATTAGATCTTTTACCAGATAGTATAGGTAATTTGTCAAATTTAAGATTCTTAACTCTTAAGTGGAATAAACTTGAATCTTTACCTGAGACTTTTGGAAATCTTAAAGAATTAGAAGTATTTGATTTAGATGGCGATTGGTCCACCAATGACGATAAGCCCCTATACAATGAAGTTTCAGAACTTCCCAGTTCTTTTTGTGGATTGAAAAAGTTGAAAATTTTTAAGTGTGAAGCTAATGGATTAAGAAGCTTACCTGATAATTTTGGAGAGTTATTATCTCTCAAAGAAGTTAATCTTTATCAGAATCGCTTATCTATAATCCCAGAATCTTTAGGAGAACTGACTAATTTAACACACCTAAATCTAAATTCAAATAGAATTTCGAATATTCCTCTCTCACTCTGTAGGCTAGAAAAACTAGAACAATTGGAACTAGCATACAATAATATTAAAAATGTTCCAGAATGTATAGATCAACTCAAATCATTAAATGTGCTTCTCTTAAATAATAATAAATTGACTGAAATATCCCCTTCAATAGCAAAATTACACTCTTTAGAAACACTCTGGATTGACGGTAACCAATTACTCGAGTTGCCAAAAGAAATTACAAAATTAAAATTAATAAAATTTGGAGTCTCCAATAACCAACTAAAAAATCTTCCTTATTTTATATATACAATGGAATCGTTGAGAGATCTAAAAATTATTGGCAATCCCTTCACGGAAGAAGAACAAGAAATTGCACAGAGAGATACAAATGCTATACTCGAATATTGTCGTCAACGAGCAAGCATCGCAGTTATGCTGATTCATACTGAAGATGATGCAAAGGCACACAGAATTACTGATTTAATTGAATATTTAGAATCTAAAAGTGAGATTTTCGCAATATTACCACCCATTGAATCAAACCTTAATGTTACAGATTTAGTTTTATTCCTCGCAACAGCGGGATCAATCAATTCTCCCGATATGGTTCAAATTCTGAAGAATGCTAAAAGTCAAGGTATTGAAGCTGTACCTTTAAAGGGATTAGATGTAGGTTGGGGAGAATTAGCAGCTGTAGATCTTAGCCGTGAACTTGGTCATGAATTTACCCCTGATGATTTTGAAGGTTTTTGTGAGAACATTTATAGCTATATTCAACAATTAAAACGATCTCATAATATATTTAAAGATAAAACCACAATCCTCTTAAAGGAAGAAGCTGCTAAGGTTGGAGACCCAACTGGTTTTGGAACATTTAAAGCAGAACTTAATAGAATTATTCATACTCCTGAAATGAAAGAATTTTTTGAGCAGAATAAAACAGCTTTAACTTCAATATGTAATAATATACAAACAGCTAAAGTTGGTGGGGAAGGATTATTTCTTACTCAACTTTCAGGATTCTTTATGGGATTTATGCAACAAAAGGAAGCAATGAAGAAATATCTTGGAGGTGGACAAATGTGAGTGACCAATATATGGATTTTACATTACCTACTGAAGAAATAGAAGTCCTAAGAGATTTAGAACAAAAATTAGGTTCAGATTGGAGTTCTAATAATTTCAGAGTTGAAGAAAATCATGTTATCCGAATTGAGGTTACACGAGGTAATCTTATCGCTTTACCAGAAAATATAGGTAATTGTAAAAAATTGAAACAATTACTTTGCTATGGAAACAAACTTGAGACCCTACCAAATTCTTTAGGTGAATTATCCAATTTAGAATGGTTGGGAGCAGCTCAAAATCAAATCATGGAACTTCCCTCTAGCATGGCAAATTGTACCGCTCTAAAAGAACTCACATTGGGCGTTAATGAGTTGAGAGTAATTCCAAACTGGTTTTCTAATTTTAAGAATCTTGAAAAATTGGATCTTCGCTCAAATAAAATAAGAGAAATCCCTAATGAACTTGGTGCATGTACTGCTTTAACTGATCTTGATGTGAGCGATAATAGACTAACACAGATTCCAGAAAACATCTATGATTTACTATCTCTTAAAAAATTTGCACTTGGTCATAATAAAATAACAGACTTACCTGCAACTCTAGGACAACTTAAAACGCTCATTTCTTTAGATATGGCCGTGAATCAAATTTCTGAATTACCAGATTCAATAGGAAGTCTCACTGGACTTGAGGATTTAGAAATAAGTTCTCTAGATTTGCATAGTTTACCTGATTCAATAGGCAATTTATTAAACCTCAAAAGGCTTTTAGTAAAAAATAATAAACTTGAAACACTCCCGGTGAGTATTGGCAATTTAACTTCACTCACTAATTTCCGGATTGATAACAATCAAGTTAAAAAAATACCTGAATCGATAGGTAATTTAACAAATTTAGCTACTATCAATTTTACGAATAACCAACTTGATACATTACCTGAATCTATATGTAATTTGGATAAGGTCTTTGGTCTTGATTTAAGTGGGAATAATATCACTTCTTTACCTCTATCTTTTGCATTAATGAAAGGATTACAACGTCTTACTATTAGCGACTGCAAACTTTCTAACTTACCAGATAATATGGGACAACTTGATAAATTAGAATATCTATATATCAGTGGTACTCCTTTAGAATTATTACCTGAATCAGTGGGACAATTAAAAAATTTATGGTACTTAAAAATTACTGAGGGTGCACTAAAAACTCTTCCTAAGAGTATTGACAATTTGGAGAAATTAAGAGAATTATATTTATCTAATAATCAAATTGAAATACTTCCACCAGAAATTGGAGAATTAAAAAACCTGCAAAAATTCTATTTGGATGGAAACCAATTAACTCATTTACCTTCTGAAATAGGTAATCTATCATTATTAGAAAGTTTAAATATAAATGAAAATAAATTACAGAAATTTCCTGATGAATTCCCTAAATTAAATTCTCTCAATGTTTTAGATGCTCGTAGGAATGAACTAACTTCTTTACCAGAATCTATAGGACAATGTGAAAAGTTAGAATATGTAAATTTAGGGGAAAATACCTTGACAAGCTTACCAAAAAGCATGGGATATTCGAAGATTAAAACTCTTAATTTAAATAAAAATAAATTTGAAAATCTACCCTATGTATTATGGCCACTTGAAACTCTTGAGGATATAAAATTAGAAGATAATTTATTGTCAGAATTAGAGGAACAATTAGTTAACCGTGATTTAGATACACTTCGCGATTATCTCAAACAAAGATCCTGTATGTCTATTTTTATATCTCATGCGGTTGTAGATTACGAACCGTATCAGTTAGCGGATCTAGCTAATTATTTAGAAGCTAAACCTGAAGTGTATGATGTTCTCCTATGTGAGCAAGATCTATCAGGAAATATTGATGAATTTATGGATAAGAATGTTCCTATAAGTGATCTTGTATTCTTTTTGGGTACTAATAAATCTGTATTCAATTCAGTTGATTGTGCTCATGAATTAGAACTTTCTCGTAAATATGAAGTACCAGTCTTATCTATGAAAGGGACAGATGTTTCATGGGCAGATATTTTATCTATAGGTCTTACACATGACCCAGGGATTGATTATAACCATCAAGAATTTGAAAAGGTTTGTAAACAAATTTATGAATATGTCAAACAATTTCATAAAGAACACCAGTTATATAAGGTTAAAAACCTAGATGAAGCAGAGGAAACAGTTACTATTCCTACAACTATAGATTGGGACACTCTTATAGGAATGTTAGAAGAAATCGTAGAATCTGATAGATTAAGGCAATTTCATGAAAGTAAAAAGAATGAAATTGGAGACTTTTTATCTCAATTGAAAAATGGCAACATAAATGATGCAAATTTTATGCTGCAAATATCTCAATTATATTCTCAATGGTTAATGATGAACCAAATGTGAGATTAATAATTTCTAATTTTTTTCCTATTTTAATCAATTCTGAAGGTTTTTGCTCCTCACATGAAATTCTTATCAAAACGTTATTATTTCTACGTTAATTCTTCAAATTTAAAAGTAACTTTAGACGAAAAATAATGCCAATTATAATGCCATGTCCAAGAACTGGAAAAAAACCAAAAATTCATAAATCAGTGTATGTTGCTCCAACTGCTGTTATCATTGGAGATGTAACAATCGGAGAATTAAGCAATATATGGTTTGGAGCTGTTTTAAGAGGTGATTCAGGGCCAATTAAGATTGGTAAGAATACAAGCATTCAGGAAAATGTTACTATTCATATGGAAATGGAAACATCGGTTATCATTGGCTCAGAATGCATAATCGGACATCATGCGATGATTCATGGACCAACTATAATAGGAGATGGATGCTTGATTGGTATCGGTAGTAATGTGCTTCATAACACTAAAATGAATGACGGATCTATGATTGCTGCTGGTGCTGTAATTACTAATAAAGAAATACCCCCACGACAGTTATGGGCAGGTGTACCAGCAAAATTTTTAAAAGAATTTCCAGAAGAAGAAGAATTCATTGGTAAGAGAACTTCAGGAGATTATGCTGATAGGGGGAAAAAGTTTAAAGCATTTTTTGAATTGAATCCTGACTTTAATCGTTTATGAAAAATGTGCTAATACTTTAACTCCTCATTTTGAACAGATACATTCTTCACTTTTAACTACTTCTATAATATTGAACCTTAAATCTAAAAGGTTTACCATTAACAATTTGTTTTCTAAGTTTGGCAGTCCTAAAGCAGTTTTCATTACTTCTAACGCCTCTAATGTTCCAAGAATCCCAGGAGTAACACCAATTACAGGTAAGGGGCCCTTATTTGGAGTTGTATCTACTTGTGGGAAAATGCAATGATAACAGGCAGAAATTTTGGGATTGATAGTTATAATTTGACCATAAAAATCCTTAATTCCTGCAATTACACATCGCAAATTATTCTCAATTGCTATTCTATTAACTAAAAATTTAGTTTTAAAATTATCGCTGCAATCGACTATAAAATCATATTTTTTCTCTTCAAGATATTTCTTAATGGAGTTCTCATCTACATAATCCTTATAAGCATTGATATTAACATCTGAGTTGAGTTTAATTAATTCTTCTTTTGCTGATTTTACTTTATCTTCTCCGATTTGTGTTTCATTATAAAGAATTTGCCTTTGTAAATTTGAAATATCTAAAATATCGTTATCAATGATAGTTAGTTCGTTTATTCCCGCAGCTGTGAGATATAAAGCAAACGGAGAACCTAATCCACCTGCACCAATTTGAAGAACTTTAATTCTTGAGAGTATTTCTTGACCTTCTTCTCCTATTTCAGGAGAAATAATTTGTCTTATGTACCGTTCCTTTTGCCATTGTGTTAAATCGGGCACTTTTAATCACTTACTTATAATATTTTTAACCTTATTAACAAATTCTTCAATTTCGATGAATACTAAACCTAAAT
Organism: Promethearchaeota archaeon; assembly: GCA_019058425.1. GTDB lineage: Archaea > Asgardarchaeota > Lokiarchaeia > Sigyniarchaeales > SOKP01 > Loki-b32. The sequence goes on from JAHPYZ010000057.1 coordinate 17,735, forward strand.
CTACCTGCAGATCAAATAAAGATACTAAAATTATGTTTTCATCTACCTCTACAACAATGAGTTGATAATTTTCATATTCTATAGTTAGATTTCTGACTTGAGAAGATTCTAAACTTGAAGTGGCGGTTTCAATTGCCTCAAACATAGCTGCTGCCAATGCCCCAAATCGTCTTTCATCAATATCTCTTGGTAATCTTGATGAAATCAATAATCCATTTCGATTTACTAATGCCATACCAATAATATCACTAAAATTAATTAGTCTTTCAAGTTCTTTATTAAGATTCTCAGTAGCTAAATTTTTCATTAGTCCTACTAAACGATTTAATATTAAATCTTCGATAGATAGATGATATAAATAGATTTTAATATAAGAAACTTACACTTACAAAATAAGCTAAAGTCATTTAAATTTCATAAAAAAGATTTGACTATGCTTTTACTTTTCTAGCTCCTCTATAAAAAGATTTGGTTCCGTTAAATGGAGCTGTTCTATTGCGCCAACTTGGTTGTCTTAATTTTGCAGTCTTTCCAAATCCACAATACGCACAAAATCTCTTTCGACGATGATATGAATGTCTTCCACATCGTCGACAGGTTTTATGAGATGCTGCTTTATTCTTTTTTCCTTTACTAGGTGTTCCTTTTCCCATTATTCATACTCTCCTGTAATTCATGCCTCTTCCGATTCATCTCTATACATCAATTTAACCTCATCGTCTTGCGCAAAAATCAATTTCTCTCGATCCTGCCCAATAAAGATTATAGAGGCTCCCCGTATAAGAACAGTACCTAAATCTTTACTTCGCTTTCCACCACGTCCAAAATATATTTCTTTGGCGTCTTTGACAATTAAATTCATATAATTATCGAATTTTGCTAGCTTACCGGTTAAATATGTATTCCAGATTTTTAATTTGATTCGAACCTCATCTTTTAAGATGGCTTTACTTAAGGTTCTGTGAATTGTAGGTTGAGACATGCTTCTAAAAATTATTCTTTGATAATTATTGAATACAAGGGTTAAATAAATATTTTTTTAAATATTTGAGAATTTAATCCATTAAGATTTTTGGATAATAATTTAATTTGACAGGGATAGATATGGTAAAACTCGCTTATTTCGATGCTGATGTGGTTACACCAGAAGAAATTTTTATGGCTGCAGGCTTCACTCCTTATAGACTTTTAGGAGATCCTACTATTGACCATGATAAAGTTAATGAACATGTCCCTCCCACACATTGTGTTTGGGCAAAAAATATCCTTGAACAAGCAATAAAAGGACTCAATCCTGAGATAAAGGGAGTTATAACGAGCCATGGTTGCGATTGCACCAACAGAGAATTTGACATTTGGGTTGAATCTGTTGATATTAATTTCTTATTTTATTTGAATGTGCCATTAAAGAGAGATAGGATTGCTTTTAATTTTTTCTTGAATGATCTTAAAGAACTGATTTCTCAAATCGAAGATAAATTTAAAATTAAAATTCAGTCTGAAAAAATTACAGAAGCCATTAAGTTGAATAACAAAATTCGTAAAATGTTAAAAGAAATCTCTGAATATAGAAATAAAATGATCTTAAAAGGATCAGAATTTCATGAATTAGTTAAATTGACACAAACCGAAGAAAAAGAAAAGATTTTAAATATTTTAAAAAAAAGATTGATGGAGTTGGAGAATAAAGCTCCTTTTACTGAGGAGAAAATGAAACGGATATTACTTACCGGTTCTATTATTGATGATACAGAATTTTTAGTATTTTTAGAGGAAAAAGGATTTCAAGTTGTAACAGATGATTTATGTATCGGATCAAGATATTTTTGGAACATAATTGAAGAAGATAAAAACCCTATTGAAGCAATTGCTAAATATCATCTAAGTAAACCATTATATTCTACGAAAATGCCATCTTATGATCGATTTGAATTCTTGAAATTTCTAGCAGAGAAATACAAAGTAGATGGAATTGTGAATATTGCAATGAAATTCTGTGAACCTATGCTTTATGATCATCCATATATGAAGAAAAAGTTCAAGGAATTGGAAATTCCTTATATCTTTATTGAAATGTTATATAATAGGGAACAATATAAACAACTTTCTACAAGATTCGAAGCATTTGCTGAGATGATTTAGAGGTGAAAAAATGTCAGAAAAGAAAAGTAAAATGTTAAAAGCTACACAGGGCTTAAAAAATGCGATGGGAAGACATTATTTAGCCATTGAACAAGCATATCGAGATGGAAAACCAACAGCATGGGCTACATCAGGATGTCCTGTTGAGATTCTCTATTCTATGGACGTTCAACCAATGCTCCCCGAGAATTCAGCAACGATTTCGGCAGCTCAGAAGTATTCTAAAAAATTCATTGAATTAGCAGAAGAAGAAGGATTTTCTTATGATATGTGTAGCTATTTTAAAACAAATGTAGGAGCCGTAATGGAGGATGTAGACGTTTATAAAGGTGGCATTAGAAAACCTACATTTATGTTATCGAGTGATGTTATCTGTGATACTCATAGTCACTGGTTCCAAGTTCAAGCGGAAAGATTTGGAGGTGTCCCTCACTACACTATCGACGTGCCCCATGTCGTAAGTAATACAAGTAAGCGACAATTGAATTACTTTAAAAAATATGTTGAAGAACAAATGTGGGAATTTCTTGATTTTATCCAAGAGCATACGGGTAATGAAATTAATATGGAAAAATCAAAAGAAGTAGCAGCTAATTCATATGAACTAAGCGAAGTATGGAGAGATATCTATGAATTAAGAAAGAATGTTCCTTCACCAATTTCAACAAAAGATACTTTTGGAGGGCTATTTCCACTGTTTACTATGCCCGGTTTGAGATCTCCCATCAAATTATATAAGAGAATGTATAGAGAAGCTAAAGAAAGAGTAGAAGCTGGACAGGGTGCACTAGAAAATGAAGAATTCAGGTTAATGTTTGAAGGAATACCCTTCTGGTACCAACTTAAGTATTTCGCAATGTTAGAAAGGTTTAACGCAATTATCGTATATGAACCTTATACATTTGCTTTTTCTAAGTTTTTTTCTAACCCATTTGAAGAATTTTCAAAGGAGAGATTATTAAAAGACCCAATAGAATGCATGAGTGCATTAATGTTAAGTTTCTGGTACATTTTTGATCTAGAAACTAGAGTAAAGTGGTTCAAACAAACTGTTAAAGATTGGAAGATTGATGGGGTGATAATGCATAATAATGTGTCATGCCGACCAAATACCACCACCTTCTATGATTTAAAGCGCCGTCTGGGTGAAGAAGCTGATATTCCTTGCTTAATTATAGACTCGGACCAGAATGACCCCAGAAAGTTCTCAGAAGTACAAGTAACAAACCAAATTGAGAGTTTTATTGAATTACTCAAAGCAAAAAAGAAAAAATAGTAAGTTTAAAGAAATTTATCAATCTTAGTAATTGTACAATCAAACAAAGACTTCCAATTTATAGGGCTTTTTTTTATTTTAATCCCTGTTTGCATATTAAATTCATCTATTAAATATCTAAAAACCTTATTTGGTTCAATTATATGAGGAACAACAATTAAATGATAATTCTCATCATTATACTTTTTGAATAATTCAACTTTAGCATTATCTCTTTTGATTAATTTCCTCCATTCTGAATAGGTACCACTATTTCTAGAAACACCTAAATAAGCTTGCCACCCTTTTTCTGAATCTTGATGTTGTCTTCCCTGACGTTCTATAGCTAATTTAATTGTCTTATTCTCTATTTTTAATATAGCATAAGTATCTACATGAACATTATGATGACTTAAAACTTTGGGGATATTTTTTTTCTGAAAGATCTTAATCAATTGATAATCACTTTCAAAAAAAGTCCCCTCTTTCAAATAATTCTTGAAAATATATTCTGCAAATTTATGCGTTACAAGTTGATTATTTAATTCACCACACTCTGGGCAGCTAGATATATGATTGGACTTTCTATGAGCGATTAATGAATATCTCGCTGTGAATCTATTCCCACATTCCTTACATTTCCATTTTAACTCTAAATCTGTTGGTTTTGTATTCTTCTTTGCTTGTTCATACGCATTTTTAAACTCCTGTTTAGATGATATTAATTCAACCTTTCTTAATTAACAATTTCTTTAACATCTTTATATAACAAGGGTTGTTGCATTGCCGTTTTTGTTGCTGTAATTAATCTACATTCATCACACCCTCGTTTCTTTATATTATGAATATTTTTAGATGTTTTATGACCACAATTCAAATACTCAATCATTACATTTAATTCAGTTGGAGGTTTATTTTCTCGATTCTTAAGAGATTCAAACCATTCCTTTTGAGAAGTGAGTAATTTCATGCTTTCTTCATCACACATCTTTTTAATCGAATGATAAGAGCTTGTGATTTTACCAAAAGTCAATTCATATATAAGATTAGCATCTTCATCATACCCTAAAGATGTTTTTATTATGGATAATAAATATTTCTTTGCAGTTAATCTTGTATAAATCTCTACTTTAGTACATACTTCTAATAAACTATATAATCTTTCTCCTGTTTTGAAATAATGATTAATCTGAGAAATTACTAAAGGTTTAAGGGTATTTAATTTTTCAACATTAAATTTCATAGATAATTCACATTATTAGAATATTTGAAGAAAAACCAGCATTTAAAACTCATTAGTCCATAATATAAGTGATTTTGAAATAATTTGAAATTTCATTTAAGTTCAAGTATTAAACCAAAATGAAAGTTTTATTGAGATTCTGAGAAGAAGAAAGAAAAAGTAATCTTATTTTAATTTTATAAATTTTTTACCTAATTCGGATTATCTAAAAATTATTCCTTCGAATGGAAATAATTTAATTTTTCCATTATTAGCTTCTGGATATAAAGCTTTTCTATTCGATAAAGTTGAAAATATTAGTTTTGGTTCTTGAATAGGTATTTTAATTAGCAAAACCTTGTTCAAAAAATTTAAGTATACATTTATTTCCTGTTTTCCTAAAATCCTTTTATATGCTAAACATTTCTCTTTTAACTTTTTTAGATTAATAAGTTCAAAATCACCTATCTGCAATGCAGGGCTTTCCTTCCTAACTTTTAATAGTCTTTTATAACAATTCAATAAGGATCCTTCATCTTTTTCTTCTTTTTTTACATTTCTTTTGATAAATGATGGATTAACTGAAAGCCACGGTTCGATATTTGGAGGACAAAATCCTGCATTTTCAGAATCATCCCATTGCATTGGTGTTCTGCATCCATCCCGATTTATAGGAATTCCATACTTTCCTAAGATATTTTGCATAAATTGAGGGATCCACTTGAAATAATGGGCTATAGCATCCCTACTTTCTTTTTTACTTGATTTGCCCTCTTTCATCCCTAACTCTTCACCGTAATAAATAAATGGCACTCCTCGAGCAGTTAATTGTAAAGTAGCATTAATTTTAGCTTTATTAAAATTATCTCCAATCTTTGTAATACGACGCCTTTGATCATGATTCCCAAATACCCAAGTAGGCGTATATGGATAAGAGAACCATTTTTCATACATTTGCATTAAATTTCGAAATCTTTTTGGTTTCATGGGTGTAGTCATAGATTGAAAAAGAAAGACAAGGTTAAGACCATCATGACTAGTTCCATCCTTGCAAACATTCCCTAAATAGTTCTTTAAAATTTTCAACGATGCAGTAATTTCACCAACCAAGAATTTACCTGGAAATTCATCAATAGTTTCTCTTAATGTTTTACAAAATTCATATGTGTCAGGATGATTTAAAGTCATCTGTGAACTCTTAAAAAAGGTTCCTGAGTCTTCCGAAAAGAGTTTGAATATAAATGGAGCTTTTCGAAATTCAGCATCTTCAAATAGAGTATTTATGATATCTAAGCGATAGCCATCAACTCCCTTTTTTAACCAGAAGCGAACAGTATCTAACATCTCTTTTTGAACTTCTGGATTTCTATAGTTTAAATCTGGTTGAAATGGTAAGAATGCATGATAAAACCATTGGTCTGTATGAGAATTATACTCCCATCCTTTCCCGATCATTGAATTCCAATTATTTGGTGGTTTTTTCCCATTTGGTTTTCTACCATCTCTCCAAATGTACCAATCACGTTTAGGGTTATCTCTACTTGAGCGAGATTCTTTAAACCAAGGATGCTCAATACTTGTATGGTTTAGTACCATGTCCAAAACTATTTTCATATTTCTATTATGAATTTTTTTCACTAATTCATCAAATAATTCCATTGTTCCATACTCTGGATGAATATCTTTATAGTTAGATATATCATATCCACAATCATGTTGACTATAAGGTTTGAATGTAGGTGAGGGATAAAATGGACTGAACCAGATTGTTTCAACTCCTAAATTTTGTAAATAATCTAGTTTTTCAATAATACCTGAAAGATCTCCAATACCATTTCCAGTAGAATCTTTAAAGGAACGAGGGTAAACTTGATAGACTACTGTTTTTTGCCACCATTTATAAGATTTTTCAACCATAATTAATTTAACACTTATTTATTTTAATATTTGATTAGATACCTATGAAAAGATCTATGTTAAGAATAAACTAAAATGAGATTATGTAAAATAATTGCGTGTAGCTCTAAATATATCTATAATAATAAGTACAAATAATATGGTCTCTTAATTTGCTATTTTAACATGTGCATTAGGGGTCATTATTAAATAATTATCTCCAAGTCTTCCCATACTTCCTCCATTTTCTCGTAAGAACGATTTCAGATCCTCTATGTTTCTTTTAAGCTCTGAAACATCTACATTTTCTAGGATTTCTTTTGCATTAATGATCAAGATTTTTCTTTTCAGTAATTGGTTCTTTATATCCTCAATTTGGTTTAGATTTGTGAAATCATATTTTCTTATTATAAAATTGTGTAGCAATGAAGAATATTCTTTAGAAAAGCCCATAGTATCTTGTGGTGAACCTAAAAGCTCACTATCTTCCTTTTTTCCCCATAATTTACCCATATGAATAACCTTAATATATATTTCTGGAAGGAGTCAATAATTCTAATAATCAGTGTTATAATAATCTCTAATAAACATAAATAGAAGAAATATCCAGAGGTATATCCAAATATTACATAGTAATTATTCTAGATTGGGAAAAGTTTTTATTAGTATATTTACCAATTTTTTAAATATGGATCTTATTAAAAATGATTTTATCGAGTTTATTAAACAAAGAAAAAGTGTTAGGAGCTTCATTTATCAGAAAATTGACAAAGAAACGATTTTAAATATATTGGAAGGTGCTCGATGGGCTCCTTCTGGTAATAATAGCCAACCTTGGCGAGTATGTATTTGTATCCACCCCACAGTTAAAAGAATGGTTGCAGAACTTTCTAAATATGGCGGTATCATTGAAGATGCATATGTTAATTTGGTGATATTCTTAGATCTTGAAAGAGGATATGATAGAGTAAAGGATCTTCAGGGAATTGGAGCGTTCATGGAAAATATACTACTAGGTGTTCATGCAAAGGAGGATATTGGTGGAGTATGGATAGGAGAAATTTTAAATCGAAAAGAAGAAGTAAATGAAATATTTAAACTTCCAACAGACAAGTTTGAGTTAATGGGAATAATTGCTATAGGGCATATAGATGATGCTCGAGAAAAAGTACGTTCTAAAGAGAGAGAAAGGCGTTCTATAGACGAGTTTACTGAATGGTATTAAATAAAATGCTTTACCTATTAAATTCTATTTATATTATTTAGATTTCTGGTCTTCTATAGATTCTGCAAGATAAGGACTGAGAATACGTATCCCTATAACAAAGAAGGATATTAAAGACCATTCAACTATTATTGAAATTATAAAAGGTGCTTGAGGACTGATAGTCTCCCATACAATTCCTCCAAAAAATGGGCCTATTATCATTCCAATTGATTCAAAAAGAGTAATTAATCCAAAGATCTTTCCTCGGTGTTTGACAGAAACACGACTTAAGAAATTAATAAAAACAAAACTAACTGTTAACATTATCGTATTATCAATGATAAGTAAAAAAGCAAAAATCCATAAATTGCCAGAATTAATGATTAACCATGTTACAACTCCTCCCAATATACTGGCGATTGTAATAGTATAATATCTGTTGAGTTTATCTGCCATTGTTCCTAATTTAGGTGCAATTAACGCCCCAAGTAATGCAGTTGGTAAATAAAACCATGCAACTAATTCTGCATTACTATTAATGTTTGAAAGTACATATGTTTGGATATATGGTCGATAAAATCCAAAATTAATAGCACTTAAAAGAAATCCAGAGAATAATATTATAATTCCTAGGAAATATAAAATAGTTGGTATTGTTTTTGAAGAATTATTAAGATCTTCTAATTCAGGGTCAATATTATCGTTGTTTTCGGCATCAGGATATTCAAACTTTTTCTTTTCATCTACTTTACGCGAAAATTGAATCCCTGCGTAAAAATTAGAGATTCCAAAAATAGGGATCGCTCCATATATCAAAAAAGCATTACCCGGAGAAATAATATTTGACAAACTAAAAGTTGTGAATCCAATAACCGTACCAATCACCATACCAAGCCCTAGTGCCAACCTTCTCTTCCCAAAAGCAGAAGATCGATGATACTTTGAAGACTTTTCAGATATAATCGCATCCAAGGGATTCCAGAACATGTGAGCCCCTAATCCCAAAAGAAAGGCACTTATATACATACCCACTAAAGATTGTAAAATTATAGATATATATAGCCCAAAGTAAGATAAACCTCTACCAAAGGATCCTATCATTACTAAAAGGCGTTTAGAAAACCGATCGGTTAAATACCCAATGAAACTTGAACTAATTAGCCCTCCAACTGTAATAAAGGAAAAGAATAATCCAACATTATAAGCAGGATAACCTAAGATCCAAAAAATATAGTAATTCATAATATATTCTATGAAAAAAAAACCTAGGGAGTTCCATAAAACAATAAATATGACTGAGTTAAAATCTGAAGTAAATTTGTGATGTTCTGGTATTGATTGCTTATTTTTAGTTTTAAGAGATAGGTGCATACTATAAATAGTTAATAAAGCTAAGGGAAAAAAAATTTATCATTTCATCATTTTTGGTAAAAAATCTTATTTTATTTATATAAGTATAATAGAAGAAGTGTATATGTAAAATCATTTTTAACTTATGACCAAAAATGAATTATGGGTGAAAATATTTCTCCAAGCCAGTAAAACAAATTAACCCAATACGTATAAGTAAGACCAAGATATAACAAAGCATATAATACGGCAAAAGCAAATCCAAAGATAACATCAATCGGGAAATGTACTCCAAGTATCAATCTCGAAATTGCCATGATAACATCCAATATAATAAATACAGCTAAAATTACCCAAAAATAACTAATAAAATAATATGCAAATATAAAACCAAAAAATAATACAAAAGTTACATGCCCAGAGGGAAATGATTGTTTTTCTGACTCTTTCATTATATAAGGAATTCTTATAAAGTCATCGTGTTTCTTTACACCTTCATCTTTAAGTGTAATAAATGGGCGATTTCTTCTTATTACTTTATAGCGTATGATACTATGAATTATGACACTTTGCTCGAAACCACCCGTAAACAGCACTAAGAGATAATAATTTTTAGTAATGTATCCATAAATAAACCAAATTAACCAAACAAGCCCCCAGAAATATAAAGAGCCAAAAAATCCATACACAATGGCAAATTTTTTAGTTTTCTTGCTGAAATCACTTTTGTAAATAGTTAAGAAAGCCTTTTGATCCCAGGCTTCTAATTTTTCGAGATATTCTGATAAACTTGACATATTCAATTTAATGTAATAATTTGGGGCAGGATTTAGATAAAATATAAAAATTGATATTTATAGTTTTTGCTACTGGTAATCGTATTGTTTGATTTTATTATTCCGAATATAATTAGTATTATTTAATTTTTTTTCACTAGGTAGAATCAACAATACATTAATAAGCTAGTATTTATTATATAAAATCAAAGTAAATTCATCTTTCTAAAGTTTAATTAAATAAGTGTGAAAATTATGAGTGAAAATTCAGGATTTTCTGAAGAGAATTTAAGAAAAATTGCTTCACAGAAAGTAAGTTTTAGAGTTTCCGTTAAACTCCATATAGCTATTTTTATCGTTGTTAACACATTGCTATTTTTAGTGAATTATTTCTTTACACCTGGATTCTATTGGATAATTTTTCCATTCTTTTCATGGTTAATAGGAGTAAATATGCATATTGTAGGGTATCTTTTATATGCGAGAGGTGTTTATCCTATGGCTAAACGAGGGGTAATATATCATGCAGTATCCTTTTTTTCCGTTATGCTTTTTTTATTTATAATAAATTTTACAACATATCCTGAATATTACTGGGTTCTTTTTCCCTTAATATTTTGGGGCGCAGCTGTTATTTTACATATATTAGTATACATCCAATATTTCAGTGGAAAAGTAGAAAAAAGTGGAAAATATAGTACTAAAAAAGAGCTAGCTATTGAAAAAGAGTTAGAAAAGATGAGGAAGAAGCAAGAAAAAAGAAATAAGATACAACAATAATGTGGTTAGGCAAATTTTTAAATATTGAAGATGACATTGAAGAACTGGGTTCTTTAATTAAAGAAGAATTGATAAAAAGTCTTCAAAAGAGTAAGCTTACTCCACTCGAATTTACTATTATTGAGACAATCTTTAATAGTCAACAACTTTCTGGTTATGATTTAATCAAAAATTTAAATAGAAGTTTCGCAGGTACATGGGAGGCTCAATCTGGTACAGTATATCCAATATTAAGGAAATTAGAAAAAGACGGATTTTTGAAAGCTGAACAAATAAAAAGTCCAATAGGACCCTTAAGAAAAGTCTATTCTTTAACAGAAGCAGGTGAAGAAATTTTGAAGTACAAAGTAAATAAAAACTACTATGATCAGTTAAAATTCATTGAGAATTTTTTAGTTGAACTATCATCTATTTTTATACATTCATTTCCAGATAAAGAAAAAAGCCAAAAAATCGTAGAAATACAAGAAGCACTCAATGAAACATTTAAAAATGTAATGCAAAATATTCCCCCAACTTTAGATTTTAAAATTAAATGTAATAATTGTGGATCTGAAATTGGCCGAGAAGTTTCATTTTGTCCTAACTGTGGAGCATCTTTATTCCAGGAAAACTACAATGAATAAGAAATAGAAAAAAAATTATTATCTCGTTTTATTATTCAATTTCAAGACCATATTTTCTGAAAATCTTCTTAAGCTCTTCATCTGCCAAATGTTTTAAAATATCCTTTAAGGGGGTAATAATTTCATCTTTCTTCGCGGTTCGATTCTGACTTATCCTCCCTTCTTTTACTTCTAAAGCGGTCTGAGCCCAACTAAACTCATCATTAAAAGTAAAGAGAACTCCTCGATAAGCACCCTCCGTTCCCCCATCTCTAGCAAGTGGTTTTTCCTCTATTGGAACCTCTGGATCTTGTAAATAACACCAATCAAGTATCACCCATTCTAATTTCCTGTCAGAATCAGGTCTGTCAGCGAGATAAAGACAATAAGCATGACCCCCAACCTCAGTATCTGAAGGAGCAAAAATGGGGTCCGCTATTACTTCTGCTGCCGCCACTTTTACCCGCCAATTTGGAATGCCCGCATTAATCAATAAAGCCGCAATCAGAATAGCACCATCCTCACAATCCCCGATCTCTGCTTGTATAGACTCCCATGGCATTAACCAGAATTCTGGAACCTCTGCAGTTAAATCATCATACTTATACTTCAAGAAATTACATACAAAGTTTTGTACTGCAAAAGCAGTCTCGTTAGGGGTTTCTTTCCTAAGTCCTACCTGTGTAATGACATGCCATAATATGGCATCATTTTTTTTAATGAATGCCTTAACATCTACATCTATTTGCTTCTTGTATACCTCTGCTCTTAATGCTCTACCTGTATAAATGATTGGAGCTGTTTCCCACTTAGTATTCCAATAATCTGGTCCATATTTTCCATAATCACCTTTAAATTCTTCGATGGGTGTATAGTCAATTTTAGGAATAGGACTTGGAGCAGGTTCCTCTCTTTTCGCTGGTTTCTTCCCTGGTTTTTTCTCAGGTATTTTGGCAGGAGTTCCCGAAAGATCCTTCGCAGCTTTCACCCAAATTTCAATTTCCTTTTGAGTTGGAACTTTAGCAAGAGCTTTCGGATTATTTTTTTTAAACTGTTTTAATTTTTCAAGAGTGCTTTTAATATTTCTATACGCAAATTCCTTTACAGAATCAATACCTATAAGATTTAACGCATTAGCTATTTCAGGATTAACACCTTCTATCCTCATTAAATCAGCATGTTCCTGCCACGTGTCAAGTGTTCTTACTGAAACTCCGATACTTCTTGCTAATTGCTTTATTTGGTATGCTGTCAATGGTAATAAGTCTTCAACAGCTTTAATTCCCGCTTTCGCAAGAAGAGTAGCATGTTTTTGTTCCAATCCAACAATTTCAGTCAATTTCATTTTCTTAATTATATAACAATTGAATTTGATTAGTAAAAATATTGAAATCTTAATATAAAATGTTTATCAATATAGCTTCATCTATAACAAATTTCTATTTTAAATCTTCTACTGGGATTGGAATTAATACTTCCTTTTCAACCATATTATAAATAAGCATTGCAATCTCAATAAAATTCAATTTTAAATTATGAATAACTCTCGCAGTCAGAGTTCCAAGTAATATTTGCCCTTTGTTTTTATGAGCTATATCCTTTGCGAGTTGTAATATCTCCTTTGAGTTTGGAGTGATTTCTTTTCCCTTAGTGGATCCCAATTTATAAGGTAAAGTAAGTCGTAAATTAAAATCATCATCAGCAATCATATCTATACTCACTTTATATAATGATTTGCGTTGAAATATGGAAATATCTCCATTGAATTTAGAATAAAGATCTGTAAGCTCTTGATTATATAGTTTCTCAAATCTAGAACAAAATGAGGTTAAAGCCTCCCTTGCAGTAATAACGGGTTTTTTCTTAGTTATTAAGGTTACCCAAATCATCCTACCTGTGCGTGTTATCAAATATTTACCTTCCAGAGTTGCCTGCTCGATCGTTCCCTCTCCTTTTGGTAAATCTAAGAGTTCATACTGAATCGAACTTCGAAAAATATCAAGGAAATCGGGATCAAAATCACCTGCTGTTTTATAGTAAATAATCTCTTTTGATTCTTTATGAATTATAATAACATACTCGATTGATAAAGCTAAAGAAAGATACTCTGGAATTGGAATCTGTACCTGTCGCTGTGATTTCTATGTATATTGAATAGTACTATTTTTATTTATAATTTTGCTCAAAAAGTTCCATGAAGTTGGAAAATATTAAATATTTAAGCAGTATTAATGAATAATACTGTATTGACTAAAAAGTCAATACGATTGTGAATCCAAAATAATAATTAATAAGGTGGTAAAGAAAATGTTATTTATAACATATTGGGAATTAAATCCAGAGTTTGATCCCTCAGAATTAGCTGAAATTGCGCAAAGACTCATGAGTAAGAAACTTTATCCCGTTGAAGGAGTCAATCAAATAGGTTTTTATGTTAGTACATCTGATATGTGGGGTATCACTATAGAAGAAGCTGATAATGAGGAACAATTGGCAAAAGGTTCAATGATGTGGAGACTTGCTAAACCAGGTTATATTACGGTTATGAAAACAACTCCTGCCATGGAAGCTATAAAAATAATCCCTCTCATGATGAAATTAAAAAAGGAAATCGAAGGCTGAAATTATATAAATTCTTAGAATTTAAACCAATTTTTTATTTTTTTTTAAAATCCTAATACTTAAGAACATTTTATATGAAAAAATTCAAGGTAATATTATATCTAAACAAATTTGATTCTAAAAGAAAGAGTAAAGGTGTGGAGGGAGTGGGATTTGAACCCACGAAGGCCTATTGGCTCTACCGCTAAATGCAGATGAATTGCCACTGGATCTTAAGTCCAGCACCTATAGTCTTGACCCATTTTGGTGTAAAATGGCGTTTGACCATGCTCGGTAATCCCTCCATTGCAAAAATAAGATTTGCCATTTTAAAAGCGTTAATTCTAAGCTTTTAAGGGTGACAATAAATCAAAGTTATAATTTTAATTTAAATTTTTTCTTAGCTAAATATTTAATAGGGATTTGATTTGTGTTAATGGTTAGATAAGATATACATAAAAATAAAAAGAAATAAATAAAAGTAAGATATTAAAATAATAACATAA
>JAHPYZ010000058.1:0-18683 GCA_019058425.1 Promethearchaeota archaeon
CTGGGGTTGTTGGTTTAGAAGGTGAACAATTTAAGACAATAAGGCTTCAAATTGAAGCTCTCCTAAAGAGTAATGATTATAGTAGGGAAATAACCTTTTATAAAGTCTTAGATGCCGAAGGGAATCCTATAAAATTGGAATTCACTAAAGATGATTTCAGAGGTTATTTTATTATATTTTTTGGACAAGTCAAATCAAGTTATTTCTCACAAAATGACGTAGAACAATTCTTTATAACACGCCCAGATGGAGGAGGTATAGGTTACTTCCGATTAGAGAGGTATTATTCAGATGAACTCATTAAAAAGTTAGAAAGTCAAGGTATTGATAAACGTGAAGTATTAGCTGCGACACGTAATAAACCAGAAAACAAAATTATATTTTTACGAAGAGGAAATCAAGGAAGTGAATTTATTCATATAATACTAGGCAAAGCTAGACTTTTTCAAGAATTTGAAAGTAGACTTGATTTAAATGACAGATATGATTTAACTAAAGACCGTGATATAGCTAGATTAATCTTTGATACAATATCGAATTCTGAACCTGAGCGTACAATATCCGGCTACAAATCTACGGAATATGTATATAGAGTCGGTACTGCTTATTTATATCTAGTTGTTGATGAGGCTGGGTATATTGTTACAGGAGGACCTTCTCCGTATTGATAATTTTTTTTAGTGAATGAATTCCCACTCCCCTTAATTTTAAATAAGAAATTTACTTTTTTTAATTAGAGTTTGGTGATAACACTATGAGAGTTTTTATTATCGACATTCAAGTTATTGAAGATAGAAAATATGGAGGTGTTACTTTTAAGATTACTGGACAACTTCAAAGTGGATTGAGATTTGTAATTAATGATCTTTTCTATGATCTTCGAAAATATGTTAATCACCATGTTGAAATGCTTTTATGTGTTTTAAGGTCTCCATATGCAGAATATGAGAAAGGAATGGATAACTCACCTTTCATACCAGAAGAACATTATTCAATGGAGTTAATTGATGAGTTAGGTGGGCAAAACGGATTAAATTCTGAAAGTAAGAATGATATTATATTGAATGGGGAATTTATTGATTCTTATGTTGTTCCAGAAAAGTGGATTCCTCTTATGGAGCCAAGGTGGTTTGGACGAATATTGAAAGAACCTTCTGCTATAAAGACAGAGGAAGGAATATTTCTTTTTTATCCATTTCATATGAAGAGGAAGACCGAATCAATAGAGAATTTCCCTAAGAATGTGACTATAGTAACTGGATGTATAGATTTAGCAGCTTGGCATCCTCTTCAATAAATGGAAACAATTAATTCTAAGATAGAAAAATTTTATATTTTAAGAATATCTGTCCAACTTATCTTTTTTATAATGAGTTTTTTTTTATCATTTCAAATTCTCTTTTCACGACATTTTCAAAAAGCCAATCCTGTATAATTCTATAAAAATCAGATGCAGTTTCATATTTATCATTTTTAATTGTGGCATATTTTCCATTTTCTGCTTCAGAGAGAAAATTATTTAAAAATCGTCTAAATTCTTCAGTTTCTAGATTACGTTTAATATATCCTTTGATGATAAGTACTGGTTCAAGAAACGAATATTGTAAAGTATTATTAAGTTTAAATTCATAGAATAATAGATCCAGTTCTTCATTTGATAAATAATCCAAATAATTATTAAATAATAGGTAGTGAATTACAGGCAGATGACAACTTAGAAATCTTTGAACGATTTCCTCTTTGAACACCTTTTTGGCAACAGGATCTCCTATTTCTGTAAGCCTTTTAAGTAGAGGGAAAGCTAGATTTCTGTGAAGTAATTTCGTATTATAATTGTTCTCAACCCAGACTTGAAGATTTGAACAGTGACCCCAAAATTCTACTTCTGGAGATATTTTATAATCAAATGGATTCTCCTTGTGCTCCTCCAAAGAACTATCCAATTTTTCCTCAGCTTCATCAATGGAATCAAGGTCATTTAATGAGGTTATTTCTTCAATAGGTATTTCAACAAGTAAAAAAGAACAATACTTAAACTTTTTACCATTAACATAGATGTTTGTCTTTGTTTTTTTTATGCTTTCTCTTTTATCGATTAATTCTTCTTCTAATTTTAATGTAATATTTTCATTAATCTTGAATTCTTTCATTAAACCAGTGAATTCTTATTTTTTATATATAAAATGAATAAGATTAGATTCCTTTATAATTCTATAGTCATTTATTATTTTTTTGAATTTTCTCGAATTAGAATAAATTTAAATTCTTGTGAAGTTTTAAATCACATGAGGACTTTGGGCAACCCTTGAATCCCCATGCTGGGAGGACCACGAAATGCTCATAGTGGAAATTGCCTGAATTAAGAGTTCATAAGTACTATTATCCAATCTTGTGGCCCGTCGAAGCACTCCCTATGATGGTAGGTATCATAGCGGTATCTCTTGTAGGAGAGGTATAAGCTAGTAATTAGAAAACCGGCCAGGCCAGGGATGGAGCAGTCGTAACTATAGATGTTTACGCTTCATAGTAAGGGTGTGGAGGACCATGAGAATCCGGTCATAATAGTAGGATTGATATCGAGGTTCAGGTTTTTAACCTATGATCTGATTATTCACTATTTTCAGATATTTTTTTTGGTTCTTTTATCAATTTATATCTACAATGCTTGTTGTTTGACTTTAAAATACAATCTAATATTTCATAGTCATATTTATATCCAGAATGAAAAGAGTTTAAAATTGCTGAAGTATAGGGAATGCATATTGTCTTTTGTATAAGTTCTGCTTTATCAGGATTGAATTTTCCACCGATGGGGCAAAATTTTTTTGGATATTTAAGTGTAATGTCTAATGTCTTTTCATCAAGAGATTTTATCTTAGTTTTAGCATTTAGAACAGTATAGATCTTTTTTAAGCTGCTATCAATACCTGTAAAGCCTCTATCTTTCATTAACCGACCTAATTTAGAACCCAGGCTGGTAGAGATAGATTTAGGAAGATTTTCGCCACCAATATCAATCATTTGATATATAAAATTTTGAAAAAATTTTAATGCATCTCGATTTTTCGACATCTTACAAGTACCTTTGAAATAGTTTAAAAAAATAGACTAATTATATCTCGAAGTTGAACTATTTAATTATTATTATGGGTATTATTTATTTAATAATAAACGTGGGGAAGCGGTTCCCATTCCTAATATTTTGAATTAATCCTGGCTATTTATCAGTTAGGGATTAGAGAAGGATGCTGACTTTATTCTAGACTTTTTTCTTTTCAATTTTAAGGATGTAATGACAAGTTCTTTGGTTATTCTGGGGAATACAATTTAAGATATCCTCTCCAAAAACGAATTGGGGAAAAAGTTCATTTAGAAAACCTCGCATGTAGGGAATACATATGTTTTCTTGAAATATTAAAGTCCGGGATGGATTGTTTGGATTGATAGAACCGCCGATTGGACAAAATTTCTTTCCAAATTTTACCAACACTTCATAATTATCATCATCTAATTTTTTTATTGCTGGTTTTCCATTCAATGCAATATAAATTTGTTTTAATGCAGTTCCTATATCTAAAGTTAAACCTCGAGCTTTATACATTTTTCCTAATTTTGCCCCTGATTTACTAGAAATAGCCTTTGGTAAATTTTTACCTCCAATATCAATCATTTCTTTAATATATGCCTGAAAAAACTTTAATGCATCCTTTACTTCAAATCACCATTAAAAATAATTCAAAATTATTGTAGAACCATTAACCCTAATTACAAGAGATATGGGAAAATACAGATATTTAAATTTAATCATTAATGTCAAGTTAGTACCAGGAATTAATTGAATATACTATTAAATTTGAGATTTTCATTTTTTATTGTAAATCTTAAAAGTCGATCTTTATCTTCTTCAGCATAATCTATTCCGATTCTTTTATTAGAATCTATTGAACTCTCTTTAATCGTTTCTCCTTCAATGAAAAACAATTTTGAGTCTTGAGAACAAGAATCTATTCCATTAAATTTGGATTTGGTTATATTTAAGGCCATACACAGTTTTCCAGGACCATCTGTTAAATTCTTAAAATTTTTGCCAATTTTAAGATTTCTATTTTCACTCATCAAATCAATTCCCTCAATAGGATGTAATTGTCGAATTAATACAGCGCAAGGCATACCTTCTGGCTCTGTTATGACATTTAAGCAATGATATAATCCATAAATCAAATAGATATATAAAGTACCAGGAATCATATACATTATTTTAGTTCTATCTGTTTTTTTATAATTATATGAATGGCTCGCTTTGTCTTCTGGTCCCAGATAAGCCTCAACTTCTGTAATAATCCCTATCATATTCCCAGTTAGAGATTTTCTTACTAAATATTTACCAAGGAGCTCTTTTGCCACAGATTTTGTATCTTTAAGAAAAAATTCTTTTTTAAGCCGTTTAAATTCTTTCATGAATCATGATCTTTATTTTATAGATAATCTTTTTTTTAACAAAAATAGTATTATCATTAATTATAATTTGAATTAATTTTAAGTATTTAGGGGATACACTATGGATGCCGTTGAAAGAGTATTAAAAACTATAAATCATGAAGAACCTGATAGAGTTCCTGCTTGGGAAAGTGCTTTTACAAATAATACAATTTCACAACATTTTGGTATGGAGGAAGGAAGAGGAGATTTTGGTATTTCTCTATTAAAGAATGTACCTGATAAAATGGCAGTTGTACATCAAATAATTAAAAGTAAAAGATCAATGAAACCAGGTTTTAAGCGATATTTTCAATTGTTCCATAACATTGGTTTTGATATCGGAACATGTATCTCTACTAATTTCCCCCGCATAGTTCTTGAAGATGCAGATGGATTTGTTGATGAATATGGAAGAATAATGAAATTTGAGCGTTATGAGAAAGATGGAACGGTGATTATGGGATATCATGGAGGCTTTTTCAAGAACTTTGAGGATTATGAAAGTTGGGAGAAAATGGACCCAAATTTCGAAGCCAGGTTGGTTGGGTATCTAGCAGGTAAAGAGATTCAAGAAGAAATGAAAAATGAGATTCTTGCTGCTCCAGCAATTGGATCAATAATGGAGGATGCCTGGGAAGGATTTGGATTAGAGACTTTTTCAAGAATCTTAGCCAAACCAAAACAAGCCAAAAAGGTATTTGATGACTATGGAAAGTTCACACTTGAATTAGTACAAATTTTAGCGGAAAATGGTGCGAAATTAATAATTTTATGGGATGATTATGGTTATAAGAATGGACTATTCATGCGATCAGAGAATTATCGAAAATTTGTTTTCCCATGGTTAAAACAAATATGTGCTGCTGCTCATAAACTCGATAGTTATATTTTGTTACATTCGGATGGAGATTTATTGGAAATTTTCGAAGATATCATTAAATGTGGTGTTGACGTGTTAAATCCAATTGAACCTACAACAGCAAATCCTGAATATGATATTTTCAAGTTACACCAGAAATATGGAGATCAAATAACATTTTGTGGTAATTTAGCTCCTCAAATGTTAGCTACAGGTGAAATATCAGAAATTGAAGCTTATGCCAAACGTTTAATACGAGAATTAGCACCGGGAGGCGGATATATCTTTAGTTCTGGACACAGCATAAATCCAGCAATTACACTCGAACGATTCTTAGCGATGCAAAATATTAAAAAGAAGTACGGAAATTATCCTATAAATGTACCTTATTAAGTTCTCAATTTTATTTATTTCTTAATAATTCCTAAATTCATTTGCTGCATCAAACATCGCTATAATATTCTGAGGAGAAACCTCCGCTGTAATATTATGAATATTTGATGCTACAAAACCTCCTCCTTGCTTAAGGCACTCAAAATTTCTCTTAACCTCTTGCCTTATTTGTTCAGGTGTTCCAAAAGGAAGCGTTGCTTGGGAATTGCAAAGTCCTCCCCAAAATGTTATTTGATCACCAAACCTTTTTTTTAAACTACATGGTTCCATATCGTACGCAGAGATTTGAACCGGATTACAGGCATTATATCCAATTTCTGCCCAATGAGGAATAAATAAGGGAATAGAACCACAGCTATGATAATTAATCTTCACATCTGCTAATTCATGTACTTTATCAGATAGTTTCTTTTCCACAGGTTTAATAATCTTTTCATAAACCTTTATATTCATCCATGGACCTGCCTGTTGCGCCAAATCTCCATTAATGCAAATTAAATCTAAAAATTCTCCGACTTCTTTCAAAAAAGTTGTAACATAATCTGTCCAGTATGTTAAAAATCCTTCCATGGCCGCAATTATTAATTCTGGCTTTTTTGATAGATGTCTTAATGCTTTAGTAAAACCAAAGATGAAAGTGGTATATTCAAAAACACAACCTGCGGTATGCGTAGTTAAAGCATAATTAGTCGTTTCATATAATTTTTTAGCATAATCTTTTAATCCTTTAAATGGAGTTTTATCTCTGCCATCAGGCCAGTCATAATTTTCAATCTCACTTACAGTTTTAAAATCAGAAAATGGATGAATAACTGGATCATAATATAATATCTCATCTAAATCTTTATCTGCAAAATTTCCCCAAAAACAACCAAATTGATCATATACTCCTACATACTTTCCCTCATATTCTACTTTAATATCTTCAACATTTTCTATGCTATCAAGCGGTCGGACGTATCTAGTGTCAATTTTTAACCTCTCTAATAAATCTTCGCAAGGAACTGCTAATTGTTGCACAAAATCATGATATTGGATCTTTTTATCTTGTATGTTGAGGTAGTCTATAAGTCGTTTATAGGCTTTAATATGGATTCCAGATACATTTCCCCCTAAATCGAGGGGAACTTTATCTGGTTCTACATGATTTAAAGTTGTATTTACCCTTTCTCTTGAATTCATAAATAATTATTATCCCTAATTATAATTAAATATTGTAATTAAAAATCTAATCAAGCTAAAATGGAAAAATTTTAAAATTTTCATAATAGCTCTTTTGTTTCAGCTAAAATCTTTGGAGTTATAATCAATTTGCAACGAATTCAATAGAGAACTGATTAAGATCTGGAGACTCTAAGAGATAAAAATTCATACTTGGGTCTGAATATACCCTCATCTCTATGTAATCATCACCACCACTTAGAACATAACCATTTGCATGAAATTGATACGACGTTATCCCAGAGGGACATTTATAACGAACCATAATAAATTCAGAGTACCCATTTTTAAGAAGTTCTAATCTATATATGGAAGGTGTGAGTAAACTTGTCAAATGCATGGTAATTTGTATTTTATACCATCCTGCTTTAATTAAAGTTAACCTTGTGCCTGTGTTAGTGACAGTGATATAACTTAAATCAACGTAAGAATTATCTGAAAGTTCAACAAGCCAATCGGTATCATGATTATATGGAGAATAGTCAGTATTTTCATCAAGGTTATCCCATATTCCTACTAACTTGAATCCTGTGTCTGTAGATTGGGGCCAAAAAAACAAGTATAGACTTAAACCAAGGGCAATAATGCTTATAATTCCAAAAATAATTGTACCTTTATTTCTTGACATAAGAATAGTCACAAAAAATTTCTTGAATTTACAAGTATATAATTAGATAAATTTTTTATTAATATTTCGAATATTTATTGTTTTAAGACTAATTCTTCCTTTAAGAATGAAACCAAATTAGCATTGCAGGCTATAAATGGAAATTTTGTATTTATAGATAAATCCATATCAATATTTTCACCATTTAAAGAAAAGATTTCTCCGCCGGCTTCTGTAAGAATTAACATTCCTGCAGCTACATCTACTAAACGGTTACTTTCTCTCAGGTTGATGAATACTTCCATTCCTCCCCTTGCTATCTGACATAGGGTTAATGCACTACTCCCCAGAATTCTTATTCGATAAAATCTCCGTATAAGTGGAGTTAGTTTTTGTAAATTTTTCATTAAGTTCTTCATAGGTAGATTAAGTTCGAAAAAA
Source organism: Promethearchaeota archaeon (assembly GCA_019058425.1). Lineage (GTDB taxonomy): Archaea > Asgardarchaeota > Lokiarchaeia > Sigyniarchaeales > SOKP01 > Loki-b32. Next base: position 8,001 of record JAHPYZ010000058.1, read on the forward strand.
CATTTCTGTGATACATCTAATTCTGAGACGTGAATGGATTTATCATTTAAAAAAGCCCCTCTTCCTTTTTCTGCCCAATAAATATCTTTAGTATTTAAGTTAAGGACAACTGCCTTCTTAATATCATTTACTCTATTACCAATCGCATAAGCAATCGAAACCGAACAATATGGAACTCCTCTAGCTGCATTATTGGATCCATCTAAAGGATCCACGATTAATACATTCTGATTTTTTTTTGCTTTATCTGGATCCCCTATATACTTTTCTCCTAACTCTTCACTTATTAAGAGTAAATTGGTATTTACTTTTTTTAAAGAATCTACAATAACTTTTTCAGCAATTAAATCTATTTCCATGGATAAATCTCCTCCAGCTCCTCTTTTTGATTTTACAGCACCTTCCTTTGTACCTATAAGAGGATTAACTGAATTAAATACATTAATAGCAATCGATTTTAAGAAGTTTATATTTAGATCCATCAAAATCAGAATAAATTTACCTATAAGAATAAATCTGTTTAGATAATTAATTTTTATGGATGTTTTGATTCTTTTAATTCAAGGTTCATAATTTCATTTAGCTTATCTAATTTTGTTAATTCCATTAAAACAAGAGCTTTTTCGAAGAGTAATTTAGGGCCTGTTTTCAATTCTTTTTTTAAATAAATCTTATCAATTTTCTGTAATATTAACCAATCTGAAATTAAAATTCCTTTTCTCTTTTCTTCATTTACAAATTTATTAGATACTATATTATAATTCAATAGCTCATATTTTTGCTCATCTGCATCAACTTCAAATAAGGCAAAAAAAAGAGCTTCTCCAAAATGATCAGAAATATTTGAGCTTAACCCGTTATTATCTGTTAAGGGAACTGCGATTTTTACTATAAGGTTCTCTTGTGTTTGAGTTAATATGTTTACCTTAAAAATTTGAGGAAATTTTTCCTTTATACTTATAGAAATAATATTGTTTAAAGTTTGAACTTGCAGTACCGAGAGATCTTTATTTAAAGCAATAACTATTTCTAAAAATATATACCTACCATAAACCCTTAGCTCTAAACTCTCAATTTTTTTAACTTTTGGAAAAGCCTTTATTAGATTATTAAGTTCAGTTCTCTTGTCAAAATCTATTACGGCATCTAGTAAAATTTTAGTGGAATTTAAAAAAATCTCATATCCTCCTTTTATTATAAAGAGAGCAATGAATAATCCGATTATTGAGTCTATAAGAAAAAAATTAAAAATTGCTCCAATAAATCCTATTAAAACTGAAAAAGAAATTAAATTATCATATAATTTTTCTCTCGCCTCTGTTTCGATGATTGGAGATTTTGTTTTCTTTCTTACTATCTTTAAATATAATGATAAAAATAACGAAACTATAAAGGAAACAAGCAAAAATATAAAAACGGAGCTAGAGATAATAATAGTTTTTGAAAAACCTGTTATAAAATCTAAAATATCCTTAATAGATTGCGAAATAATATTATAAGCAGTATAAAAAATAAGAATTGAAATGATCAGACTGATAATATTTTCAATTTTATAATAACCATAAGGAAATTTTGCATTTGGTTTTTTTCTAGAATATATGATTCCTATTAAAGCAGCAAGAATCATTACCATATCGGTAAGATTATCAACCGCATCTGCTTGAAGTGCTAAGCTATTTGTTATTATTGAAAAGATTAATTTTAAGATGAATAAAGAAACAGTAATAGTTAACAAAAATATGTTTAAAAATATGGGTCGGTGATAATACTTCAGATTTTCACTTGATCCGGTCATTTTAAAATTTTAGTTTTTTCAATTATCCATTTGTCTACAATAAGTTTTTGAGATTTTGCTTTCTCACTAACATCATATTCACTATGTACAGTGCTTTTTGGTATCCAAAATTCCTCACCAGAATCTAAAGTTATTAATAGTGCTTTAGGGCTTTCTACTTTAATTTTAGCTACAATTTCAACAGGGTCTCTTGAAACACTAAATTCTGTAGTTTCAACAATGTGTAACCCATCTCTAGCAGTTATATGTTCTGAAAATACCCCGTATTCCCCATCTTCATCCATCTGAACTTTTTCTTTTGTTTTTGCTTCGAAAGTACCACTAGTAGCAAATTCTATTTTCTCTGTTAAAATATGATCAAGCATTAAAGTCAAGAAATTTAGATTTGGAAATCTTAGTTTCTTGCTATAATCCCCTATTTTAATAGTCAAAATTTGACGAGATTGATCTTCCCAACCTACATAAATTTCTGTTTTACGTTCCTTGAAAACGTGATATCCCCTCCAGTTTGCGCTTCTTTTATTTAAAACCTCTAGTATACATATAATTTCTTCAATTGATAACCTTACAGTTTTTCCCTCCCCCTCAGATGGCCTCTCCCAAGAACCATCATTCTTTCTATTTAAGCAACTTAAGAAAATATATGGAACTTGTTTTGAGGGGCTTGTAACTCGAATACTCGTTTTTTGTCCATAAAAGGTTTTTGTATGAAAATCTGCCATATATATCAATTCCTAATTAATTTTTTGAGGAATATTATTATTTCTATATTTGAGATATGAAATTTTAACGATTTAAATCTGCTTATAATTAGTTTTTTAATAGAATAAGGCATAACTAAAAGAAAATTCAAAAGAATTTTATTTAATTAATCAAATTTTCTGATTTTATTAGATTGTAGATACTCCAGGGATATAGTAGGAATCCCTAACCCAATATGATCCCATGTTATTATAACAAACGTTTCCTAGGCTTTTATGATGCACATAATATATCCAGGGATAACACAGGGGTAATTCAACATAAAGATCATTGATTGCTCTGTTTTGGATCTTCCACAATAAGTCTGCTCTTTTTGTAATATTATCTGGATTGGTTTCTTCATAATCCTTTAACCATTGCATTATTTGCGCATCTTGGAGTTGAATTGTATTAGAAATAGAGATATTATTTAATAATGGCTCAACCATATTAAAAGGATCTAAATAATCAGGCTTCCATCCTGCAAACCATAGATTAAGTCGATCTTTATCATTGACCATCACATCTAAAAGTGTGTGAAAATCCATGAGATCCGCCGAGATATCAATCCCAATTCTATCTAAATCAATAGCTAACACAGTATTCATTTCTTGTGAGAGAATTGAACCTTCTATTTCTAAAATATCGTATGATACAAGGCTTAATGCTAACCAAGCCGCGTCGTTAGTTCCATTTTCACCATATAATTGCGCTGTAAGACCTAATGTTTCATTCGGGAATGCATTTATCATTGCCTGTCTTGCTATTGCAGTATTATATTCTGGAGCTCTAAATGATTCATTATAGTAGGGAAATCCAGGAGGTAAGAATTGATGAGCTCGAATTGCAAAACCGTATAGAACTACCTCAATATAATAGGAATAGTTATATGCATAGGCAATAGCCTTTCTTATATTTTTGTTATTGATCTTTTTATTATTCATTCCCAAATATTGATAAGTTGTAGATGTATTCATATTTACAAATGTTATTTCTGGATCAGCCTGAAATGTTGGAATAAGTGATGGTATACAGCCTCCAAGGTAATCAATTTCTTTTCCTAACATAGCATTGTTAGCGGTTAGATCATCAGGGTAAAACACCCAAATAATTTCATCCCAAAATGTTGTAGGACCCCAATACAGATCAAATCGTTTAAATTTTAGTTCTTCACCCGCTATGTAATGTACATATTCGAAAGGACCAGTTCCTACAAGAATATCTTTCCCAAATTCTAAATATCTCGTTGTTGGAGATGTGGCTGGATGTAATATAGCACATGCGTCATAGGATAATAGAGGTATAAAAACACCATTTGGATTATTCAAAACAAAAGTAATATTATAATCACTATTAATCACAGTCTTGTTAAGGATTGATTTACCACTCATATCATAAAATAAGCTTGAAGGACTTGCAATATGAGCTGTTTCTGAATTTAATTCTCCAGTTATATTAGTAAAATATAGAATTCGATCAAATGTGAATTTAACTGCTGTTGCATTAAAATATGAACCATCATGAAAATAGACATTTTTCCTTAAAATAACGGTTAATTCATCCATATCCATATTCCAAGTATATTTTGTTGCCAATCGCATTTCAAGTTGAAAATCAGGACCAGAATATAAGTCATAATACCATAAATTATCACAAACATGCCTTATCATATTATTCGATACACTATCCCAGGAATCAACAGGATCTAAAACTAAAGGTCTAGCAGCTTCTGCATGTGCATCCCGGTGCCAATTCTTTAAGGAGACCGGGGGAATAAAAACCGGTTCTACTCCAAGAATAATATTACCGACACCAGAAGCAGCAAGTAATAAAGCTAAAATTATTATAGCCAAATCCTTCTTTTCCATTTCCATTATAAACAGACTTGATATTTATTTGATTTCATCATTTTTTCAGATTTCAAAAATATTTAATGAAAATTAGTATATAAAAGTAAAGACATATTTGGCAAATAATATATAATATCTATTTTTTAAGAAAAATAAAGAAAAATTTGTTAAATGAGTAAAAGTTTTATTGAGTTTGATTTTATATAACTGTAAATCAAATGTTTTTCTAGTGAATTAATATGGAAAAGAAAAATATTAAATCCAATGAGGAAATTGAGAAAAGAGTTATTGTAAGTAGCACAGGTGATTTACAAGAGTACGAGGAACATATAAGTGCTATGGGATCAGCTAAAATTACTGGTGGGAAGACTAATAAATCTATAAGGATTTCTGGTTCTGGTACAATAAATGGAGATTTGGTATGTTCTGGTCTTACTTCTTCAGGCTCTTTAAAAGGATCTGGCAATTTAACTGTTCAAGGGGATATTAGTAGTTCAGGTTCATTTAATATCGCAGGATTTCTTACGGGAAATGAAAGTGCTGATTTCTCAGGTTCGGCACAAATAGGCAATCTTACTAAAATTCAAGGTTCTTTAATTGCCTCAGGATCATTTAAGGCGGGGCATTTTGTAAGAGGAGAACAAGGAATCAAATTTTCTGGATCTTCAGAGATAAATGGTAATTTATCTTCTGAAAAAGATATTAATATTAATGGATCAACTCATATTGAAGGGAATGTTGTAGGTGAAAATGTTAAATTTGGCTCACAAGACAAGATTAAAAAGCAACATTATAGAGTTCATGGAAGTATCCATGCTAAAAACAGTATAGATATTGTTAGAACACATGTCGATGGAGATATCAAAGGTAAGGATGTAATTCTTGGACGAGGAACTGAAATTCTCGGGAATGCATACTACGTTGATAATATTGAAGTTGATAAAAAAGCAAAATTAGCTAATGACCCTATTCAGATAGAAGTAGATGAATTATAACCTGGATAAAAATGAATAGTTAAGAGAACGTTTAGTTAAATTACATTAATTCAATTTCCACAAGCACTGATTCAGGAATCTGAATCTTCATTATAAGATGCATACTTCTTTCATTTGCTATAATCTCAAAAAGCCGTTTGTGAATACGCATTTCAAATTTAGCCCAAGTGGCAGTACCTTGCCCTGAAGGTGCCTTTAAAACAGGAACGCGTAGTCTTTTTGTGGGGAGTGGGATAGGTCCGTTCTTTCGTATGCCTTGAGATGCGCATACGGTAATAACTTGATCGCATACTGATTGCAAAGCATCAAGTTGAGTAGATGACAATCGTATGCGTGCTTTTTGTATTTTTTACTCACCACAAAAATTTGTTTAATATCATGTATGCTATTACTTCGAAATTATTCCTATTAAATAAATTTTTTCATAAAAGGCTATTGGAATAATTTTATGTCAATCCTAACAAGAATTTATTTTCTAAGTGTACGTTTTCTAGATACTTTTTCGCAACTCTTAAACTTTTCTCGGCTTGTTTACGAGGCGTAATTCCTAAATCTCGCATTTGATAATCTCCATGGAATATTAACAAACTATAAGGTATTTCTTTGTTTATTGAGTCAACAAAATATATAATTTATCTTTAAGTATTTTTATCATCCAATAGGCTTATATATTTTTTAAATATAGTTCTATTAAAATTAAATTCAAAAAAAAATTTAATAAAATGAAAAAGAGGAAAAAAAGTGGCTAAATTTATACAGGCCCCTAATATAAGCCTTGATCGCAATTTTAGGAAGGATTATGTTTTGGTAGAAGGAATTGCTCCTATCAAATTTAAAGGACATGAAATAGGGTCCAAATGGGAATTCAAAGTTGACATCATGGATGGTAATGTAGTCGTAGCATCAGTAACGAAAGTTTTTAAACCTAAAAAAATTGAAGTGAACGAGAAGTTTAAAGAGAAAATAGATGGAGCAAAATTTAAAAAAAAATTTATTGACATGAATCTTGAGTACAGGTATTTTATTAATCATCTCGATTAGAAGCACAATTTTATTTATTTTTTTCATTAAATAAATTTAGAAATGATAAATATCATTTAAGTTTGTAAAAAGAAGTTAAATATAAAAAAATAAGAAAAGGATTTAATTCATTAAAATCCTAACAAAAATCTATTACCTAAATGTACATGTTTTAAATATTTTTTCGCTGTTTCAAGGCATTTTTCTGCTTGTTTTTTTGGAGTAATAGGTAGATCCCTCATTTGGTAATCTCCATGGAATATTAATAGACTATAGGGTATTTCTCTGTTGATAGAGTTAACAAACTTCGTAATCTGGCCTACTTCTTCATGATTGGTATAATCTGGAACCATTAATGTACATGCACTCATCTCTGGTAAGTCTTTCCTTGTTCCGAAATAGTTTTCACCGAGAAACTTAAAATTTTCTAAGGTTCTCTTATTACTAACTCCACATAATGCTATATTTAATTTCTCATTATATGTTTTTAAATCAAATTTGATATTTCCTCCAGTTTTAATAGCAATTTGCATACATTTTTCAACCCAATCCTTGTTTCCGCTCCCATTCCATTCCCAACATATTCTAAATTTCCTTTTTTTATCCTTTTCTATTTTTTCTAATATCTGCTCTGCCAAATTAATTGAGAATGGTAATTGAGGTTCAGGGGTTCCTCCAAAATAGCATAAACATGTAATCTTCTCATTTTTAACTATCTGATTAGCTAATGTCTCAACATCGAATAAATTTCTTTTTGAAAAAAGCTTATGGCTACTATTCTGACAGAAGAGACACGAGAAAGAACATCCATAAAAGAAGGCTGCATAACTGTATGTACCAAATTCTGGTCCTTTATAATCTGAATATTCTGGATATCCAGAAGAAGTACCAGCAGGACAAAACCAGCTATTACAGCAATTAGTTGGATTTGGATCTATATAACCATGAATATATCCTTTTGATTTTGTTGGATATGGTAATTGTTCTGAATTTCTTAATTGAATATTCCTCAAACCACAATAACTTACATCATATTCAGATAAGGAACATTCATTTAAACATAAATTACATTTAAGTTTTATATTTGGTCTTTCAGCTCTGGGAGGTTTTTCTGGTAGCTCTACAAGTTGGCGAATTTGTTTATGAATATTTAATATATGTGGTTTAATTTGATCCCAATCTCCTTCTAAAATACAATCTCTACATACCTGTAAAACTTCAGAAATTACTCTTTCACTTTTTCCACAAAATTTACATATTCCCATGATTATAATTTTTTCTTTAATAAAAGAAATGTTTGACCAGATTTTTGTTTAGGATTACTTTTTATCATAAATCCTTCAAATCCATTATTAATAAATGATTTATTAAATATTTTTAATTCACTATCATCTTTTGGATAAAATTCTATGACAATTCTTCCATTTTTCTTTAAAATATTATTTAAATATTTTCCCGTATCACCTAGTAGTTTTACTTTTTCCCCATAGTTTTTCAAGCCGTGAATAATAAAGTTATATGATGATATTGAGATTATATGATCAATGCATTTAGCCCTAATTGGTAAATTGTTAATGTCTGCCAAAATTAACTCCAATCCTTTAAAAGATTTTAGGTGTCTTTTCTTCTCTCTGGCTTTTAATAACATATCGTGCAAAATATCAATACCAACGACTCTATAACCATTTTTGATTAATATTTCTGAACTATAGCCTGATCCACATCCTAAATCTAAAAAAATAAATGAATCTCCCAATTGAATTTCAGGAGTGTTATTAAAATTCAATCTATCATCGAAAAGATATTGAATACTCAATGAGGTGGTTCTTTTTTGATTACGCTCCATCCATTTTGAATTATCATATTCTTCCGCTTTATCTTCAAGATAATCATCTGGAAATATCGGAAGTCTAGTTTTTCTTACCAATGATGATCACAAACTGTAAAAATAATTTAATATATAAATAACAAATAATCAATATATCATAAAATGATTTGAATATTGTTTTAAGACAAAAAATACGATATGGGATTTAATTATGGCTGGAAAAAATACTATTCTTATAGTTGATGATGAGCCAGATATTGTGAATTTAACTGAAAAATTCTTAAAATTGGGGGATTTTGACACAATTACAAGCAGCAATGCGAAAGAAGCAATGAAAGTAATTGAAGAAAGTTATGATAGAATAGCCCTAATACTTCTTGACATTATGATGCCTGGAAAGAGTGGTTATTCGGTTTTGGAAGAGGTTAAAAACAATGAAAGATACAAGGATATTCTTGTAGTTTTATTTACTGTTAAAAGTTTTAATGAAGATGTTCAAAAGGGTAAAAAATTAGGCGCTGATGCCTATATTACTAAACCATTTTCAGGTAAGGAGCTTTTAAACAGAATAAAAGAGATATTAGGAAATAATAATTAGATATTCAGTTTTTCTTTTTCCATTTTATTGTTTACTCCAGTTTTATATTCTTTATTTTATAAAGTCTAGTCTAAAAACTTTTATATCATACGAGCAAAATATCTTCATCTATAATAAATTAAATATAGTAAATTCAAAGAGTTAATTAAAATGGTTTACGAGGCTGAATCTGATAAAATTCCGTTTTTTAAGCAGTATTTTTCAGTAATTATACTCGTTGTAAATGTTATTGTCTTTATCTGGCAACTACTTGATCCTGCAATGCAGATGCACATCGAAGCGGCGTTTGTACCTGCGGATTTTTTTGCTGGTCGCAATTGGTGGACTTTAATTTCTAGTATGTTTATGCATGGCGATTATATGCACATAATCATGAATATGTGGTTTTTTATAATAATAACTGATAATTGTGAGCACGCAATGGGCCATGTCATGTATTTAATTACTTACTTTATTTCAGGATTCGCTGGTAGTTTACTTCATGCAGTAAGCACTTTAATTCTACCATTTATGGAAGGAATCCCTTCATTAGGAGCATCTGGGGCAATTTTTGGTTTGATGGGTGTTTATCTGATCCTTTATTCTGAAAATAAGTTTTACATGCCTTCTACAACAGGTACGTCAATGCGAAAAGTAAGTGCAGGTTATTTTATATTAACATACTTTATAGCTGAATTAATATATGCAATTTATTCACTGATAGACCCATTTGGTGCTGGACAAACAGCGCATTTTGCTCATGTAGGAGGATTTCTCGCTGGAGCAATAATAGCTGGAATATATAAAGGAGTAAAAGGTACATCTTATAAAAAGAAAAAGAAATAATTTTATATTTCCAATATCTTCTCTTTTTTTTCATAAACTTTTTTCAATAATGAGTTCTTTAGAATTTTAATAAGCTAATTCAAGAAATTATATTTATATGGTAAAAATGTCTACTCAAATAGTAGTTATTGGAATGGGGTATGTAGGTATACCTATGGCTGCTTTATTAGCTGATGTTGACGACTTCTACGTCACGGGAATTCAGCGTAGATCACAAAGATCAGGCTGGAAAATAGATTGGCTTAACCAAGGTAAGAATCCATTTGAAGGAGAAGAACCCGGATTAGATGAGCTAATCGCTAAAGTAGTTAAGGAGGGTAAATTTAAAGTTTTTGACAATTATGATGATATTGATAATGCTGATTATATCTTAATTGATGTACAGACTCCGGTGGATGATAAAAAAATACCTCGGTATGAATCTTTAAAAGATGTTTCTAAATTAGTGGCACCGCATCTAAAAAAAGGAGTCACTGTTATCATTGAATCTACAGTTGCTCCTGGAACTACAGATAATATTGTTCAACCAATCATAGAGAAGTACAGTAATATGACAAGAGGAAAAGATTTCTATTTAGTTTTTTCCTTTGAACGAGTAATGCCCGGGAAATTAATTGAATTTATAACTGATTTTCCACGAGTTATCGGAGGAGGATGCGATAAAGCTAATGAGAATGCTAAATATTTATATGGGAAAGTCGTTAAAAAAGAACTTCAAGTCACCGATACACTTACTGCAGAATTAACAAAAACAATAGAAAACACATATAGAGATGTGAATATTGCTTTTGCCAATGAAATGGCATTAGTTGCAGAGGATTTTAACAGGAATATTTTTGAGATAATAGACCTAATTAATTATAGACATGATAGAATGATGCATTATCCCGGTTCTGGAGTAGGGGGGCATTGTCTCACAAAAGATCCATGGTTGTTGATGTATGGATTAGGAAAATACACAAACAAAAGACATGAGCCTAAAATTCTATCTATATCAAGAGATTTAAACGATTATATGCCCTCTCATATGG
>JAHPYZ010000058.1:18693-31234 GCA_019058425.1 Promethearchaeota archaeon
CCTGAGCATATGGTTGAATTAATGGAGGATGCTCTTAGAGAAGTTGGAAAGCATGATAATTTAAAGATAACCCTTTTAGGTGTTTCCTATAAAGCTGATTGTGATGATACAAGAAATACCCCCTCTGAAAGAATTGTATCAATATTAAAGAGTAGGTATCATTCTCATAATATTATATATATTGCTCATGATCCTTGGGTAAAAGAGAAAGATTATAAAAAAACAGAATTGACAGATGACATTATTAAAGCAGTTACTGATGCAGACGTTCTCATTTTTGCAACTAATCATAAAGAATATTACAACATAAACCTTGATGATTTAAGAAAGAGAGTAAGAACACCAATAATTATTGATGGCAGAAATATTTTTAGGAAAAAAGATGTCGAAGGAAAAGGTTTTATTTATCGAAAGGTTGGAGAAGGTCCAGATAATCTTAAAAAATAGATTAGAAAAATAGGTTTATTTCTATCTCAGAGTTCTTGCGGAACTTAGAATTAAATCCTAATATTTAATGATTTAACTCTTTGAGAGGTTATAACTATTTGTTTTTTTCTTGATTTTCACGCATTTTTCGGAGTTTTTCTGCTCTTCGATACCACATAGTGAGCATGTTTCAACTTGTACTATAGCAATCATCATCAAACTCAAGATCCAAATATTCTTCTTGATCTTCCATTGTTTATCAACTTTTAATTCTTTAATTCCTCATAACTATCTAGAAAATAAAAGAATGGTGATTATAAAAAATAAAACCTCGAGTATGAGAATGAATTTTTTATAACTAAATTGATATGAAATTTATTTACCAATAAATTAGATTATTTAATTTTGTTATAACCTCGAATTTTTCGCGAAATTCATGGGAATAAATTCTAAGATTTTTCAATTTATTCCTTGAGATTTTTTATTTTAACTTTTGCTTGTTTTCTTTTTTGACGTCGTTTTTTTATGTTATTTACACATGATATAAAGCCATCGACAATAGCTCATCCTGTACAGTGAGTTTTGTCATAAGATAATTCATTATATTCATTATCCAATTTATTTTTCCAATTTGACATTATACTTATTTTAATTAAGTGCTTTTTAGATAAAGAAAGCAATTTTTGAAATATATATATATTTGTTATAATTTTAAACTAAAATTACAATAAATTTTTAATATCAAAATCTAACATTTATTTAAAATTAATATCAAAAAAGTGAATAATTTGATACTTCAAACAGATTATTGGGCTATAATTAGTGGTTTTTTCAATTGGGTAGCTGAATCGGCTGCTATAATGATGGTTTTAAGTGGAGCAATGGCTATAACTTGGTTAGGGTTTGAAAGGAAGAGAAGAGGCTCATTCACGAAAAGAAAGGCAGAAGAGAAAGGAGATTTTAATGTAACTAAATTTCTTAGAGGTCTCTCATATATCGGATTGGTTCTAGGGATTTTCGTCGTTTGGAGTGGTGTAGTCAGCTTAATTATGGATATCCCTCCAAGTTTCAAATATAGAGATATTACTGCAGATGAAGCAAATCATTTCACATCTATCTTCCTAATTATTATCGGGATGACCATGTTCTTCAAGCCGATTTCTGATCTCCCTCTATCAAGCATTATAGGGTGTATTGTTGGAGCGGCTACAGCCATCGTCATTGCTTTGATTGTTCCAGACAGCGTGGTACAATTAATTGGTGGTTTTATTAATCCGAAATGGATACTCGTGATAATTTTTATAATAGTGGCAGTAGTAGTTGGACTCACAGCTAAATTCTACCTAGGAACTTTGCAGAAAATGTCAAAATTTCTATCTTGGCCTCCGATTGCTTTTATAATTGTGATTTTCTGTTTTGTTCAGGGAATTGCACTCTGGGGTTTTGGTGTAAGTATATTTGGTTTAAATCTTCTATAATCAAAATTATATTTTTTTTTAATTTATCTTTTAAAAAAGAATACGCTTGGGTTTAGGATGAGTTAATAATTTTAATACATATTAAATATTTATCTAACTTAACAATAAAGTTAATGAGAAAGAAATGGCTGGAATTAAAGAGTTAAAAGAACAACTTTCTGAAATGCGAAGTAGCATGGAAAAATTAACAGAGGAATTACATGAAACAAATCTTGCTATCAGAGAATCTTTACAGTTAACTTCTCAAACGATTAAAGAAGCTAGCGAAATATTTTCAAAAGCATTAGAAGATACTATGAAACAAATGTCAGATTTAACTATTCAGATGAATATTAGAGACACAGTTCTAAAGAGTCTCGGAATTGATGGAATGATTCCAGATTTTCTTAAAAAAAAGAAAAAGTTATGATATCCCTTTTTCTGTCTCCCATCTTTTAACCACAAAATACAAGATAACAAGGGAAACAAGATATACTATTGTGATCAATGACCATAAAATAACTTCGTTGTTATTGTTTTCAAATGCTCCCGTAATTGCTTTATAAATAAAAAAAACACTAAATAAAGCTAGTAATCGAATAGTTGACCTTGTCTTATTCATAATTTACAAAAAACTTATAGTTAATAATTAAAATAATATAATACTTAAAATTAAAAGTATAATAAGAATAATTAAAAACCAATTTTATATAATAAAATGTCGGAAAGATCTCCTCCTATTTGTTTTAACTGCGGTAGTAGTTGCGTGAAGGATATAGAAAACACTCATTATTGTATATGCGATATAGCTATCTGCCATGAATGTATTAATTCTGTCAAGAAAAATGATAAAACATGGATCTGCCCTAACTGCAAAGAAGAAAATGATATCGAGGGAAGTAAATTGTTCCGCTCAACCTGATATTCTTGTTCATTTGTTTTTTTATGATTATAATCTAAAACACATTATATAGCCGATGATGAAAAAAAACTCATAATGATTCCTAAATGATTATATCATGGAAGACTGAGGCTTATTTTACAATTAAGCATTAAAAACTTAAAAAGATAAAAAGCTTGCTAGATTTTTTCTATTTAAGAATATTAATAAATCTTAGATTATCATTGCCAATGAATATTATATCAAAAGTTGTAGAAATAGAAAATTGCAATAAAGATTTACTCATTAAGGCTATTTATAAACCAGAGTTTTGGTTAATTGTAAATCCTGCAAAAAATATGGAAGCTGAATTTACTGCTCCAAATGTGCTGTATACTAAAATAACCGATGAAATTATCAATATTAAGGTTGAAATGGAAGGGGATTTGGTCTTACAAGATAAAGGCGAACAGGACGGAGGAAAAGGACATTTAATCGAAATGAATGTTCGAAACAATGAGGATGTAAGAGAATTAGAGGGACGTATGCGAATAAAGGCAATATCCTCTAATAAATCAAAAATTGGTGTTTTTATCGACCATTTTGCATTGGGAAGCGATTTTCTTAATTCGATTGGAAAGAGTGTTGCAGAACTCACATTAAGAACAAAAGTTACAGATATGTTGCGAAATTTAGAACGATGGTTAAAAACACACTCTTTGGATGAGCTAAAATAGATACGATAAACAAAATATTAATTAATATCGAGGACCAACATATATTTGTGTGATCACAAAAAAAGGGTTAAAAAATGAATATATGGGTCATGGAATCGGATAGTGGCATTACACTTCTTTACAAGCCATATATGGATTTTCCTGTAAATGAGGATTTAGTATCGGGACTTCTTACTGCCCTAAATCAATTTACAATTGTTGAATTTAAACAAGGAATAGATTCTATTGAGATGGGAGGCTTAAGATGGGTATATATTAGTGATAAAGATACCAATCTTCTTTTTATCGCCGCAGATGCTAAAGAAGTATCGGGAGATATATTAAGATCTCGTTTAGATGTGATACGTCATACATTCATTCAACAATATGCAAATGATAAGAACCGCTGGAAAGGAAAATGGGCGGGAAACGTTGAGATCTATCAACCCTTTGAACAGGTTATTGATGAGTATTACACCCAATGGAAACAAGCAGAACGTATTACAACTGTAGCTGAATTTTTTGATATCTTAGGAATTTTTCAACAAATTCTAAATTTGGTTATTAATGTGATAGAGGGTCATTTGGTTGAAAAAAGAAAGGATGCTATCTATGAGAAAATTGAAGAAACGTTTAGTAACTATTCAAACATGGAAGTTGTTAAGAAAAATCCTGAATTGAGTAAAATTACTTTTGAAAGGAAGATAGGATTTAATATTATTAACATCAATCCAATGAATAGTGATATGTATGCCGTTGAAAAACATATTATAAATATTATAAGGCACATAGTTGAAATCTTTAAACATTACATAGGATATTACACTAGTTTAAAATATTTTGTTGAAGAAAATATTTTTGATTACTTATTATCAAACTTCAGCCTTTTGAATGATTTGAATTTATTCACGTTTTTATTACAGCTATTTCTAATTAAATGATTTAGATTCAATCTATTCAATACTATTATAGTTTTGGATGGAGATTTCGAGTATTCTATCGAAATATTTACTATTTTCCCTATAAAAATAAAACTGACTTCTTATAAATAGATTTATTAAAATGAGATTATTTAACTTATTAAATGACTTCTAATGATTAACTTATCAAAACAATGGACATTATATTACTTATAATAATTTTCACTCTTTTTGTCTTAATCATCGTAAGCTATTCGAAATCTAATCTGGACTTCGTTGCTATTTCTTTATTTTGCTGTTTTACTGCTGCAGCAATTACTGGTGTATTAAGAGGTGTAGAATTTGACACTTTCATTGGATATATTGAATGGGAAGCGATTATTATTATTTTAAGCATGAGTCTTATAACCAAAATAGCTCAAGATTCCAATATTTTAGAATTTGTTGCTGTAAAAATGTTTAAATTATCGAAAGGTGATCAAAGAATCTTTTTTTATTTTCTTTGTGTTATTACAACCCTTTTAGCAGCAATTATCAGTGATGTAGTTGTAGTATTAATTCTTGCTCCAATTGTTGTTAGATTATGTCATTTTTTAAAAATCCGGGCAGGAACCTATTTATTGGGTATGACTATCTGCATTAATATTGGTTCGATAATTACGCCTTTTTCGAGTGGAGAAAATATAATAATTTCCACAGCTTTTGGATTGAATACATTGTATTTTATACAATATTATTGGATTTTTTCATTCATTTTATTATTTACAACTATATTTCTTATAGATCGATATTTCTTAAGAAAAGAACCAAAAATAGAAGAGATCCAAAAAAAATACGTAATAGATTTAATAAATACAGATATTATGGTAAAAAACAAAAAAATGTTTTATTTTAACAGCATAGCCATAATGATTACCATCATCTTATTTGGTATTCTCCCACTACTATATTTAACCGCAATTATATCCGCACTAATTCTAGTAATTGTCAACAGGAGTCATACAAAAAAACCTATGAGTGAACTCTTAAAAGATATTGAATGGGAAATTTTGTTCTTTTTCATTTCTTTATATGTAGTCATTGGTTGCCTTATCGAAGCTGGGTTTGGAGAGATTTTTGAAATGATCCCATTTGAGGCTTTAAATCCTTTTGTTTTGGCTTTTTTGATCTTAATAATAATTAGTTTTATATCAGGTGTAGTTGCGAACACTCCAACTGCGTTAATATTTATTCCAATAATCGGAATTTTGACTGAGCCAATTTCCAATGGTGGTTTTGGTTTTTCATCAATTCCATTGCTTTTTTCTCTAGTGATCGGTATTAATCTTGGCGGAAACTTCTTACCTTCAGGTGCAGCTTGTGATATGATGACTCTGAAAATAGCTAGAGATTCAGGAGTAGAAAATTTTAATTATAAGCGTTTACTGAAGGTTGGAGCTACATTTGCTTTTATCCATATTGGAATATCAATTCTATATTTATTAATCTTAGTTCCGATTTTTGGATGAAATAAATATAAAAAAAGAAAATGAAAAGAATTATCTTTATTTTAGCGGTTTATATAACCAAAAATTAAAGCCAGCCTCTGAGCTTCATCGCTTCAACGACTCGCTCTAAGGAAATTATATATGCCCCCATTCGATTGTGAGTATTGAATTTTTTGGCTTGTTCAACTGTAGAACGATAAGCTCGTGTCATAACTCTATCTAATGCTTCAAAGACTTCTTTTTCGGTCCAGAAATAACGATAATAACCTTGAACCATTTCAAAATATGATACAGTAACTCCCCCAGCATTACATAAAAAATCAGGGATAACATCAATTCCTTTCTCAAAAAGAATTTTATCAGCATCTGGAGTTGTTGGACCGTTAGCAAGCTCAGCAACAATTTTACAATTAATATTATTGGCGTTTTTATTGGTTATGACGTTTTCAAGAGCTGCTGGAACCAATATATCACATTCTAATTCCAGTAATTCTTCATTGCTTATTTGTTTTGTACCGTTTAATCCAATTACAGATCTTGTTTTACTCTTATGATCTGCTGCTTGTTGAGCATCAATTCCATCATTATCTAATATTGCACCTCTAGAATCTGAAACTGCAATTATGTTACAATTAAACTCGTTTTGTAAAATTTTTGCTGCCCAAAAACCAGCGTTTCCATAACCTTGAACTGCTACTTTTGCACCGTTTAGATTTAATCCAATATCTTTTGCTGCTTCTCTTATAGTATAAATACCGCCTTGAGCTGTAGCAATAGATCGACCAGCGCTACCTCCTAATGGAAGTGGTTTACCTGTGATAACAGAGGAAGCATGTCTCCGGACGATGGTTTCATATTCATCCATCATGTAAGCCATAATTTGTGGATTTGTGTAAACATCAGGGGCTGGAACATCTATATGGGGCCCTATAAAATCAGCAATTCTGCGAATGTAGCTTCTAGCAAGAGTTTCAATTTCTCTTTCACTCATTTTCCGTGGATCGCAAATTATACCACCTTTTGCTCCACCTAAAGGAATATCTACACAAGCAGTCTTCCAGGTCATCCATGCTGATAAAGCTTTTACTAGTGAAGCACTTTCTTCAGGATGCCATCTAATACCACCTTTCATTGGTCCTCGTGCTGAATTATATTGTGAACGAAATCCTTGAAATGTTTTTATTGAACCATCATCCATTTTCATGGTGATTTTTATTTGTACAAAACGTTCAGGTTCACTTAAGGCGTTATATATTTCACTGTCATAATTAGCAATCTTGCAAGCATCAGAGAGTTGTGTTCTTGCTATAGTAAACGGGTCTAAATTTTCACTCATTTTCAAATCTACCTTACATTTTTGAATAATTTCATGCAGAATGAATTTTTTTCAATTTTAATAACTACTGATCTAAATTTTCTGAAGAAATTTTATGTTTCTATTTAATTAAATTGAATGATTAATTAAATAAAAGAATAGAAATAAAAGTTTGTTGTGGGAAGGATCGGGGAAATATTTGAGATATGGTAATTTTTCTATTTTTAATATTCTATTAGAGCAAATTTATTTTTTAGATATTCATGGATAGCTTTTGCTCCTCGCTTCCCCGCACCCATCGCAGAGATAACAGTAGCAGATCCAGATACAATATCTCCTCCAGCATATACACCTTCAATATTTGTTCGACTATTTTCATCAGTTTCAATATATCCCCATTTAGTTAATTTTAGATCTGGAATAGATTTAGTTAAAATGGGATTAGCAACCGTGCCAATACCTAATAGTACGGTATCAGTTTCAATAATAAATTCAGAATTCTCGATCGGAATTGGTCTACGCCTTCCTGATTCATCTGGGTCGCCTAAACGCATTTTAATTGCTTGGATTTGTTTTACATTATCATTTTCATTTCCTATAAACCTCATAGGATTAGTTAAGAACTGAAATTCAATTCCTTCTTCTACTGCGTGATGGTACTCTTCTTTTCTAGCAGGCATCTCATGCTCGGATCTTCTATAAACGACTATAACTCTCTTAGCACCTAATCGTTTAGCAACTCTGGAAGCATCAAGTGCGGTATTTCCACCTCCAATAACAGTTACAATTCTTCCCACTTTAATTGGAGTGTCGTATTCTGGAAATTTATAAGCTTTCATTAAATTAGCCCTTGTAAGAAATTCATTCGCCGTTAATACACCATTCAAACTCAGACCAGGAATTTTGGGCAACATTGGAAGCCCTGCACCCACTCCAATAAAAAAAGCTTTAAAACTCATTTTTCGTAAATCCTGTAGGGATAGAATTTTACCAATAATCTTATTGTATTGAATTTTTACATCGAGCATTTTTAGCGTTTCTATTTCGTTTTTAACAATTTCCTTTGGTAATCTGAATTCAGGAATCCCATAAATGAGTACTCCTCCACCTGCGTGAAAAGCTTCAAAAATGGTAACATCATAACCAAGTCTGGCAAGTTCTCCTGCACAAGTTAGTCCAGCAGGTCCAGATCCAATAACTGCAACCTTAATGTTATTTGGAGGTCTACATTCGGGACATTCTTTTAATTGATTTTCTCGCTCCCAATCAGCAATAAATCTTTCAAGGTATCCAATAGCAACTGGTTCTTCTAGTGAATTTAATAAGCATGCTTGTTCACATTGGACTTCTTGAGGACATACCCTCCCGCAGATGGCAGGTAATAAATTAAAGTCTTTCATAGCTCTAAGTGCATCAATATATTTCTCTCCTCTAAGTAATCTTATAAACCGGGGAATATCAATATTAACTGGACATCCAAAAACGCAATGAGGTTGTCCACATTGTAAACACCTCTTAGATTCTAATTTGACCGTTTCAAGAGACAGTCCTTGTGGTACTTCTTGAAAATTTGTAATTCTTATATTAGGCTCTTGTTGAACCATTTCTGGCCTTTTTAATTCCTTGTAGAACTTTTGTTTTGATTTACTAACATTGCTTAATGTGGTAAAACCTTTACTTTCTTCATTCAGTTCTTTCGATTCAATTAATTTAAGATCTAATGCTTTTTTATACAAATCTGCTCCTTTTTTAGTTCTAATTATAACGGTTGACCAATCTGGCTCTGAACCAATAGAGCCTACAGAGATATCTGCTTGTTCTGAGGTTAGATCACCACAAAAAAAGCATCCCAATCTGCCATAAGTTTTGAGTTTTTTTACGGGTATCGAATAAATAGATTGATTTTTATGAAAAGCATAAAAACGGCCTTTATCAATGTCCATTTTCCTAACATCGCTAGGACTTATCTGAAACTCAGTTTTTAAAAGATCTTTTACATTTTCATAATCGAAGGATTCCATACAAAACAATCCAATTTTAAGTGTAATGTTATCATAGAAGGGTTTGTTAAATGGATAAAAATTGACTTTTTTTAATGCTTCCATCATGCAGGGTGTACCGACAATTGCAATATCTTTATAATCTTTTGAACTATGCAGTAATTTCAAAGAAGGTGAGTTAGTATATTTGGTACCAGCTGTTCTTAATAATTCATCTACATTATTAATTAGGACTGATAAGGGTTTATGAGGTTCATCTGAAACGCTTACTGCTAAAGCAGCATCAATTATTCTTTCTTGAAAAGCTATTTTTAATAATGATGTGACAATTCCTCCATTTTGAGCTAGACTTTTTATCTTTTCATCAGTAGTTTGAGCTGAATATACGTTATAATAGTGATTTATTTGTTCTAAATACTTTATGTTTGTATCATTACTTTCCTGATATTTCTTTAGAATTTTGGGAAAGAATGACCTTGGGCAGCATGAAAAGCACAAACCACAGTGAAAACATAAATCTTCATTAATTTCAAATGTACTAGTAGTATAATTAATTGCGTGGACGGGACACACTGAATCACACAAGCCACAACCACTACATAATTTTTTATCTCTAATTATTGAAACATTAGGAAATAGGCCTTCATTTTCATTAGATTGTATAAACTTTTGAAAAAATCTAGAATATTCTCCTAAAAACTCTAAGGACCCTAATTCTCGTAAATATTCAATATTATAAATAAGATTTTTTTCTGGGATTTGTAAGATTTTTTTCAATTTTTGAATATCTAAAGATCCAATCTCTTTTATCTTCTTTAAAATTTCTTGTCTTTCTTTTTCCGCATCTTTTATTAAATTAAAGAAAGTTTCAAATTCTTGTTCATTATATCTACCTTGTTGTAGAATGCGTTCTTTATTTCTTAAAAAAACATTAACTAATGGTGTTTGTTCAATCATTTGATGAAGATTCACCCTTCGCTTTTTCTAATGCTTTACATTCATCTTGATATAGATTTAATGATTCTTTTTCTTGATCGAGAAATCTATTTGCGCGATTTAGGAGATTATCAAAATCAACAATGTGAGCATCTACATCTGGACCATCAACACAAGCAAAGTAGACATCACCATCTATTGTTGGAAAACGGCAACCTCCACACATACCTGTGCCATCAATCATAATTGTATTTAATGACACAGATGTTTTTACTTTAGGTAATCCTTCTATACCGCTTGTGGTTATTGCGACATTTTTCATCATTATTAAGGGTCCAATAGCAATAACTAAACTTATTTTTTGGTTACTAAGTAATTCTTTTAGAGGAGCAGTAACAAAACCTTTTATTCCTTCGCTTCCGTCATTAGTAGTAATTATTACGTCATCACTTACAGAACTCATTCTATCCCTCCAAAATACTAGATCCTTTGTTCGAGCTCCTAATATGGAAATGATTTTGTTTCCTATTTTTTTCAACTCCTTAGCTTGAGGATAACAGGGAGCAATTCCAACTCCACCTCCAATTATAATTACTGGATCTTCATATTTTTCTGCATGGATCTTATTTCCTAAAGGACCTACTACGTCTAATATTTCTTCTCCTTCGTTTAAATGAGAAAGTAATAATGTAGACTTTCCAACAACTTGAACTACGAGTGTAATAATACCCTTTTCTTCATCATAGTCTGCAATGGTAAGTGGAATTCTTTCTCCTCTTTCATTAATTCTAATCAAAACAAAATTACCAGCAAATGCCTTTTTAGCGATTAGTGGTGCATTGATATCCAATTCAAATAATGTTCCACTTGTATCAAGTTGAATTTTTTTTAAAATCTCGTAAGACAATATTGATCCTCTTAATTTTATTTTTTTATCGCAGTTTAGTTTTTTTCAAAAACTCATTCCCTATTTGAAGGTATAATTTAATCTAAAAAAATATTTTCTAAATTACAATAGTTACGGGAATTACTTCCCTCGTTTCGCTTATATTATTAGCATTCAGATTGGTTCAAATCAGTATTTCTATAACTTGTAATTAATAATCATCCATTTCTCATATAAATCTTTAAATAAAAAAAAGCTACTGCTTAATCGAAAAAGTTAATTTTCTAGTAAGCTTAATTAATATTAAGGGTAAAATATTTTTAATTTATTAAATATAACTTAATTAATAATGGATATAGTTATCGTTTTAGATTTTGGTGGACAATATGCACATCTAATAACTCGCCGAATTCGAGATTTGGGTGTATATTCTGAAATTAGGCCTTTTGATGTAGATCTAGATAATTTAAAAAAAATTGATACAAAAGCGATTATCCTTTCAGGTGGTCCTGATAGTGTTTATGAAGAAAATAGTCTACAATTAAAACATGAATTTTTTCAATTTGTTGCTGAAAACAAATTTCCAGTATTAGGAATATGTTATGGTCATCATTTAATTATGCATCAAATAGGAGGTAAAGTTGAATCTAAAGAAATTAAGGAGTACGGAAAAGCAAAACTGACAATTATAGAACCAAATTTACTTTTTGATTCATTAGAAAAAGAACAAATAGTTTGGATGTCTCATGGAGATCAGATCACAGAGATTGCTGAGGGGTTTAAACCATATGCTAAAACTGAAACTTGTCCTATAGCTGCTTATGGAAATCAAAAAAAGCAAATATATGGAGTTCAATTCCATCCAGAAGTCTCAAACACTCCAAATGGAAATAAAATATTGGAGAATTTTATATTTAAAATTGCTAATTGTAAAAGGGAATGGAAATTGGAAGGGTGGATTGACAGCTCAATTGAAAAAATACGTAAAGAAATTGGTACTGATAAAAGGGTAATTCTGGGATTAAGTGGTGGGGTTGATTCTTCTGTTGTTGCAGTTCTATTGCATAAAGCTATAGGTAATCGTTTACATTGTATTTTTGTAAATAATGGAGTTTTGAGAAAGAATGAAGAAATTGAAGTACAGGAGACATTTAGAGAGAATTTAAAATTTCCTAATTTTCATTATATTGATGCGAAGGATCTCTTTCTAAAAAAACTTGCTAAAGTTGAAGATCCGGAAGAAAAAAGACGTATAATTGGTCACACCTTTATAGAGGTATTTGAGAATAAAACAATTGAATTAGAAAACACATATCCCGATATTAAGTATCTCGCACAAGGAACTATTTATCCCGATCGTGTGGAAACAAGCGCTACCAGTAAAGTTTCTGTAAAAATAAAATCTCATCATAATCTTACATTGCCAGATGACATGAAATTAGAAATTATTGAACCATTAAAAGACTTATATAAAGATGAAGTAAGAAGAATTGGCTTGAAATTAGGAGTCCCCAAAGA
>JAHPYZ010000002.1:0-11048 GCA_019058425.1 Promethearchaeota archaeon
TTATTCGGAAATTTTATCTTTAAATCTTTAAGGAGAGCCTTATAGAAGGAAACCATAAATTTTTTTGGTACAAATTTCGCTTCTGAACTTTTAAAAAGTGTATATGCTCCTAATTTTGTGCTAAAGGTTTTATCTTGTTTTTCAAGAGTTTTAAGATGTTTTCTCACCGAGTCTCTTGTTAGCTTCAATTCATATGAGATGTCTTTTATCGTAACTCCTGATGGATGTTCAGTTATAAAATTTAATACTTTTGACTCAATATCTTTAATGAAATATAAACAAGCCTTACCTATCTCCTTTTTATACACAATATCTTTTGATTCTAGTCTATTGAGGTACTTAGAAACTGTATTTCTATTACCATTTATCTCTTCTGAAATTTGTGTTATTGTCATTCCAAAATTATTTTGGTTAAGGCAATCCATAATTTTTTCATTATAATCGTTAGAGCTCAATTTTGTAACCAATATCTTTAAATACAAAACTATGATAAATATACTTTAATGCATATTTATATGCGACGATGCATATATAAATGTTTTATTAAAATTACATTAAAACTTATTGGAAAATTAAGTAAATGAGTTAAAATGTCAATTAATTTTGAAAAACTATATGAAATTATCGATAAAGAAAAAGTAATTACCGATTCAGACTCACTTAGAGAACTTTATTGTAAACCAATATTAGAAAAAACAAGTGATACTCCATTTATAAGTATTTTACCAGATAATTCTGACCAGATATCAAAACTGGTTCAATATTTCAGAACTTTAAATAATATAAATGTAGTGATTATAAGCAGCACGACTTCCCCTAAATTCCTAAACGACACAGTCTGTCATGATAAGACTGTAATTTTAGATTTACATAATATGAAACAAATTCCTTTTATAAATAAAAGAAATAGAGTCTGTGTTGTAGAGCCTGGGGTAACATGGGCAGAATTAATTCCCAAACTTAAAGAACATAATCTTAGACCATTAGCACCTTTTCTCCCGAGACCCGGAAAATCAGTTCTTGCTTCCGTTTTAGACCGTGAGCCTCATTTAATTGCTAAAAGGCAATGGGATATTTCGGATCCATTGTTATGTATGGAGGTTATATTTGGTAATGGTGAAATATTCAGAACTGGAGAAGCGGCAGGTCCATTGGATATCGAAACAAATAGAAAATCTGGGGCTGCTCTAACTAGTCCCTTAGGCCCCGGTCAAACAGATATTTTTAGAATAATACAAGCTTCTAAAGGTACTTATGGAGTAGTATCGTGGATTTCTATGCAGTGTGATTTTATCCCTTATAAAAGAAAAATCAGATTTATCAATTCAGATTCAATTAAACCACTCACCGAATTTATATACTCCGCTGTAAGAAAACGATGGATTGATGAAATTTTTATCATTAATGAAAACTTAATGAAAGCTATTTTTCCATCTATAAATGGAAATATCAAGAGATACATTTTGGTATTTGCTATAAACGGCTATGAGCTATTCCCTGATGATAAAATTTCTTACCAGATGGAATGTTGTAAGGTAATTCTTAGTGAACTTGGCTTAGAAGCAATTGATAATATCTCAGGGATAACCCAAAATGAGATCGAACCTCTTCTTGATGGAAATACAATTGATCCACATCCTAAATTTTCAGAGACATCCATAGCAGTAGACATATTTTATAATACAACTTTAAATCGAATGCAAACTCATCTTAATGGAGTCGAAAACATTCTTAACAAGCATGGTTTTCCAATGGACCGGGTGAATATCTATATGCAACCCTTGATTCAAGCAAGAGCAGTAAATTTAGAATTTTCAATTATAGGAGAAAGACCTGAATCTAATAAAATTGAATATTCAATTGAAAAAGTTAGAGCAATAGCTAAGGAAATAGGTCAATTTGCGGCTTTGCATGGAGGATTTTTCTCCCGTTCCTATGAGCTTATAAATGACTTAGCTTTTACAGAAAAAAATCAAGTTTTTCAAGAGGGGCTGAGAAAATTGAAAAGAATTTTTGATCCTGATATGATTCTCAATAAAGGGCAATTAATTTTTTAATCTTAAGGTGATAAAAATGGAAGAAAGCAAAAAATTATTAGATAAACATACTGATGAATATTGGAGGTGTGCCCGCTGTAGTTTATGCAAGTGGCCTCCATTGGCTCAAATAAAGTCCGCAGAATTTTCCTCGGTATGCTGCTCCATGGATTATGGCTATTTTCATCCTTGGTCCGGCGGTGGAAAAATTGTAGTGGGAGCATCTCTTTATTATGATAGAGTAGAAGTTACTGAGACCATGAGGGATAGTGTATTACAATGTACTCTATGTGGAGCATGTGATACATCGTGCAAATACTCTGCGGACCTGGAAGTCCTTGATACCATTTTCGATGTAAGACAATATATTGTTGAAAGGATTGGTCCTCACCCTTCTCATAAAAAATACGCAGATGCTGCCGAGAAATATAATAATCCTTACAGCGAACCCCATGAGAATCGACAAGATTGGATCAACAAGACAGGAGCCAAATCAAACCCAAATTCAAAAACATTATTTTTTACGGGATGTACCGCTTCATATCGACAGCAAGATATGGCCCAAGCTAGTGTGGAAATACTTAATGCTATTGATTATGAGTTCCAGGTCTCTAAAGACGAAATTTGCTGCGGTTCTCCAATTTATAGATCTGGTCAGGTAGAACCTTCTAAAAAATACATTCAATCTAATATCGAGTTGTTCAATAGATTAGGAATAGAGGAAGTGATAACTGCTTGTCCCGGATGCTATGCTATGTTTGTAGCAGAATATCCTCATCGATTGGATGAAGCCCACATTAAAATGTGGAAAAAAATCAAATTCCATCACATGGTTGAAGTAATTGAAGATGCAATTCGGAAAAAGAAGATCCAATTTGAGGAAGCAGAGAAAAAACCTATAATAACATATCATGACCCATGTCATTTAGGAAGAGGTGCCGAACCGTACGTTTCTGAATGGAAAGGAACCAAAAAGAAAGTCTACAATCAAATTACCGTATATGACCCCCCAAAAATTTATAGACGAGGGACTAAGGGTGTTTATGATGCTCCAAGAGAGATATTTAAAAGAATGAATAAAGCAATAGATTTTGTTGAAATGTTTCGAATTAATGAGTATGCTTACTGTTGCGGCTCTGGGGGTGGTGTAAAAGCAGCATTTCCAGAAATGGCTATGTTTACGGTAAAAAATCGTCTTGAAGAAGCAGAGTTTGTTCTAAAAAAAGCTTTAAAAGAAAGAGATACTGAGAAATTTATCGTAAGTGCCTGTCCATTTTGTAAGACTAATTTTGAAGATGGAATCTCAGACACGGGAAAAGATCTTCAATATCGGGATATTAATCAATTAGTATTAGAGTTGATGAAAAAATGAGTAGAAAAGACAAAAAAGAAGTTTTAACCGCTATGCAAAATATTGTAGGTAATAAATTCTCTAACGCTGAGGATTATTTATTAGATAACTATGCATATCAATATCTTGCAGATCTTGGGAAAGAAGGAGATTCTAAATTTACGAATCGCCCAATATGTGTTGTTTTACCTTCTAATACAGATGAAATCGTGAAAATCGTAAAATATTGCAATGAAAATGGGATGCAATTTAAAGCGCAAAGTACTGGTTGGGGCGCTCATAATTGCGCTGGACGCGAAGACATGGTTATAATATTAGACTGTCGAAGAATGAATAAAATTTTAGACATAGATACAAAAAATATGATCGCTGTGGTCGAACCTTACGTGATTAGTGGTCAACTACAAACGGAGCTCTTTAAATTAGGATTAAATTGTCACGTTGCTGGATGTGGAGCTAATGGATCGCAATTAGTAACAGTCACAAGCATGTGTGGACAAGGTTGGAGCGGAATCTCAACAGGATTTTCTAATAGAAACATTGTCGGAGCAGAATGGGTCATGCCTGAAGGTAATGTATGCAGAATAGGTTCTTGGGGTTCATTTGAGGGGGCTGATGATCCTAACAGAGAAATTGACGCTTCTAAATGGTTTCTTGCTGACGGGCCAGGACCAAGCATACGAGGAGTATATAGAGGTTACTTTGGAGCATTTGGGGGTATGGGTGTTTTTGCAAAGGCTGCCATAAAGATTTACGATTGGCCGGGGCCAAAAATACTGGAAGTTCAAGGTCGTTCTCCAAATTACAGCTTAATTAAAAATAAGATGCCAAAGAATTGCGACATTTATCACGTTATTTGGGATGACTGGGAAGATTTCAAAGAGGCAGGTTATCTATTAGCCTATTCAGAGATATGTTGGGGGTTTTGTAGAATACAAGGATTCGATTTAGCTTTAGCATCCGCTCCTAATAATACAAAAATGTATACAGAAAAAATCTTTCAAGATTTAGCTAGTAGAGGAGGTCACGAATTGATTGTAATACTTATTGCTGATAATGAAAAAGAATTAGATTACCGACTAAAAGTGTTGAATCATATAGTCGAAAAAACAAATGGCGAATATAATCCCATTACACAGATTAAACCGTTGAAAGCTTTAGCTTTTTTAGCAATGGTGAGACAATGCAATACAACGAGAGGAGTATTTAGAGCAGGTGGAGGATTTCATACATCTTTAGGTGCTCTGGGAAGTTGGGATTGGTGCGTCGAGGGTGCTAAAATCGGAGAAAGATTAAAACAAGAAGCGATTGATACTGGTGGATTAGTTGATGATGGAGCAGATAATGTTTGGGGGAATCCTTATGAAGGAGGAACGTTTTCTCATTTAGAAGAGTTATTTATGTATGATATTACAGACGAAACCTCTCGTAAAGCTGCAATTCATTACCTTAATTCGGTAATAGAGGCAAATAAAATACATCCTCTTGGAATTGGTTTGGGCATAGGGGATATGGAAGGAACCGTACATCAATGCGATCTTTTTGGACAGATTACAAGTAATTACCACACATGGATGAAAGCAATCAAATACGAATTTGATCCAAATAATGCTTCAGATCCAGGAAATTACACTGATGGCAAAAAATTTGAAGGATAATTTTTTTAAAAAATCTTTCTAATAAAATAAATCAAGATTATTGAATTTTGTAACTTATTTAATATTGAAATTTTTTATTTGTAATTCAATTTATCTATCTATTTTGAGAAATTAAAATATCTCTTATTTATTTAGTAATTTTTCCAAAATTTAAAATATATTTTTGAGTTTAAATTCTTAATTAATTGGAATTAAAAAAATAATGACTATGTATAAATATAGTGTATCAATCCTCGGGACTGGATTTATTGGTCTTTGCTCAGCAGCCTGCTTTGCCGAAAAAGATATAAAAGTTTTAGCATCTACGCATAACGAGAAAAAAGCTAATATGATTAACGAAGGAAAAGCTCCCTTCTATGAAGCAAATTTACAAGAAATGATGGACGATATAAAGGCCACGAAGCCTGAGTTATTACAATGTCTCCTTGATCCCGTGAAATCTGTTCTTGAAACGGATATATCCATGATTACTCAAGGTACGCCAATGCGAGAAGATAAAAGCATTAATTTAGGTTATATCGAGAGTACTGCTCGGGAAATTGGTGAGGCTCTTAAACAAAAAGATTCCTACCACCTAGTAGTTGTGAGATCGACTGTAGTTCCCGGTACTACCAGAAATCTTGTAGGAAAACTAATAACCGAAGTTTCAGGAAAAACACCGGGAATAGATTTCGGATTATGTATGCAACCCGAGTTTTTGGCTGAAGGATCGTCTGTTTCAGATACCTTACATCCAGATAGAATCGTCATAGGGGAATTTAACGAAAAGAGTGGTGCGATGCTCCAAGAATTTTATGAATATTTTTATGGTGATCACCTAAAAAATTGTCCTATTTTACGAATGAATCTAGAAAGTGCTGAACTTGTAAAATATGGTAACAATTGTCTGCTCTCTACAAAAATAAGTTATGCTAATGAATTTGCTAATTTTGCTGAATTGGTACCAAATGTAGATATTTCACAAGTTATGAAAGGAGTAGGTCTTGATTATAGAATAAGTCCGAGATTTTTACGAGCAGGTGTTGGTTTTGGAGGTTCATGTTTTCATAAGGATGTAAATGCAATAAAAGCATGGTCTAAATCTAAAGGTTACACATCAAGATTATTAGAAGCAGTTTTAGATATAAATGATGACCAAGCTATCCATATTATTGACCTTGCTGAAGATTTAGCTGGAAAGTTAGCTGGTAAAAAGGTAACACTACTTGGGCTTGCTTTCAAACCAGGTACAGATGATATGCGAGAAGCAGCAAGCATAAGAGTTGTTAATGAATTAAAAAAACGTGGAGTAACCGATATAGTTGGATATGATCCTAAAGCCCTTAAGACAGCAGAAGAGGAAATGGGAGATAAAATCCAATATGCTAATTCTATTGAAGAAGCATTAAAAGAATCTGAATGTGCCTTATTGATAACCGAGTGGGATGATTTTTCAGTACTTACTCCAATTGACTTCAATAAACTAATGAAGACACCGAACTTAGTTGATGGAAGAAGACTTTATGATTATGATACTTTTAGCAAGGCTTTGCCTTTCAGAACAATAGGGCGTGTTGAATTAAATTAGTATTTATCTTGTTTTTTATATCTTTTTTATTTTATAATCTAACAAAATCTTTTTTATTAATATAATATTGAAAATTCATACTTCACTTCTCAGCTAGAGTGTAAGTAACATTATTTAATTTAATGAATAAAAATGTTAAAAGATAAATTAATTTCAGAATGGGTACAAGTTTTTGATACACACGAGCATTTTGGTGATACTTGGGTTTATTCACCACAAAAACCCACCATAGATTTAGCGAAGATATTCAAGGGAGCTTACTTTTATTTACCGAGAAATATTAAAAAGATGTGTGAATTTCTACAAAAAGGTTTGGGTTCAGATGCATTAAACTCGCTACGCTCAGCATTTATACAACTATACGACATTGATATTCTTCCGATAAAACCTGAAAAAATGGTATTATTAAATAACAAAATTAAAGAGGCGTATCAGGATTCAAATTATATCTATGACACTCTCACACAGAGATTGAACCTCACAAACATCATATTGGACATCAAACCACAATTTTGGGAACTCTGGAAACATCCCATAGCTCAAACAACTATTAGGATAGATGAAGTCACATTTCCATTTACTAAAGTAGATACTTATGAATATCGCCCAAGGAAAGCTACGAATCAGATCGAGCAATATAGTGAAAAAATTAATAATTCGATTGATACCCTTGATGATTTTGACGATGTTCTTGAAAAATACTTCAACTCTCTGCGGTATATGGCAAATACAATCAAAATTGGGTCTGCTTATGAGCGATCAATTCATTTTTTATATGAAAATAATGAAGACGGAGAAATAACAAAGATTTTTAATATAATTAAGAAAAATGAAGTTAAGATAAGAGAGAGAGAAATGAGAAGATGGGGTAATTATGTAGTAACATCCCTTTTAGAATATGCAAGAAAGGAAAAATTACCTGTTCAAATTCATACAGGTTTGGCCTCTATGGTAGAAACTAATCCGTTATATCTTCTTGACATAATGAGAAAATTTTCAGATGTTAAGTTTGATATATTTCATGGTGGTTATCCATTTCATCATACAATCCCAGGAATCTTGACTCAGAGATATAATGCTTACGTAGATCTATGTTGGATGCCTATTCTTAGTCAGTCTGCTACAAAAAGATTGCTACGCGAACTAATTGAGATGAATTGTTCAAATAAAGTATTCGCATTTGGGGGAGATTGTGAAAATTTAGAAGGAACCTGCGGAGCGTTATTACAAATTAAAGACATTTTAGCAGATGTCCTTGTTGAATTTATTGATGCTAGAAAGTTTTCTTTAAGTGATGCGGTAGATATTGGTAACAAAATGTTATATGAAAATCCGAAAAAAATGTTTTGTTAATTCTATTGAGTATTACCTAATTTTTTGTATACAATTTTAAAATGTGAATCAGTTTCTTCAAATATTGAAAAATCAAAACGAAGATATTGCTTATGTGTTTTTTTATTTACTTTAAGCACCTGTAGATAAACATCTTTTTTGAGTTTTTCAGCTTTAACTAATAATTCCTTGGTTTTGGTACTCTGGTAAGATCTCAATAAGAGCTAAGAAGATATAATCAGTTTCATCGATTATAGAGATACAACCTATTTTTTTTCCTGCTTTCATAGTAATTTTAATAAAATCAGGGTTGAAATTCTTAATAAAATACTCCTCTTGCCATTTTTCACCCCAACTCCAAGTTTTAGCACTGTATTCTTTTAAAGTTTTCCAATAAAAAAACTTCGATGCGAAACTGAAGCGTGTTGGATCCCTTCATAAATGTATCGCACAGTTTCTCCACTTTGTAGCATTCCTATTATATAAAGCATGGGTAGATAATGATCATTAGTTTGAAATCCTCTTTTACTTAATTTAATTTGGTCATAATTAATTAAAAGGTTGATATCCAGTGAATCAAAAGCCTTTTTTTGGATTTTATCTAACTTAATAACCCATTCAAATGGTTCAGCATCAATATTCCAATTGAATTCCCTAAAGGTGTGGATAAGATTG
This sequence comes from Promethearchaeota archaeon, assembly GCA_019058425.1. Taxonomy (GTDB): domain Archaea; phylum Asgardarchaeota; class Lokiarchaeia; order Sigyniarchaeales; family SOKP01; genus Loki-b32. The sequence goes on from JAHPYZ010000002.1 coordinate 8,620, forward strand.
CCACTACCAATTAAGAGGAAATTCTGCTCTCGTAGACTTCTTAGCTTTTTTCCAAGTTCAAAATGATATTTTGGTGGTTGCTGAATATCTAGACTTAATTCAATTACAGGAATATTTCCTGTAGGGTTTAAATTTTCTAACACGATAGTTGCTGCATGGTCTATTCCCCAATCTTTCGTAGTTTTCAATAACTCTGGAAAATATTGAGTAATTTCCTCAGCAATTTTAGAGGAACCTTTTGCGGGATATTTATATTCATAAAAATCTTTGGGAAAGCCATAATAATCATATATCATCCGAGGATTATCATCATCAGTCAAGAAAGTACCACGAGTTAACCAATGTGCTGAAATTAGAATAATTGCTCTTGGTTTATAGCGAGAAAATAGCTTATTACCAAAATCTTTTAGCGATTGAGTAAATTCATTTTGATTAAATAAATTATATGGGCTTCCATGACCTATAAAAAGTGCTGGTAATCGAGTCATAATTTTAGTAAAAATATATATTTATTTATTCTTAAGGGAAATATATTATAAACAAACTTGATATTTGAAAATTAATAGAATTTGGAATATAATCCATAGAAAAATAAACATTACTACTTGAAAAAAAGTCGCATAATGGTGATTGGAGCAGGAATTGGTTTAGAATCCCAAATTGCTTATTCTTTGAAATCCTTTTTTATATCCCCATTTTAGGATTATATTTTTTCTTAAGATTGTAAAAAAGTTAAAATCTTTAGAATTGGTTGGATATTGTTATTTCATATTGAGATCAACCCATTTGGACTTCAATCTTATGAGTTTTACCATCATTATAGACGGGTAAGAGATTACTTTCCTGTTCTATATTGTCTATCTTGATCTTCTTTATTCCCTTAGATAAATGTTGGGGATTTATAACTATTATACAATATACGGCATTTCTAAAGTTTCGGACAACTCTATATTTATTCCAATTTTTTGGTATGCTTGGATCAATTATTAAACCTTCAAAATCAGGTCTTATACCAAGAATCCAATCTGTTGCTGCTTTCATGGTCCATGATGCTGTTCCTGTGAGCCACGAATTTTTAGCAGCTCCGAATTTCGGATGATCATTACCAGTTATCATTTGAGAATAGATATAAGGTTCAGTTTTATGTATTTCAGCAATTTCATTTTTAGTTGAAGGAGCAATTTTTTTATAATATTCAAAAGCAATATCTCCCCGCCCTAAGATACATTCAGCTATTTCTGCCCACGGATTAGTATGACAAAATATACTGGCATTTTCTTTTAGTCCCGGGGGAAAAGTAGAAATTCCTCCCAATTTAGGATAAAATCGTTTATAAGCAGGGAAAAATAATTTAATTCCATAATCAGTATTAAGAAATTTTCTCACAGAATCCATACACTTAAGACCTTGATCTTCTGAGGCAACTTTACTAAAAACAGCCCATGATTGAGTATTTAAGAAAATTTTTCCTTCTTCATTATTCTGACTACCAATTACTTCTCCATCATCATCAAACGCACGAACATACCATTCTCCATCCCAGGCATTTTTATTTATATTTTCTTTCATTTTATCAGCTAAATTAATAAATGTAGTAAAATCATTTTTACTATTGAACTTTTCTGCAATTTCACCTAATTCTAGTAAGGCTTTATGGTATTGCATAGCTACCATTACACTTTCGCCTTGCTTATTTGGCCCGTGGAGTTGAAGTGTATCGTTCCAATCTGCCGTTCCTATCAAAGGAAACCCATGTTGTCCTGTATTATCATGTGTGAATTTTATCACTCTTTTCAAATGTTCATATAGACTTTCTTCAGATCCCTCAACGAATTTAATTTTTTCTTTTAAAATTGACATATCTCCTGTTTCTTTTAAATAATTACTAACTGCAAAAATCATCCATAAATGATCATCTCCAAAGAATTTCATAATAGGATTAATATAATTGGGATAATCGCCTCTACCTATTAGAGGAAAATAAATATGATATACTTTTCCACTTTCAAATTGGGTTTTAGCAAGTTCTATTAACCGATCATGAACCTTATTTGGAAGAGTATGACAAACAGCTAAAGTATCTTGATTACTATCACGAAACCCTAAACCTCTTCCTATGCCTGTTTCATAAAAAGAAACATAACGTGCCCAATCAAAAGTAGTTTTACATTGATAAGGATTCCAAATATTAATAATAGAATTGAAATCTTGATCTGGAGTGTTGGCTATAAAGTTTTGCAGATATTTATCCCAAACCTCCTTTAATTTCAAAAACTCAATACTCACTTTCTCAGAATTCTTATAGTTCTGGATTAATTTTGTAGCTTGTGATTTTTCCTTTACAACTCCTAAAATAAATACAATCTCTTTAGTTTCATTTGGATTCAATGAAACTGTATTACATGTAGCAGCAATAGGATTTCCACCAA
>JAHPYZ010000002.1:11058-119526 GCA_019058425.1 Promethearchaeota archaeon
CTTATAGGATTTGCTTCAGAACGATAATCTCCTATAAATTCTTCACGATCGCAATCATAACTAGTTATATTACCATTTGAATAGAAAAATGCGATATAAGTAGATAGATCGAATAAATGATAAAAAATTGTCTTATTATCTTCAGAATATTTGGAAACTGCAACATTTTGAATATATTGAAGATCTCTTTGATCTGATACCGCATTCCAAAGACAAAATTCGGCATATGAGAAGATTTTTAATTCTTTTTTTTTTGAGGATTTATTTTGAACTTTTAAAAACCAAATTTCGATATTTTCTTCAACAGGTACAAAATATAGGATCTCGGCATTAATTCCTTTAAAGGATGATGAAAATTTTGTGTAACCTAACCCGTGTCGACATTCATAGTGATCTAATTTCTTAATAACGGGTTGCCAAGTAGGAGACCAATATTCAGGAACATCATTGTCTTTAATATAGATGTATCTTCCTGGTCTATCCATAGGTAAATTATTATACCTGTATCGAAGAATTCTCAGATCTTTTGGATCTATGTAAAAACTATATCCTCCTCCTGTATTAGAGATCATAGCACAATACTTACCATTACTTAGGTAGTTAATCCAAGGAAGAGGCGTGTCAGGTCTCGTAATTACATATTCCCTCTGTTCATCATCAAAATATCCATAAAGCATTTATGATCACTACTAGCTAAAATTTAAAAAATATAGTCTGAAATTATTAATATAATTATTGTTGCTTAGTATCAATTAAAATTTAATATAAGTATAAGATAATGTATTTTGGATATAGCTAGTGTTAGATTAAGAAAAAAAAAAATAATATTATCAATTTCTTAAGATTGAAAAGAATAATAAAATTAAATCTTCAAGTAGGAATGAGTTCAAAAATCGAAGTTAATGACTACATTGCAATTTGTTTAGAATATAATAAAATACTCATAAATATACAAGGAGAAATATTTCAAGAACTTGAATATTCCTTCTTAGATAAAATAATAAATGAGAATAAAGATCAACTAGAGGAAGCTAAAATCCAAGGTAAAATTAGTGAAAACAATCATAAAATTGATTCAGAGAATAAAAATTTCATCAAATTTGTGAGAATTTTGAAATTATGGATCCAAAATAATTATGATACTGATCTTTTACTTTATGATTTTTCATTTCCTCTACTAAAAAAATTGGTTGAAGTCGGAGATCCTCTGGCAAAAAAGGTTTTTATTCATGAAATTCTAAAGAATCTATGGGGTGCTGATCCATTAGTTGTAAGATATCTTATTAAAGAAAAGTATGATAATTATGTAGCTCTTTATAAATATAGAACCGAAATTCATAATCCTAAGTTCAAAGAAATAAAAATCACAACTTTTCTTTGTATTATAAATATTCTTTTTTATATTTTTTTTGCTGAGATTTATCATATAGAAATTTTGTATATTTTTGATTTAGATAAGATTTTAAATAATTTTGAAATTTGGAGAATATTTACAGCTATTTTTATGCATTCGGAAAGATTCTCTTTATTCATTAACACCTTTTTTTTATGTAGTGTAGGGTCATATTTTGAAGTTAATAGTCTTCTCTCAAAATCAGGATATTTAATAGTATATATTATATCTGGTATGATGGGTAATATTGGATATACATTGATGTCATCACTATTACCTTATTATATTACTTCGGCTGGTGCCTCAGGAGCAATATTTGGATTGGCAGGGGCTTTATTTATCATTTTAATACTAAAGAGGAAATATTACTGGTCAACAATATTTTGTTCGATTTGCATATTTTTCTATGTCTATACTATTAACCCCCGAATTAATTTCATTTCCCATCTATTTGGATTTATTGCAGGAATTATTACATACTTATTCTGTTTATTCATATATCAACATTTAATTGCTTCCGACAGATTCTTAGTATAAACATTTAATTATACTGAAATTTGTAATATAATAATACATACATAATGTAAAGGAATAACAATAAATGATGAATCAAGTCAAAATTATAGGAGACTCTCTTCCTAACATCCCATGGGAAAATCGTATAACAGATAGAAAGGATATAGTCTGGAGATCTGTAAAAAACCCAATTATTCCCCGTGATTTAATTCCAAAATCAAATAGTATCTTTAATAGCGCAACAATACCTTATAAAAATAGATTTGCAGGAGTATTTAGGGTAGATCATAAAAGTAGAGAAATGAATTTACATAGGGGATTCAGTAATGATGGTTTTAGTTGGAAAATAGATGAGAATCCAATCGAATTTATTTGTAACGATCCTGAGATTGCAAATTTTGAATATAGGTATGATCCTCGACTTGTAAAATTAGATGAAAAATATTATGTTACTTGGTGTAATGGTTATCATGGACCCACAATTGGTGTAGCATATACAGAAGATTTTGAGAATTTTTATCAGTTGGAAAATGCTTATTTACCATTCAATAGAAATGGTGTTCTTTTTCCACGGAAAATAAATGGAAAATATGCAATGTTAAATCGCCCAAGTGATAATGGTCACACTCCTTTTGGAGATATATTTTATAGTGAAAGTCCTGATATGATTCATTGGGGTTGTCATCGTCATGTAATGGCACCTATCCCTTGGACATGGCAATCTACAAAAGTTGGAGCCGGTCCAAATCCTATAGAGACTAATATTGGATGGTTATTGATATACCATGGAGTATTAACCTCATGTAATGGTTTTGTCTATAGTATGGGAGCAGCAATTCTAGATCTAGAAAAACCTTGGAAAATTTTATATAGAACACATCCTTATTTGATGTCTCCTCAAAAGCTTTATGAATGTGTTGGAGATGTTCCAAATGTCTTTTTTCCCTGTTCAGCTTTAACAGATTCAGAAACTGGGCGAATAACAATTTATTATGGGGCTGCAGATACCGTTACTTGCCTAGCATACACAAAAATAGATGAACTAATTGAATTTATTAAAAAGAATACAATTTAAAATTTTCTATGGTTAATTAACCGCTTTTTCTTATTACTCTAATTCATAAAATTGATAATGAGAAATCTCATTTTTGTTTTTTGACTAAAAAACGAAGTTTCATTCCATTTAATAACTTTTCAGATGAAGTCCCATCAGGATTCTTTCCAATTCGGCGAATTTGTGAAAAATCCTCTTGAACCAAACCATAACCATCACCCGCTAAATATTTCGAGAGAAGGTGTTTAATAAAAATTGAAAAATTCTGTTGCATATCATGTTCTCCTTCAAAAATAAACTCATTATCTTTATTCGAGTATAAGGCATTTTCAAACCAATTTTGACCATCAACAGTAAAAACAGATTTTATTATCTCAATTACATGTTCAACATTATTTGAGATGAATTTGCATGGGAGTTTACAATTATTAGCATTTGCTCTAATTTCCCATTGTTCTTCATCAGATTTACCGTTCTGATAAGATATATCAGCCATTTCTTCCAAGGTTTCTTCATCAGCAGCTTCTAACAAGCGAGAAAAAATATTATGACTCAAAATTAATTTTGGATTCGGTCTTTCAGCATTTATAGGATTCATGGTGATATATTGGTTAAGTGCTTGTTTAATTATTTTTGCTGTGGATTTAATACCATAAGTGTCTTTAATAAGTTCAATTTCATCAATTATATAATTATCCAAGCGAAGTGTAAAAACACTTGATGAGGTTTTTTTATCAGACATTCTTTTCTCAGTTTAATGATTTTTTAAAGAATATTACATTTGATCTAATGTAATCTTTTTAAGTTGATAAATGTTTCTGCATCACCTTTAGTGATCTTTATCAACATTTGATCTATTACGTGTTTTCAAAATATAATGGGAGAGAAACATTTAAATATTCTGCATACATTGATTTAGTTGTAATACAATGAATTTTTGATAAACATATATTTCATAAAATATGGAGGTTAAAAAAATGTATCAAACACATCCAGATGAAAAAAAATACAAAAAACGAGAAAAAATTATTATAATTACACCTGAAAAGGTAATTCGTATTGCATAAATAATTAAATTAATTTTTTCTTATATACATTTAAATTGATGTATTCGTTTTAATTAATGTATCTAAATTTGAAATATTAACAAATGATGAGATTTAAAACTAAATCTTGCATATTTCCACTGATAAATATATTGAAATTTTTAAAATAAATTGTTTTTGTGATATATAAGTGATAAGACATGGGAAAAATGAAAAAAAGAATATTAGGGAAAACTAGTATTAAAGTAAGTCCTTTAGGGTTAGGTTGTTGGGCTATTGGTGGATTACTTTCACGTGAGGAAGGTACCGAAGCTAGTTATGGGATTGTTAATGATATTGAATCAATTAAGGCGATTAACCGAGCTATAGATCTAGGAATTAACTTTTTTGATACTGCAGACGTATATGGAGCAGGACATAGTGAAGAAATTCTCGGTAAAGCGCTTAAAGAGTATAGAGATGATATAATTATAGCGACCAAATTTGGAAATACATTTGATAACGAACGTAAAAAAATAACAGGAATAAATATAACTCCAGATTATATTAGGAAAGCTTGTGAATCATCTTTAAAACGATTAAATACAGATTTTATTGATTTATATTGGTTGCATTGTTGGTCTGTATCTAAAGAAGATTTAATTTCTATCAGAAATACCTTAGACCAGTTAAGAAGTGAAGGATTAATAACTTCATATGGGTGGAGTACAGATCTCTCAGATTTGTCAGAATTTTTTGTGAAAAATTCAAATTGTACGGCAATTCAACATGAGTTAAACGTTCTTCATAATATGGATGAAATTATAGATTTATGTGAAAAATATAATTTAGCAAGTGTGAATAGAACAGTTCTAGCAATGGGATTGCTTACAGGAAAATATTCATTAAATTCAAAATTACCTGATAATGATGTTAGAGGTATAAATGCTCCGGATTGGTTAAAATATTTTAAAAATGGAAAACCAGATCCAGAATGGTTAGGAAAATTGGAAAAGATAAAAGATATATTAATGAGTGATGGACGGTCTATGGTTCAAGGTGCTTTAGCATGGAATTGGGCTCGTAGTAATAAAACAATTCCTATTCCAGGATTTAAAACTGTAAAACAAGTTGAAGAAAATATTCAAGCAATAGAATTCGGACCATTAAATAATAATCAAATGAAAGAAATTGATGAAATCCTTGGAGATAGAAATTTTGTATATGCTATAGATGATTGATTTCTAATTCATCATATCAAAATTAATTTTGAAAATAATTACAATAACAGAAAGTAGTTATACCCATTTGTCTACTGATGTTTCTAAATTATCAATTGCTTTTAGTTCACATAACTTAACCTGTTTAAGAATTTCTGCTCCTTTCTTCCTATTTTCACGTGTAAGTTGGCCATTCTCTGGTTCAAAATATGGAAAAAGGACAGTAAATTTTTCGAGATGAATTTTAGCATCCCTATAATTTTTACTTGCTTCACTTAAATTAAATCCCTGAGGAGAATTCTTATACTTTCGAGATAACCGGTTTAAATACTCAGAAGCTACATCTTTTGCATCAAAATAATAAATACCTAATAAAGAATTTCCAAAGATATCGATTCCTTCATCATTTCCGTTCTCTAACATGTATGTCCAGAAATCATATGCTTGAGCACCAACATTGTATCCTCCATTGGAAAGTCTTGTTCCCTTAGCTAATTCGACAGCTCGCTCTAAAGCTTTTTTTTCTATAATCTCTGTTTCTTCTTTTTCTTGCTTTGCTTCAAAATAATAATAAATAAACTTATCAAGTATTCTAAGTTGATCAAATCTAACAGGGACTTCTTCTCTCCCTTCTTTTCGATAATAACTGCTTACAAGGTAACTATCATTTCTATAGCCATTAATTATCCCGAATCCTGCGCCGTGGATTCCAAATAATATAATTGGAGTATCATAATTATCTATAATTTCTTTGATTTGATTAAAAACTTTTAACGCTAAATCAAGATCCTCTCCAATTATGTTCCATTTACCCGGTTGATTTCTTTTTTGTTCCCACTTTTTTAATCCCCAGCCAAAAGATTCAGTACCTCTATAGATATGCTTCCATGCTTCATTAGGATTTCTTTCTTTAATCAAGGAAGTTCTAATCATTCCTGGTATGCTTACAAGAAAACTATATCCTGTAATACCGCTAATATAAATATAATCATGTTGTACTCCTAAAAAATTTAGAACTCCAGTTATTGAGGATATATATGAATTCCAACCTCCTTCGTATAAAGCTGGGATACTGACCTTATTCTCATTAATCAATCTTGGCACTTTTAAAAAATCTGGCCATTCAGGCCATTCATTAAGAATTTTCTCATGTTCATCTTGAAATTCATTATTAATAAGTTGATATGCATTAATTATACTAGAAAGAAACTCAACGCCAGCTTGGGTTATTTGATATCTACCCCATTCTTCTTTTTCAATTAATCTTGATCTTAAAAGTAGATCGAGATGATGATTAATCGTAGTACGTTTGATATTAAGGCGATCTAACATGAATGAGAAACTTCGAGGCCCTTTTAAGAAATATCCCAACATTACAAGGCGTTTAGAAGAACCAGCAGCCTTTAGAATCGTTATAATATCTTTATAAGACTCTAGGATTATTTTTGAGATATCGTCTGTTGAAGAACCTTCTTCCATGTGAAAACCTCTCCAATATTTATTGAAAATTTGATTTTAAAGAAAAACTTTTTTATCTAAAAATATAGTATATTTCTCATATTTGTATATGATTATTATAGATTAAAAATTATATTTAAAAATTTGCTAAATTTACTATTTTCACCCTAAATACTCAACATATATATATATACAAACCAGAAATTAGACCGAAAAGTTTATATATATATAAAAGAAGATTATAGAATCAATATACTATTTTTTTAGTATATCCTTTATCACAAAAATTTGAAAAAATGGAGTGTTTTAAAAAACATATTTTTTTAACACTAATTTAATATAAAAAATTTACATAAAAAAAAAAAATTGGAGAAAAAAAATGAAAATTGGGAAAAAATTTCCAATTGTTATAGGTTTATTTCTATTTGTCTTATTAGCAATGAGCACTATAACCAAAACCGTAGCCGATAGCCCCTCTATGTCTGCAATCACCGGTATTCCCAATCAGCGCACTACAGATTCACCTCGTCATCAGACTATGTGGATGGCAGGAAGTTATAATGGTGCCGGTAATTTTATACCATGGAGTACTGGTTTACACCCAGGCTCAGATGCAGGAATGTATGAAGCCTTATTTGGGAGAGATACTTTAAATGAAGAGGATGTTCCATGTATAGGTACTAGCTATTCATGGAGCCTAACTGGCGATAGCGTGACTATTGAACTAAATCCTAATGCTAAATGGTCCGATGGCACAACTATTGATGCATCTGATGTAGCATATAGTTTTGAACTTGCTGGAAACCAGACTAGATATAAAACTGATTTTGCCTTAAGATTCAATGATTTTGTAGCAGTAGATGCTGACACAGTTCGATTTGATATAAATCCTGGTTTTGAATTTAGTCGACAAGTCGAAGTTTGGATGAAAGGTAATATTCCAATTATACCTGAACATGTTTGGACATTAATTGTAGCTGCCACAAATAATACTGATGGTGATTTCACAACCGCAGCCTTTCAATATGATTGGTTTGATTCGGCAGACACACCTAACGCATGGAAAGTAATTTCTGGTCCTTATGCTCCTGTTTATCGAAATGCAGCAGAAACAACTTGTATATATCAATATAGAGGAGAAGATTGGTGGGGTCATGATATTCTTTACACAGATCTCCCAAATTATCATCCAACCCAAAGAGATTATGCTGGCGAACCAGGTGGTATTCCTTTATATTTAGCATCTAACGCATTTTGGGATAATCCCGCACAAGATCTTGCCTTTATTGAAGGAACAATAGATTTATTTGGTGGTTATTATGCCAACATCTGGGAAGTTTGGGAAGACGCGGATCCAGGTAGCTCCCATGAATATGTTAATACTTGGTATGGTCATAATCCTCCATATCAGTTAGCAGCAAGTGCTCTTATGAATCTTAATCCTAATCATCTTCTACCAGATTCACCTTTAAATGAATCAAAATTCAGAGAAGCCTTAGCATATGCTATTAATTATGATCCTATTCCAGGTGATGCTGCTTCGGGATATTGGACACAAGCTAAACCCGGATGGCTCGATAATAATAGTATATTACATGCTCCCTATTATAATGCTTCAATTACGGAAAAATATCAAAAATACTTAAACGTCTCTAAAGCAATAGCGTTATTACAAAGCATTCCTGGTATGACTGGTTCTGTAGCTACTGGATGGACATATTACGGAAATCCTGTTGGACCTTACACGGCAATTACTCCTACTGGTTGGACTGATGCTACTGCATTTACAACCTATGTAACTGATGATATAAGAACGAATTTAGGTATAGATATTGCAGTTTCGGAAGTTGAATATGGAACAGTTTATCAAGATTCAATAGCTAATCAAGATTTTGAATTTGCAATGGGTTGTGTTGGAAATCGATTGGCAGATCCTCCTGCAAGATTTCTTGATTATCTGAGAGGAGAACACTTATGGAATAAAAACCAAACCGGCTGGCAAAACGTTGAATTTGATACCTTATGGAATTTATTAGATGGCGCAACAGAAGCAGATTATAAAAAACACTTAAACAGAATGCAAGAAATTATAGCTCAAGAAGTTCCAGAAATTGGACCCGGTTTTGTTAATGGATATTGGTATGCTGTTTCTAATTATCAATGGATAGGTTGGGCTACTGAAGCTAATGACTTCCAACAGATAATTACATCTTGGACAGATGATCAATTCGTCATGAAAACAAGATTAATGCTAAACTTAGTAAATACAGGGAGAAAACCAGCAGCAGCAGCGATTCCTTGGTTTGGTTTAGAACTCTTTATGTTGGTTGGAGTCATTTCTATTACAATTCTAGCCGGTTTTAGATTAAAAAGAAAGAGGTAATAGATATAAACATATATAATTTTAAAAATAAATAACTTTTTTTTCTTTTATTATTACAATTAAATATTTAAATCATTAAGGACACGAAAAATACAAATAAACTCCTTTACTATGATACCATTATGAAGTCAACAGAAATGGGAATAACAGAGATAAAAAAAAATAAAGAACAAGATTCTTTTTTTGAATCAAGTGAAAAAAAAAGTACTTTTAAAAAAATCATTTCAAATTCCTTTCTACATATGGCTATAAAAAAAGGAATTTTCTATTTTGTTGTATTTTTCATCGCACTCACAATGGCTTTTCTGATACCAAGATTGGTACCAGGGAATATTTTAGAATATATTTATCAAAGACCACAAGGAACCCCTCAGGCAGTATGGGATGAAGAGATAAGGGAGTTGGAAGAGTATTTAGGGTTAAATTATCCTCTTCATATTCAATATATTAATTTCCTAAGAAGTTTCTTTTTTAAATTTGATTTAGGGTATTCCACGTTATTTAGGCTTGAACCGGTAATAAATATAGTTGAAAGAACACTTCCGTATACTTTGATGTTAGTTATTCCCGTTTTAATAATTACTTTTTACATTGGAAATTGGATTGGAGCCCATGCGGGGTATTCTGGAAAAAAAAAAGATAAAATCTCTTATTATATTTTTATGATATTACAAACAGCACCTTTTTTTTGGTTGAGCTATGTATTTGTGGATATATTTATTGTTGAATTAGACTGGTTCCCTTATGGAGGAACTGTACCCCCTTGGGCATGGGATTGGAATGCAATATCTACAATATTTAATCATTTCTGGTTACCTTTTGTAGTTTTAATCCTTACAAATATTGGGGGATGGTCTACTGGAGCATATTCACTTATGACTTTTGAAAAAGGTGAGGATTATTTAGCATATACTAATAAATTAGGATTTAGGGATAAAACAATGCAGAAATATGCTTTTCGTAATAGTATGTTGCCACAATTTACTGGATTAAATCTACGTTTTAATGGATTAATTGGGGCAACATTGATCACGGAAGTAATATTTCAATTTCCTGGTTTAGGTGCTATGATGCTTCAAGCTTTTAAAAGTAATGATTATAATTTAATTATTGGAACTTTTATAATCACTATTATAATAGTTGTTTTGGGAAATTATGTAATAGACATGTGTTATGCCGTACTTGATCCTAGAATACGAGTTGGAGGTAAGGGTGAATAATAAAAATGACTGAAGAAATGTCATTAGAGACTGAAAGACCAGAATTAGAAGAGAGTTCTTTTAAAGAAATCTTAAAGGAGAAATATCATAATGCTATGGCTCGATATAAAGCCCAATTAATTTTACTAATTGTTTTTTTTGTTGTAATATTGATTATTGTAATTTTAACATATATTCCTCCCTTTAATGAACCTGACAAAGTTTATTGGGTAGAAGGTAGTAGAGATAATTTTAGTGATCCAACATTACAACATCTTCTAGGGACTGATCAACATGGAAGGGATTACCTAACTCGTCTATTGCATGGTATTAGAAATTCTTTAGCATTTGGTTTTGTCACTGGTTTAATATGTACTGGATTAGCTGTACTTCTAGGTATAATTGGACCATTTAAAGGAGGAGTCACAGATACTTCTACTTCCTTTATTACGAATATCGCTTTAGTTTTCCCCCAGATACCTTTTATTTTATTAATGTCGGCTATTTTGAAAACTCGTGAATGGTGGATAACGATGCTAATAATAGGTTTTTTCACTTGGCCTTGGGCTGCACGTTCTATTAGATCTCAAGTTTTGACACTAAAAGAAAGAAATTATGTAAAAGTTGCAAGAATGTCCGGCTTAAAGGAGTCGAAAATAGCTTTCAGAGAGGTTTTACCTAATGTTTTACCCTACATATTCTTGGCTTTTATTATATTTTTAGGTAATGCTATTATAATTGAAGCAGGAATAGCAATTATTGGATTAGGTCAACAAAATTGGTTAACATTAGGTTTATTATTGGAACACGCAGTAAGTTGGGGTTTTATATATCCTAGAAGACTTTATGCTATGTGGTTGACTCCTGGAATTTGCTTGATATTAATCTATTTAGCATTCTTCATAATACACTCAAGTATAAGTCGGACTTTTGAACAAAGAAAAGTATAGAATATCAAAAAAGTAAGAAAAATTAAATATGACAGAAGAAGTAATTAAAATAAAGGATCTTAAGGGATATTATAGAGGATCATTTGGAATTGTTCATGCAGTTGATGGAGTATCATTATCTGTTAATAAGGGGGATATAGTGGGAATAGCAGGTGAATCTGGATGTGGAAAAACGTCTTTAGCAGAATTAATAACAGGAAGACCGATAAAGTTATTGCATCATGAGGGAGGGCAAGTTATTGTTAATGATCTTTCTATGTATGAATTAGATGCAGAGATTATAAGAAAAGAAATTCTCTGTAAAGTTATGGGATATGTACCTCAAGCTTCCCAGAATTCATTAAATCCAGTTAAAAGGATTAAAAATTTTATATTAGATGCAATGATGGAACGCATAGGAACAAAAACTAAAAATAAAGAAAAAGTTTTAAACCAAGTAGCCAAACACTTTAAAAAATTAGGTTTGGAAAAATCTGTTTTAGATAAATATCCACATGAACTTAGCGGGGGAATGAAACAGCGTGTCGTTGTAGGCATATCTACTCTATGGAACCCACTTATTTTAATTGTAGACGAACCGACAAGCGCATTAGATGTAACTACTCAACAACTCCTGATTGAAACATTAATTAATCTGAAGAAAATAGGAATAGTTGAGACAATATTATTTATCTCTCATGATCTACCCACTCTAGTACAAATATGCAATATATGCATAATAATGTATGCTGGAAGGATTGTTGAAAAAGCAGGTATGGATGATATTATTAGTAATCCTCAACATCCATATACTAAAATGTTGATACATTCAATAGCATGTTTTAATCCAGATGGATCTGCTGAGACAAGCTTAGAAGGGATTCCAGGAAGACCTCCAGATTTAAAAAACCCTCCTAAAGGTTGTAGATTTTATCCACGGTGTTCAAGTAGGTTAGAGAAGTGTAAGGAAAACTATCCCCCATTTTTCATTCCAAAAACAGATAGTAATCCAGTAGCATGCTGGTTATATGAGGAGGTTGGTGATTAATAATGGAGAATGAAATACTAAAAATTCAAGATCTTACAAAAATATATACCTCTGGTCTTATAAGAACCAAAGAAACAATAGCAGTTAAAGATGCGTCATTTAATTTATATGATGGAGAGATTATTTCTCTTGTTGGTGAAAGTGGAAGTGGAAAAACAACTGTTGCTAATTTAATTTTAAGATTTATTCATCCAACTGAAGGAGAAATATTTTATGATGGGAGAGAAATCCATGATATTCCAATGAAAGATTATTATAAAAATATTCAAGGGATTTTTCAAGATCCTTATAGTTCTTTTAATTATTTCTATAGAATTGATCATATGTTAAATCAAGCTTTAAAATTTAGTCTAAAGGGTATTGCTAATAAAAGAAAAGAACTTGAATCTGCGTTAAGTATTGTAGGGCTTAATACAGGAGATATCTTAGGAAGATTTCCACATCAAATATCAGGAGGTCAATTACAACGTGTTTTAATTGCAAGAGCGTTATTGTTTAAACCAAAATTAATAATCGCAGATGAACCAACAAGTATGATTGATTCAAGCTCACGAGCAGATATTTTAAACCTCTTCAAAGAATTAAGAGAAGGAAAAAAATATTCTGAAAGTATGTCAATAATATTTATTACGCATGACATAGGTCAAGCACAATACGTATCAGATCGGGTAATAGTAATGAAAGAGGGGAGTATTATAGAGGAAGGTCCAACAGATGAGGTTTTCCTTAATCCTTGTCAACCGTACACTCAAAATTTATTAGGTTGTTGTCCAAGTATTTATCGAAAATGGGAATTTGATTAAGGGAATGAGGTTAAATATGTAAATTTATAAATTTTTTAAATGAGTTCAATTAGAAAGACAAATTAACATCATTTTTATCAAGTTTAACTATAATAGGGTGAAGATTTTAAAATTTGGATATTTTGATGATGAAAGGCGAGAGTATGTAATTACAAAGCCAGATACCCCTCTTCCATGGATTAATTACTTGGGTTGTGAGTCATATTTTGGTATCATTTCTAATACTGCTGGCGGATTTTCTTTTTACAAAGATGCAGGATTACGACGTTTAACTCGATATCGACATAATAATGTCCCTACTGACTCCAGTGGACGTTATTTATATATTCGTGATAATAAGAATTCAGAATTTTGGTCTCCTACTTGGCAACCTACTCGTCATAATTTAGAACAATATGAATGTAGACATGGATTAGGATATACCATAATTAATTCCAAATACAAGAATATTGAAGCTAAAATCTGTTATTTTGTTCCTTTAGGTGATGATCTAGAAATCTGGCAGCTTACTCTGAAAAACCATCGAAACAATGCAATAGATCTATCAATTTTTTCTTGTATTGAATTTTGTTTGTGGAATGCTCACGATGATGCCACAAATTTTCAAAGAAATTTTAATCTTGGAGAAACTGAAATTGAAAATGGAGTAATTTATCATAAAACTGAATATCGTGAAAGAAGAAATCATTTTGCGTTTTTTACTTGTTCAGAATCCATTGAAGGTTTTGATACACAGAGAAATGATTTTTTAGGTTTATATCGGGGTTGGGATAACCCTCTTGTAGTAGAGGAAGGGCAAACATCTGATTCAGTAACCCATGGTTGGGCACCAATAGGGTCTCATCATATTAAACTTACACTAAATCCCAATGAAACTCATCAAATTATTTTTCTTCTTGGTTATCACGAAAATGAAACTAGTCAAAAATTTGATCCTAAAGAATCTCAGATAATTAATAAAAAAACTGTTAATAAGATAATCACTAAATATTTAAATCCATCAAATGTTGACAATGCTTTTAACGCTATAAAGGCTCACTGGGATAAGAATCTTAGTAAATTTCAAGTAGACACACCAGATATTCACACTAATAGAATGGTAAATATTTGGAATCCTTACCAATGTACGATTACCTTTAATTTAGCCCGATCTGTTTCACTTTTTGAATCTGGAATTAGTAGAGGAATTGGATTTCGTGATTCTAATCAGGATTTGCTTGGTTTTATACATATGGGACCAACACAAACTAGAAAGCGGATATTAGATCTAGCATCAACACAACTTATAACAGGAGGAGCGTATCATCAATATCAACCATTAACAAAACGAGGTAATGACGCGATTGGATGTGGATTTAATGATGATCCACTTTGGCTAGTTTTAAGTGTTGCATCATATCTAAAAGAAACAGGAGACTGGAGCATTCTAGATGAGCAATTACCCTACGAGAACAAGCCTGGAACAGAGCAACCTTTAATCCACCATTTAGAGAGTAGTTTAAACTATATTTATGAACGTTTAGGCCCACATGGATTACCACTAATAGGTCGTGCTGATTGGAATGATTGCTTAAATTTAAACTGTTTTTCTGAAGCTCCTGGCCAATCTTTCCAAACTACTAAAAATAAAGATGGAAAAGTAGCTGAATCGATGTTTATAGCTGCGTTATTCACAAAAGTAGCAAATGAATTTGGTAAAATCCTTCAATATATGGAATTAGATCTTCAATCAATGAAATATCTCGAATGGGCAGAAAAAATGAAGTCAACCATTTTAAAATATGGTTGGGATGGAGAATGGTTTATTCGAGCCTATGATGATTATGGGAATAAGGTTGGGTCTCATGAATGCAAAGAGGGTCAAATTTATATTGAACCCCAAGGATTTTGTGTTTATGCAGAAGTGGGTATCAATGAAGGTTTAGCAGAAAAAGCATTATCTTCTGTGAAAAACAAATTAGCTACTGATTATGGTATTATGTTACTTCAGCCACCTTATTCCAAATATTACTTGCATTTGGGTGAAATCTCGTCTTATCCCCCTGGATATAAAGAGAATGGTTCGATTTTTTGTCATACAAATCCTTGGATTATGATTGCCGAAACACTGGTTGGAAACGGTGATGCAGCTCACAAATACTACACACTTATTAATCCCTCTATACGAGAAGCCATAAGTGATATTCATCGCTGTGAACCATACGTTTACGCACAAACTATTGCTGGAAAAGATGCACCAACTTTTGGAGAAGCCAAGAATTCTTGGTTAACTGGAACTGCTGCGTGGAATTTTATAGCGATAACAAAATATATACTCGGTATACGTCCTGATTACAATGGTCTATATATTTCACCAATAATCCCTAAAAGTTGGTCTGGATTTAAAGCAACTCGAATATTTCGAAATGTTAAATATCAAATCTCTGTCGAAAGGGTTGGTACTGGTAATAACTCAATAATCTATTTAAATGACAAACAAATTGAAGGAAATATAGTACCGATACCACCTCCAGGAATAAAAGAATTATTTGTAAAAGTCAAAATCATGTAAAAGATAATAACCTAAAATAGAGAATTTTATTAAAATTTCCCATAATATGAAAGATAAGATGAAATAATATGAGAGAGATTAAATTTCCTGATGGATTTATTTGGGGCTCCGCAACATCTAGTTATCAGATTGAAGGTGCCTGGAACGAGGATGGAAAGGGAGAAAGTGTATGGGATGCCATATGTCATAAAAAAGGCTTCATACACAATGATGATACTGGTGATATTGCTTGTGATCACTATCATAGATATAAACAAGATGTTCAATTGATGAAAGAGATGAACCTTCAGTCTTATCGATTTTCGGTGTCATGGCCTCGCATTTTTCCGATTGGTGTGGGAAAGATAAATCCTAAAGGTGTGGAGTTTTACGATAATTTAATTAATGAATTAATTGCTAATGATATAGAACCATTTGTCACACTTTATCATTGGGATTTACCTTTAACTTTACAAAATAATGGGGGTTGGGAAAACCGCGAAATTGTAGACGCTTTTGTTGATTATGCTAGGTTTATGTTTGATAATTTTGGAGACCGTGTAAAGAAATGGATTACTTTTAATGAACCCTTAGTCTTTGCTGTATGGTATCCTTTACGTGGTTTTTATGGTAAGAAGGATCTTAAATCCATAATGAGTGCAACCCATATCGTAAATATTGCCCATGCAAAAGCGATAGAAGCCTATCGTGATTCTGAAAATTCTGATGGTCAAATAGGTACAACACTTAATATAAATGCGATATATCCTAAGACAGATTCTTCACTAGATAATGAGGCAGCTACGATTATTGATGGTCTCACAAATCGTTGGTTTTTAGATCCTGTCCTCAAAGGTACATATCCGAGAGATATTTTAAATCTTCTTGAAAGATATTTTAATTTTCCTTCATTTTTAGATGAAGATATACAAATTCTAATAGATAATCCATCGGATTTCTTGGGTATTAATAACTACACATGTACTCGTGCGAACTTAGATGAACCGATAAAAGGACCAGAAGATTTTTACAGAATGATTACGCCTGGTAAAGCTGAAGAAGGTGTGGAAGTTTCATATATGGGTTGGGAAATTTATCCTGATGGATTATATGATCTTTTAAAACGAGTAGATAAAGAATATGATTCTCCTCTTATTTACATAACAGAAAACGGTATGGGTGCCAAGGATGATATCATTGTTGATAAAGTAGTACAAGATGATGATCGTTTGAGTTATCTTAAACGTTATCTTGAAGCCGCAAATAGAGCTATAAAAGAGGGTGTGAATTTAAAGGGTTATTTTGTTTGGTCATTGATGGACAATTTTGAGTGGGTATGGGGATATTCTAAGCGTTTTGGGATAATTAGAATTGAATATGAAACGCAAGAAAGAATGTGGAAGAAAAGCTCTCTTTGGTATCGAGATGTTATAAAAAATAATAGTTTTAATTTCTAAAGTTACTGCCAAGAGTAAGCTAAAATGAAAACTATAATTAAATGATATTATTGTAGCTTTATTTCTTTTCAATAGTTTTTCTGATCCTATCAATTCTTTCGTTTCTCGACATTCCATTAGTTATAGGATTATGATCTCCATATAACACTTTATGATACACAGGTCTTGTAGTTCTATAAAATACTCCTACAGTAAACTTATGTTTCTCTTTAGCAGCTTTAATAGCTTCAAACTGAGTATCTGGTTCTTTTTCAAGATATTCAATATTGTTTCGGTATTCCTCCCAATTATGGTATGGAACAGCAGGTTGTAGGACTTCTATAAAAGTGAATCCTTCATGTTCTACTCCTTGTACTATAAGATCGGTGAGATGCTTTATATCCCCCGAAAAACCTCTCGCTACGAATGTAGCACCGGCTTCGATCATCAACGATATTGGATTAAATGGTTCTTCATAGCTACCTTTGGGTGTGGAGGGCCCTTTCCAACCTTTTTCCGCTAAAGGCGAGAATTGCCCGGTAGTAAGAGCATACACACTATTATTATGTAAAATGTAGGTTATGTCTTGATTTCTTTTTGCCGCGAAAATTGTATGGGCTAAACCTTCTGCTAATCCATTCGCATCTCCAGAAAAGTTAATTACTTTTAGGTCGGGATTTGCAATTTTAATACCTTCTGAATTTGAACAATTACGTCCATGTAACCCATAAATCCCACTTAAATTAAGGTAATCGAATATTTTCGCATGGCAGCCTATGCCCGCTGTCATAACAATATTTTCTCTTTTGATACCTTTTTGTTCTAATAGAGGAATAGCATTTCTTATTGCAGTAAAAATTCCAAAATTTCCACATCCTGGACACCATGTAATTTCAGCATGAGTTTTGAGATCTTCCATCCTATCGAAGCACCTCCTTTATTTTTTGTGATAATTCAATTGGATCAAATGGGCGTCCATCATACTGTTTAATTGTGGATCTTATCTCTAATCCCGCTTTTTCCGTTAAAAGCTTGGTAAACTGTCCCGTGGAACTCTGTTCTATCACTATATTATCTTGATGTTTGAATTCCTCTAATTCCCATATTGGTAAGGGATTCAGATATATAGGTGCAATCGTAGTAGGATTTAATTTTCCATATCTAAGAGCCTCTAAAACACTCATATAGGTTGAACCATAAGAGAAGATATTTGTTGGATGTTCACCATATATTTTTCTGACTGTTTCTTGCCCCTTTAAATGTTCAATAAGTGCATCTAACTTTTTATTTCTTTTATCATGCATGAAAGATATTTTTTCTGCTTCTTCAGTTGTTATACCAAATTCATCATGTTCATAACTATTCCATTTAATTATCTTTTTTGAGGGTGGAAATAACATAGGAGAAATTCCATCTTCAGTATCACGATATCGTTTATAATCACCCTTTTCATGCATTTTAGGTTCTGCCCATTTGGTTTTTTCAAAATCAATTTCAATTGTCATGTTACTTTCTGATAGATGTTTTTCAGTTAGTAATATTCCTGGGGTTTGAAATTTCCATACTAAATCTAACATTTCAGCGGCAAGATAATACGCTTCTCTAACTGTTCTTGGTGAAGCGACAATTCTTAAGAAATCCCCATGTCCTACAGTTAATGCAAAAGCTAGATCAGCTTGCTCTGTATAGGTAGGAACTCCTGTCGCTGGTCCAGGTCTCTGAGATAATATAATTAAGACAGGTGCTTCAGTCATACCTGCTAGAGAGAAACCCTCTGTCATTAGAGCAAATCCGCCCCCACTTGTACCAACCATTGATCTTGCTCCTGTAAATGACGAACCAATAGCCATATTAATTACTGCTATTTCACTTTCAGCATGAACAACAGCTAAACCAAAATTTTCAGCTTCATGGGCAAGAAAATGCAAAATACTTGATGCAGGAGTCATAGGATATCCATAATATACATTTAATCCCCCTGTTATAGCACCTAAACTAATTGCCTCATTTCCTGTAATAATAAGTCTTTTTTTATCTCCTTTATCCAAAATAAATTTCTTTCCGCAAACAGGATATACCATATTGTAAATTTTATCTGCATAGCTTAAGTTATCTTCAATTCCTCTAGGATATTCGTCTCTAATAATTTGATTCATTTCATCTTTTTCAAAACCTATAACAGCAGATAATATTGCTACAGCACCAACACCAAACATCAATTCTTTCATAGGATATTTTTCTGCTTCTGAAGATAATGGAATTCCGATGCCTTTCTCGACATCTAGTTCATCCGAATTAAAAATCATAATCCCATTTTCTGCAATATTGTTAATATGAGTTTTATAACTCCTTTTATCAAAATTTACAACTAGATTCGCATTCATGTAATGACTACTAATCCATCTGGGTGCTGTGCTCACCACAGAAAAATTATGTCCACCCCTTATTAAACTCATATAATCATCCATTTGGAAAACATGACGACCCATACTTGAAAAAATATGTGCTGCTACTGAACCTGCCTTTTTTACTCCTTCACCAGCTTTACCACCAACAAGAAATGTAAACACATCTGAAGCCATTTTTTTGCTAACCTTTATTTATTTCTATTATTATTACATTCTAAATCGTGTTATTAATTGATTTAGCTATAAATTATTTAAATATATGGTTTATAAAATCTTAATAATTATATTTTGAAAAAATGATTAAATTAATACAAGATTATTCTTAAGATTTAAATATCTGAATCGATTAGTAGAAATATATAGTTTTATGTAAATGGGGAAGCTTATGCTAAAAGAACGATTGAAATTAATAAGAATTATATATTTGATTTCTATAATTACTTTTTTCGGGTCTTCATTCATCCCGTATCTAGTACATTGGTATACTGGACAACCATATTATCAATTTTTTATGGTTGTCTTTTATTTTATTGTAAAGTTAATAATATCATTAGTGTTTATGATTTCTTTCTTAGTAACCTATAGAACAATAAGATTAGCTAATTCAATCGCGGGAATTGGTATTATAGTAATGGGTTTTTTCTTTTTTGCGGATATTGCAACCTTTTTATCTCCTGGTGATGAGTACAATCCAAACGAATCTTGGTTGGGTCTTGGTTTTTATATGGGAATTATTTCATATGGTGTAATTATTTGGATTAACCTACTGTTATCTAAATATGAAAAAGCAAGAATCAAATCTTTAATTGCAGCGGGTACTCAAATAAAATACGTAGAGGTACCTATAAAACAAAGTGTTGAAGCTAAAAGTATTAAAACAGAAAATACTGAAGTTAAAAGGAGTTATATTGGATTTTTTAGTTATTCCATGAGAGACAGTCAACTTTTTAATATAAAAAAAATCGCGGAATCTCTACAATCTTACAAAGAGATTGATGAAATTTTATGGTGTGAAGAGGATACAAGGGATAATTTTATCAAATACATGGATGAAAATATAGGAAAATGTGATGTAATGATCTTATTTTGCTCTCCAAACGCTTTAGAGTCTGGGTTTGTTGAAGATGAATGGATGGCTGCTCATGCCATGAAAAAGCCGATCATCCCTGTCTTTTTAAATATAGAACATGTTCCCCCACTTCTGAGAGCAAGAATAGGGGTGGAATTTGATGTTTTTAATTTTAAAAAGAACATTAAAGAAATTTATAATACTATAGAGAAAAAATTGTCTTCTTAAAACAAGACAAAACCGCAAGAAGGACAATTCTTTCTGGCACCCATTATAATTTTACTACAATTAGGACAAATATTTACGTGTGATTTCTTTTTAGTTTCCTTTGATTGGGGTTTTACTTCTTTTTCTTCAACTTTCGCTCGAATTGCAGCGGCCATAGGATCCTGTGCCTGAATAACTTTGGGCTTGACTTTAGCTTCTAATTCATGTAAATATTCAATAATATTCTTTTTCTTAACTTTGTTTAATTCAGCAATAGTGGGTATTTTACCTGCTTTTACATTATTTACATAATTTTTCTCAAGTTTTAAGATATTAAAACAATTATGACATCGAAATATATGAGGGATCCCAATATTAGACGTTTCAGACCATTGAGCCCAACATACCTTATGTGCAATAGTCTCACAGGAAGGACATTTAACAATATTTTCATTATCTTTTTTAAAACATATAGAACATGTTACCATTTCTTCAACATTTTCAGGCTCATCAGCTAAATTTATATAAAAAGGTTGATTGTCTGGCAAAATCATCCGTAATCTTTGCTTAACAAATGAAGGATCGGAGACATATTTTTTCTCAGATAAAGTAGTCAGGATGGTATCAAGTTCTCGAATACTATCAATTTCATAGAACCCACCATTACTTAATTTTGTTAATTTCATCAATTTTGGACTTATTTCTGAATTTGGTGGTCCTACTCGTATAATATCAATAAAAAAGGGCATGTCTTTAACAACTTTTACAAGCTCTTCTATTGGTGGGAGGTATTCGGAAGGGATATCATATGCTCCTTCATCAATCAAAATTAATAATCGGAATATTTTTTCAGATATTTTCTTATATACTTCAATTATAAAAGTTATGGCTATAAATATTCCACCAGCGATATTAGCATTAGTAATCTCCCCACTCATAGATTTTAAAGTTTTGAGTATATGTTCTTGATCAAAAGTAAAATGCTCTAAATAATTCGGACCATCATGTTGAAAGACTATAAGGTTAAATCTGTCAGATGGATCTGTAATTTGTTTGTTTTTCATAAAGTCTGCAATTGAACTAAAAACTTGACGCATTTTGGTAATTTCTGGAGTAAAGCCATAAAAAATAAGGCAATCTTCACTTTTCGTGGATTCCATGTTCTTTGAAAGGTATTTGAGGGTAATTAAAATTGCGTTTTATTTAATATAAATTTCGTGTAAAGATTAATAAGTTTAAGGGTAATCTTAATCCATTTTAAGTTTTCATGTATCTTTCTAATGAAGGATGATTAGATATTAAAAATTTTGATTAAATGATTCTTAAAATTTAAATATAGTGTTGTTTTTCTAATAAAAAGCTTAAAAAATAAGAGTATTAGAAATTATGCTTGAAGGAACAAATATAAACTTAAGAGTTATGGAACAAGAAGATATTCCCCTTTACCATGAATGGATTAATACACCTGAAATTGTAGGTAAATACAATGCACATACATTTAGACAAATCTCAAAAGATTTATTAACTAAAGCTTTTAGTAATCTTGCTGATAGTCTTCAAATTTTCATAATTGAGAAAAAAGATAAAACTAGAATTGGTCTAATATTATTTTTTTTAGTAAAGGGAGGACCTGTTGAATTATTGGAAATTGGGTATTTAATAATTCCATCTGAACGGCAGAAGGGGTTCTGTACCGAAGCAGTCACCATTTTTGTGGATTATTTATTTTTAATAAAAAATATTTCACGTATTCAAGCTACTGCAGATGTTAGAAATATTGGATCTCATAAAGTTCTTGAAAATACAGGATTCACAAAAGAAGGTATTATACGAGATATGATATTTAACCAAGGGAATTGGAGAGATTTCGCTCTTCATAGCATCCTTAGAAATGAATGGAAAGAACCAGTTCTTCTGAAAATTTAAACTTTAAATGATTAGAATCTGTAATTATTTTTTTCTATTACTTCTTCTTTTTCTTCTTTTTCTTTTTCTTTTTTGAACCTTTTGATTCAACTCTTTTTGCATCTATCATAGCTCGTATATCAGCAGCAAATGGATCTTCGGCGTGAACAACTTGAGGTTTACTTTGAGTTTCAATTTCTCGTAAATAATCAGTAACATCTTTCTTTTTCATCTTATTTAATTCAGCAATAGTAGGAATTCTACCAGTCTGAACGTCCATAATATAATTCTTATCTAATTTTAAAATATTAAAACAGTTATGGCACCTATATACATGTGGAATTCCAATATTGGATGTTTCAGCCCATTGCGCCCAACATACTTCATGAACGTCTGTATGACATGAGGGACACTTCACAATACCCTCATCACCTTGTTGAAAACAAATTGAGCAAGTTGCTATGCTAGTTACTCTTTCAGGCTCATCAGCTAGATTTATGTAAAACGGTTGATTTTCCTTAGAAATAAGAGGAGTTTCCTGCTTACTAAATGCGGGTTTTATTATTTTCTTCTTATAAGAAAGCTCCATTAACATGGGATTTAGTTCACTAATATCACTAATCTCATGATAATCACCCTTACTCAGGTTCACTAATTGAGTTAGATTATTACGTGCTTCATATTCAGGATGACCTATATGAATAACATCGATGAAAAATGGCATATCTTTAACTTTTTTAATTAACTCTTCTAATGCTGGAAGATAATGGGTTGGAATTGGATAAGCTCCATCATCTACTATGATTAATAAGCGAAAAATCTTCTCTGATATCCTTTTATATACTTCTATAACAAAAGTAGTTGCTACAAATACACCCCCTGCAATATTCGCAGTTGAAATCTCATTCTCCACAGATTTTAGCATTGATAATATATTATTTGTATCAAAAGTAAAGTGATCTAAATAATTTGGTCCATCTGGTAAAAATAAAATTAAATTAAACCTATCAGAGGGATCTTTACTTTGCTTCTTTTCCATATACTCTGAAATTGAATTGTATATGCTTTTGATTTTAGTTAAATCTGGTGTTAAGCCATAGAAAATTAATGTATCCTCAGATTTAGTTATTTTTAGTTCCATTATTTAAACCATATAGATTTGATTAATCCTTATCTAATATAATTTTCGTGGGAGGATTAATAAGTTTAGGTATAAACTAACCTTTATTTAGATTTTATTAGATATTGTGGATAATACTTCAAATAGCAAATTTTTGAATTTATATTATAAAATTATAGCATAGTGCTTTTTACTAGGTGAACTTTTACATTCTTACACGAAATTTTTTATAAAAAAATACTTTCTACAATTTAAGTTAAGTTAAAATATCGAAGGATATTATTAAACGTTTATACATCTACAAATATTTTACGCTAATGTAACAAATCACTGCTTAATCTATTTGAATATGAGGGAAAAAAATGCAGATTTATCGATTAAAAATAAATAAGAACATATGTATAGGCTGTAATGACTGTGTAGTTAGTTGTCCACTCAATTTCCAGCAACTAAAGGACAAAGGTTATTTAACGCAAGAAAATGCTGTGGTATTAGTCAAAAATGGGATGGCTTATGACATTTATGTTGAAGGTAGAGATGTGAACTGTGATGGATGTGGTGTTTGCTTAAAATATTGTCCTGTAAATGCAATTGAATTACAATTAATTAAAGTTAAATGAGGTAATAAAAATGTCATTTCCAAAAATATCAAGATCAATCAGTAAAGATATTGAGCATGTAAAAGTACAATTCCTTACTGAAAGTTTAGAGCTAATCTTAGACAGAACTAAATGTGTAGGCTGTGGCACTTGCGCACGAGTCTGTCCAAAGGAGGCAATCT
The DNA here is from genome assembly GCA_019058425.1 of Promethearchaeota archaeon. GTDB lineage: Archaea > Asgardarchaeota > Lokiarchaeia > Sigyniarchaeales > SOKP01 > Loki-b32. The sequence continues at coordinate 35,543 of JAHPYZ010000002.1, forward strand.
CGCGTGGACCGGTAGCTGCAGCTCGTCGGTTTCCTAATATGGAAGATATAATTCCAGAAATATATGATCCTAAGCTATGCGTATTTTGTGGCACATGTGTAGTTATGTGCCCATTTAGTGCTTTAACGCTTAAAAAAGACGGAGAGTTTATTGAACTAAATGATATTCAAATTGTCAAGGAAAATGTAGTTCCAAAACTTGAGTTTGAAGCAAAAAAAATTAAAGATAATGCGGGAATTGAAAGGATCGCGAAAATTTATGTTGATGGTGAGGTTGATATCGTTGACCCAGAATGTGCGGGTGGTTGCGAAGCTTGCGCTGATGTATGCCCTAGTGGTGCTATTACTGTTCCGGAAAAATCTGATAAGGGTTGGGAAACAGTACCTAATGTTGTAGTAGACCCAAAAAAATGTATTTTCTGTGGTTCTTGTGATAATGCTTGTCCTACGGGGGCTGTTAAACTGAAAATTACCGATGTAAAATCTTCAGGAGATTTTAGTGAACTCTTTTGGGAACCCCTTTTAAAGAGAATAAAAACATTAAGGTGGAGCGAACAGAAGGAGGAATAATCAAATGAGTATGAATAATTTAATTTTGATAACTTGCCGAACAATAAATCAAGGTGTAGCGCTTGAAGGAGGTAAAAACACTAAAGAAAATGTTCGTGCAGCGGGAATCTGTGCTTTTGACAGCGATGATTTTAAGAAATTAGATTGCCTTGTTGGGACACCAGTCAAGGTTATCACTGATTTTGGTGAAGTTATAGTATATTCTACGATTTCCGAAGAAGGGCCACATCCAGGAATAATTTTTATCCCAATGGGTCCTTGGGCAAATCAAGTTGTCAATCCTGATTCACAATCATGTGGTACTCCCACTTATAAAGGAATGAAAGCACAAGTAGAAGTAATTTCTAGTGGAAAAGTTTTGGATGCTGTAGAATTAATTAATTTATTAAAGGAGGCTTAAAAAATGGTAGAAAAAATTAGAACGGTCACTGACGTGATCTGTCCTTTTTGTGGGACTCTTTGTGATGATCTTGAAATAGATGTTGATATAAATGAGGAAAAAGTAGTTGAAGTTCGTAATGGATGCCAAATAGGCACGAAGAAATATTTCTCTTCCAACCCAAGTGAACATCGATATGACAAACCATTAATAAAAGATAATGGAGCGTATAAAGAAGTATCTTGGGATGAAGCTATTGATAAAGCTGCAGATATTCTCATAAATACGAAAAGACCATTATTATATGGATTTTCAAGTACTGAATGTGAAGCTCAGGGAAAAGGTGTGGAATTAGCTGAATTATTAGGAGGTATTTTAGATAACACTGCTTCAGTATGCCATGGCCCTTCATTACTAGCAATTCAAGACGTTGGTGCCCCTACCTCAACTTTAGGTGAATACAAAAATAGAGCAGACCTCGTTGTTTTTTGGGGAAGCAATCCTGTTCATGCGCATCCACGACATCTTGGAAGATATAGTGACTTTATCCGTGGTTATTTCAGAAAAGATGGTACAAATGATAGATTTATTGTAGTTGTTGATCCTAGAAATACCCATACTGCTCAATTAGCTGATATGCATATTCAAGTTAATCCGAGTGAAGATTATGAATTATTAAATGCTATTAGAGCAACCTTGAGGGGTACTGAATTGGATGGTGATATGATTTCCGGTGTTCCAAAGAAAAAAATCATAGAATTAGTAAATATTCTAAAATCATGCAATTTTGGAGTTATCTTTTTCGGGATGGGATTAACTCAAACCTTTTCACATCATCGAAATATCGATGCTGCTATTTGTCTTGTAAGGGAATTAAATGATCATACTAAATTCTTATTAACGCCCATGCGTGGACATTATAATGTCGCTGGAGCAAATCAAGTTTTTGCATGGCAGACAGGATATTCATATTCTATCGATTTTTCGAAGAAGTATCCTCGTTATAATCCCGGGGAATACTCTTCTGTAGATGTTTTGTTAAAAGATGAAATTGATGCATCGTTAATTGTAGCCTCTGATCCTGCGAGTAATTTTCCAGCAGCAGCAGTGAAAAATTTGTTTAAGCATCCTATAATTACAATTGAACCTCATCATACTCCTACATCTGTGAATTCAGATATTATTTTACCACCTGCAATTGCGGGGATAGAATGTGAAGGTACAGCATATCGAATGGATAGTGTTCCATTAAGATTAAGAAAAGTAAAAGAAGCTCCAGGTGATTGTTTAACAGATAGAGAGATATTAGAACGACTAGTTGAAGCTGTAAAACAAAAAAAGGGGGAATAGAAAGATGGCAGAAATCAAATTAAAATTAAAAACTAAACCTGAGTTTCCATTAGAAGCTGAAAATATATCACCAGATAAATTTGCTGGTAAATCAGCAGCAGATATCAAGAAACTAGTTGTTTATCATGGAAATGAAGAAAAATCACTTGGAGATTATTTTGATGTTTCGGGAGCGGGCGGAGAAATCAATGAAATGAAAATTATTATTGAAGGAGATCTTTCAAATGTTAAAAGAATTGGAGAGAAAATGACTAGTGGAGAAATTGTCATAAATGGTAATATCGGAATGCATGTAGGAAATACAATGACTGGAGGTAAAATTTTAGTAAATGGCAATGCTGACGATTGGGCGGGAGCTATGTTAAAGGGAGGCGAATTAGAGATTACTGGTGATGCTGGGCATTATGTAGGAGCAGCATATAGAGGATTTTGGAAAGGAATGCAAAATGGCGTTATCAAGGTACATGGAAAAATAGGGAATGAAGCATTAACATGGGTAAATGGTTCAAAACCAGCTAAAAGATTTCCAACATTAATTTGTGGAAGTGCTGGTTCATTCTTAGGAATTCATGGTCATGGAGGAACAATTATAGTAGAAGGTGATTGTGATAGATGCATTGGAGCAGACCAGGTGCGAGGGACGATTGTTGTAAAAGGAAAAATTTCAAGAATTCTACCCTCATATAAGAAACTTGGTGAAATAAAAGAAATCGAATTGATGAGTGGAGAAAAAATTCAAGGAAAGTTTATGGAATATAGTGGAGACCATTCAGTTGAAAAAAATCATTCTAAAATCGATAAAAAAACGGGTGAAATTTCAAATAGCTCTAATGGGCGATTATTTGTAGCTGTTTAAATCTCACATAATATAATTATAATAAATAACAAAAAAGGTTAAAGATATGCGGACCAAATTAGGAATAATTTTGCTAATTATTGGTGGAATATTAATGATAATTAGTTCTGCCATTGGGAGTATTGGAATTTATGAGATTCTTTATGGTTTAGTAGCTACTCAAATTCCCGCAAATTTCTCGTGGATAATACCGATATTAAATGTATTGATTACAATTATGAGATATATCGCGGATTTTGGGGGAGGAGCTGTAATAGTAGGTGCGATTTTTATAGCGTTGGGTATTGTTAGATTTGGAAAATGGCTTGTTGGTATTGGTCTTACTTTCGGTACTCTTGCTTTAATTATCTGGGTAGTTTCACAAATTGCTAATAATACTAATTTAATTACAGATCCCCAAATCTTGAGTTATTTAGCTACTTTAAAAGGATTCTTTACATATAATACAGGTCTGCAATTTGGGGGTGTTGCAACCGCGATTATTGGACGAAACTTCGTCAAGAAACCTAAAAAAGCTGAAGAAGAAATCGAAGAAGAAGAAGATATTGATTTCGAGGAAGAAATTGAATCATCAACACCATTGCCTTTTCAAAACATCAATTGTCCAAATTGTGGAACATCAATACCATTTAATGCTGAATTCTGTAGTGAATGCGGACACACTATTGAAAAGATATAATAATTTCTTAATTTGAAATAATATTATTTATTGAAAATCTACAATAAATAATATTATTACCATAGGCTAATATTTTAGACCAAATATTTAAATATCTAAGGATATCTTGTAGATACTATGAATGCGAATTCTTTTAAGATTAAACCTTATGATAATTCACTAGGGGTTTCTATTCTAGTAGATTTATATAATAAAATGAAAAAATATTTAAATCCTGAATCAACAGTTTTAATAACTGAAGAGGTAATTCATACATTTTTAGGTAAAGAAACCGTTCTTTCACGAGATTTCATAATATTTGAAACTAACCAAAACAATATTGTTGCACTTGCGGGTATATCCCGTATGCCATTTTTTAAGGATGCATGGTTAGTTATTTATGCTATCTTACCCGAATATTTTGAATCAGAACTACCTGGAGTATTAATTGATGCCGTTTTGAATCTTGGAAAGAAATTAAATGCCCCAGGTCTCATATTTCAAACATTTGGAGTTCTATCAGCACCTTTAGAGGAGAAATTAGAAAGTATTGGTATCAATCCTGCATTTTATAACTGGTCTATGCATCTGGATAATTTTAAATTATTTTCAAAACCTGATATTCCACAAGATATAATAATTCGGGATCTCAAGAAGATAGAAGATTATACCAGTTTTATTACTATAATAAACGAGGCTTTTAAAGATTCATTTAAATTTCAACCATTCACAACAGCGACATGGAAAATGATGGATGATATGCTAAAAAAGACTTTTAGTGTTGAATATTGCATTGTTTATGAAAATAATAAACTTGTGGGGGGGTGTATTATTCATTTCAATCTGGAAAAAGATCAAATTGGTTTAATTTCAACTTTATGTGTTCTACCAAACTATCAACATCGCAAAATTGGGACCGGTTTATTGGCATTTGGAATTGAAACACTTCATAAAAGAGGGTGTAAAAAATTTGAACTATCTGTTGAAACTAAAAATGAAAGAGCCTTAGGACTCTATAAAAAGTTTGGTTTTAAAGTAAAGAAAAATATGACACAAAAAACGTATCAAATTATATAAGATCTTGTTTGAATTTTAAATGTCTTCTATTTATTTTTTTAAATTTAATCTTTAATTACTTCAATTTATTTAAATTAAATAATATATATTATTCAATCTAATAAAAATCAGATCTACATATTAGAAGGTTGAAGCTTGTTTAAGAGAAAAGTAAAAATTTCAAAAATAACGAAAGACAAGAAGGTAGAAATAGAAGATATAATCCTATATGAAACTCCTATTGATTTATACGTGAATTCTAAGCCTTTAGTTAATATCATTTGCCTTGCTAATGATTTAAAAGAATTAACTGTTGGTTTTTTATTTTCTATAGGAATTATAGACTCGATTAAGGATATTAAAGATATCGATGTGAATGAATTAGAAAATTCTGTTTATGTAAAATTAAAAAAAGAGATCAATTTTGATATCGAAGCACTCGATGTTAATCCTATAAGTCGCGTGGTTGATACGACATGTGGTATATCCTCTCCATGGCGAGAAGTTATCAAAAAATCTTTAGATAAAGCTAATATAAAAGAAGAACTTAAAGCGAAAGATAATATTACCATTGAAGCTACAACGATATTATCTGCCATAAAAAAAATGCAAACTTCAACTCCACTTTATCGTGAAACAGGAGGTTGTCATGGAGCTGCTATATTTAACAATGAGGGAAATTTACAGACTGTGAAGGAAGATATTGGTAGACACAACGCAATTGACAAAATCATTGGAGATCTGTTATTGAAAGAAATTAGTTTTGAAAATGTTTTCTTAACATCAACTGGTAGGTTAACGGGCGATTCAGTGTTAAAAGCAATAAGAGCAAAGATCCCTATTGTTGCTTCTCTTTCTGCAGCAATTGAATCTGGGATTCGATTAGCTTTCGCTTACGGGATAACTCTAATTGGTTTTGCCCGTGGTTCTAGAATGAATATCTATACCCATCCTGAAAGGATAATTGTATAACACTTAGAATTTAGAGATTTAATAATGTAAAAAAAAAGATAAAAGTTTGAATGATTGTTATTAGTATTTAAAACATATTATCTATAATATATTATCTCAAATTGAATAATAAATTAAATTAATAAAAATCTAATCCATTCTAATGGCGACAGAAGATTTTCTTGTATATGTTAGTCTAGGGGTTTCAATTGCGGTACTTCTCTCTATAATCTGGGATCATATCAAAGATGATAGAATTTTAACCGTTGAAGTTCAAGATTTTTATAGTGATATCGAGATGTTAATCTTTACAAACCTCCAAGTTAAATATTATGAAATGCTCCAAACTAACAAGGGAAAAATGGAAGAGCAAGAATTAAAAATCATTATCAAGAATAAAAATCGAGATGTGATTCAAAAGAATTACCTAGAAGCAAAAATCAAACAAAATTTCAAATTATTTGCTCAATATCTTGGATTGACTTATAATAAGGAAAAAAATTCCTATTTAAACGGAACTATATATATATTAAAGAATGAAGGTAGTCTACTGAAAAGGAATGTTGAATCTTATACTGAAGAAGATATAATCTCTTCTTTTACTGAAATTAAACCCCAACAAATAAAAGAATTATTAATATACCTTAATAGCTTGCGATTCTATTGGAAAAAAAAATATTATAAGCTTATTTTTCGTCCACAATTACACCAAAAAATAAGCTTTGATGAGTTACTTGGGTATGCAAAACCTTTAGAAAAAAAGAAGAAGAAATTCTATCGAAAGGTACTGGATAGTTAAATTAATTCATATATTCTTTCAAAATTCTTTTATATATTAGAAATTTTTATCCCATAGTTATTTTAAATTAATTGATGAGATGAGTAGCGATTTCTGAAGAAAAATATACAAAAATGTTTAACATGATCTCTGGTCTGGTCATAATTTTATTTTCCATAATAATTTTGGTTTTTTCAACAGTAGCTTTATTAGGCATCATGATATTATTATCTATCACTTTTATTGTATTTGGGACAGGGAGATTATCTGATTCTTTTTCAGATGAAAAACTTAATAGGTTTGGAGTTATTGCTAGATTCATTACTGGATTGTTAGCGATTCTCATAGGAATCATCAATCTTATCATTGCTTTGGTTAATCCAAGTTATTCGATATTACTTCTAATAAACATTTTTGCAATGGTTTTATTTATAATTGGAATCACCAGAATATTTATAGGTGTTTTTACACAGGAATATTCAAAAGATTATCGAATATTTTTAATTCTAATAGGGTTAATGAGTTTAATTTTATCTTTAATCGTGATGATCGTTCCTTATGTTGGTTATTATATACTAGTACTTTTATTATCTTTAGCACTTTTATTAAATGGATTAATCCGTTTCTTGTCGGGACTGTTTAAATGAAGACACAAATAAAATTCTAATGCTCTTTCTGCTCGAAACTATTGCATAAAGAAAAAAAATTATTTTGAAGCAATTAATATAAGAAATATTGTAATTTTGAATTGATTTAGAAAAATAGTTAAAGGAGAGAATCTTCTTGAAAGCATTAATTCATTATGGCCATACTTTTCCAATTTAGACATAACCTCCTTAGAGCTTATTCCCTTAACTCCCAGATTAGATTTCAATAAAGTATCTTTTATATATAAAGGATTTCATGCCACATCTTTGTTTATTCAAGTTTTTAAGTGTTTAATAAATTTTAAGCGTTGTTATCTTCTCATAAAACTAATGCTACCATTTTTGATCATTACTGCAAAAATTTACTATTATTTACAATCAATAGTATAAGTAAGTTTAAAAAGCTCCTTTTATTATTCAAAAGTTATATGATAATTGGTCTTATATAAAAATTTTTAGAATGTGAAAGATTGTAAAAAATGAACGAGATTAAAACAATAATTTTTGATTTGGGAGGAGTCTATTTTACACCAGGATCTTTTTTAGCGATCGAAAAAATTAGAGAAATTTATGATATAAAAAATGAAAAATTACTTAGAGAATTCTTTAGTGATAATCCAAATTCAGAAGGTAATTTGATAAGGAAAGGATTAATAAGTATTGATGAGTTTGAGGAAAAATTATTTTCAAAATTAGAAATTAACAAAAAAGAAAAAAAACACACGCGATATATATGGTTTGGATCTTATTGCATTCATTATGGTATTGAAAATTTAATAAAAGCATTAAAAAAAAAATATCGATTGCTAATTTTCAGTGGTAATGTTAGAGAGCGTATTGAATACTTAGACAAAAAATGTGATTTTTTAAAATATTTTGATGATGCCCTATTTAGTTTTGATTATCAGAAAAATAAAGATGATATTGAATTCTATGAAGAATTAGTCAAACATATCAAATGCGAGCCATCAGAAGCAATATTAATTGATGATGAAAAGAAAAATGTAAAGATTGCTAGATCTTTAGGTTTGAAAGGAATCCATTATTATTATACAGAAAAATTGATAGATGACCTTAAGAATTACGGTATAATTCTAGATATTTGAAATGTTTATAAAAAAACGTAAATGTGTAAAAATAGAAGAAGTTATTTTTTGCTTGTTATATAATATTGAAAAATCTACTTGGTAGGAATTCTCAGTTATAAAAAAACTTTATAATAAAAAAATTTAAAACTTAAAAATAAGGATTTTAGTAAAACTGTATTCTTATATATTCACTAATTAAATATACTTTTAATTAATAAACTAATTTCTTTAATTCTTGATGAAATAATATAATTTTATCTTACATTTTCTAAATTTGCTTAAAAGTAGATTGATTGAACCTATTTTTACTAAAAATACGAATTCCTTAATAACATTTTCTCAAAGAATTCATTCGATGATTAGATTTAAAATTTTAATTCAATCCGTAATATTAATAAATTACTTTTTCCTAAAATATTAGTAATTCATAAAAAAATTATATGTGTGATATCCTCGTGAGTAAGAGATCAGTTGAGAAAGGACAAGATGCTTCAAATATAATAAATGGCCTAGTGGTTATGATACTAGCTATCACAATCTTCTTTTTTTCTGGTGGAGCAATTATAATGCTTATCCTATTATTTGCGACAATTTTAATAATATCAGGAATGGCTAGAATTATGAATGCGTTCTCAAATGAAGAACTAAGTGGTGCTGGGGCTATTGTAAAATTTATTTCAGGAATACTCTTAATTATAATTTCATTTTATATGATATTTGCTCTATTGGCAGATCCTACATTTTCAATAGCAATTGTAATCGTTATTTATTCGATTTCTATACTAATTGTTGGAATTGCGAGAATCTTTATGGGTACAGCAGGTGCTAATTATATACAATGGTTTCGAATATTCCTCTTAATTATAGGAATTGTAGCAGTAGTTCTATCATTAATTTTACTTCTTGTACCAAATTTGGAAAACTCAATGATTTTTTTTCTGTTGGCTATTTCCATGTTTCTGAGTGGTTTTGCTAGATTTCTGCTTGGTTTTACAGGAAAAGAAAAATTTAAAAAATAAATTTAAAATTTCTTTCTTTTTTTTTAATTTCTTAATTCTTCCTTCTTTCTGATATTTTGAGTTAAGTGAAGAAGTGAATATCTAAGGAAATCCTGAACTTCCAGTTTTGAATTCTTAATTCATATATTTTTAATTATCTTTGTATATATGACTCAAAAATAACAGATTTATACCATAAATTTATGATTCTTAACTAAATTTTAAGTTTATAAATTATATTATAAACATCTTGAGCAAATTTCGGTTGAAAATCAAAAATTTTTTGTGGATTGAATGTTAATAATCGAAATTTAACAATAATACTAATATTAAAAGTTATAACATCGAATTGAGGTTTAATCCTGAAGATATTTTTCTCATTGTATAAATCACAGAGTGCTGCAACTTTTTTCATTATCATCCTAAATCCTTTATATGGAAAAGCCATTATAAATGTATAATTATATAACTTAGGATAATATTTTGATGTGAAGGAATCATATGCTTTTTTCAAATTAGCTTCAAATTCTAATTTTGATTCTGGAGTAATTTCATAAATATCATCAAATCCAATATCTTGAGGTGCTAAAATTTTAGTTTTAAAATCTTCAAAAGATTTTTTTTTGCCAAGTTTTTTTGTATAATTAACAATTTTTGAAGATAGAATTTGATTATTAGACTTTTCTATTATAATATTATCAAAAGTTTCTAATTTCATCTTTGTTAAACTGATTTCTCTTACAATCCCTTTGTCTCCTTCAATTTTAATCAAATCACCAACTTCAAAGAGTCTTACTAACATTAATATAATCCCTGAAACAAAATTTGCAAATATACCACTAGAGGCAAATGCAATCGCAGTACTAATTGCTCCTGTAATTACTGCTGTGTAAGTTGGATCTATTTCAGAAATGATGGGAAAGCCTTCAATGATAAAATATGCAATTACAAGAACAGTGGCGATTTTTAAGGTAAAATTTATAATAGCTTTTTGTTTCAAGGGAATCTTTTTACTTTTACCGACAGTAAAAGACACTAATTTATTTAATATATATAAACTAATACCAATGATTATTACATAAATTAGTGCTTCAAAATTTGTTTTAAATATACTCTCTGTACTTATTTTAATCACCTCTTAAAATATTATGTGAATTATTTCTATCTACAGAGTTCCACCCATAATTTATGTCTGGTTCGTAAATTTTAAAAAGAATCTCTTTCAATAATGGATCTGTATATGTTAAGATTAATTTTGGATCTTCTGTAATAATTTGTATTGTAATACTTAATCGATTCAAGATCCCACTCACTGTATTATTAGCATAGAAATAAGGTTTTGTTCCAAATATGGGTTCATACTTTTTAAAAATAGGTTCTAATAATTCTTCAAGTTTCTCTGGATCTACTGATGCTAAAAGTTCTACTACTTTAATATATCGTGTAACTTTTTTTTCACGAAATATTAATTTACTAAATTTTTTAACTACCATTGAAAAATCTATTTTTTTATCTTTTTTAATAGGTTTGTGAGTAAACCGAACCACCGAAGAGTTAAAAGCAGTTTTATTGGGGATATAAGTAATTGACCCGTCAAAATCTTCTAGTCTTAAATTATTTAATGTAATTTCTTTAATAATACCAACAATTCCATTTGTTTCAATTAAATCACCCACTTCAAAACCTTCTGATGATAATAGCATTATCCCTGAGGCAATGTTATTGATAATACTTTGAAATGTTAAAGAGATTGCTACCACTAAAAATGAGATTATTGCCACAAAATAAATCGGTGAGGCTATAGAAATGAACAAAAATGGAAATACTAACCATGTAATATTTATTATTATCATTAATATATACCGAATAAACAAATTTTTGATCAGACTCTGAAATAAATCAATTAAAATTGATCTTACAAAATAAGCGACAATATTCAGGATTAATAAATTCAATAATAATTTGTCAAAACCAAAATAATCAAATAATAGTTGCTCAAGACCATAAAAATAATAAATTAAGATAAAAATTCCTATAAATGATATCCAGATAATTATTTTATAAAGCTTTTTCAAAGGAAGTCACGTAATTATTTTAGTTGTTTTTTTGCGATTATATAACTCTTAGTTAAAAAAGATATAAAAAAACTTTTATTTTAAAAGATAGTTAATAAATTAATTGTCCAAAATAACCTATAGCGTATTTAAGTGAGATGAATTGAGAAGATTTTCAAAACCTCTAAAAGATGTAATTTCTTCAAGTAAAAAGAAGAAAAAAATTGGTCTTCCTCCAGGAACTTTAGTTTATACAGGAGATAAAATTAAAGAAAAAACTAAAATTAAAGTTACAGATTATACTGAAGATCAATTCGATTTCAAGGAATTTGAAGATCTTCAGATTGATCTAACAAAATTTGAAGAACCTTTAATTAAATGGATTGATATATATGGTCTTGCAAAAATAGATATTATTGAAGAAATTGGGCGTCAATTTGATTTACATCCTCTGGTTTTAGAAGATATATTAAGTCCAAATCAACGTCCTAAAATGGAAGATTATGGGCGTTATATTTTTGTTGTATTGAAAAAGTTAAGTTGGAATGTAGATCAAGAGGATTTTGAATATGAACAAATTAGTTTAATATTGGGGGAAAGTTACGTAATATCATTCCAAGAAAGGGATACTAACCTTTTTAATCCTATTTACGAGCGGATTCAAATTCCAAAAGGAAAAGTTCGAGTAATGGGGGCAGATTACCTATTTTATGTTTTAATTGACATAATAATTGATGATTATTTTATTGTATTAGAAAAAGTAGGTGAGGACATAGAAAATATTGAAGACATTTTAATAAAGAATCCTGATCCAGAAACATTACAAAATATTTATCGATTGAAAAGATCTTCCATTGAGTTGAGAAAATCAATATGGCCTATTAGAGAAATAATCAATAAATTACAACGTGAACAATCAAATCTAATTGGTGATGAATTACAGATCTATCTAAGAGATATATATGAACACATTTTTAGAATAAGTGATCTGTTAGAAAATTATCGGGATATAATTTTTGGAATGTTGGATATGTATCTATCAAGTGTGAGCAATAGAATGAATGATATTATGAAAGTATTAACTATTATCTCTACGATTTTTATACCTCTTTCATTTATAGCAGGATTTTATGGGATGAATTTTATCTTTTACCAAAATTATCAATACAACCTGCTTTTTTTGGTTATAATAGTAATGATAATTATTGCAGTAACTATGTTACTATTTTTTAAAAAGAAGAAATGGATCTGAAAATTCAAATCTCTTTATTATCTCAATTTCAAGTTTTAAAATTTAATGGGCAAGAATAACTCCCGGATGTCTAATTTTTTCTCTTTCAGCAAATTTCAAAGAGAGTTCCTTCTTCAAATCAGCCAATTTATTTTCTTTTTTTCTGACGTCTTTTTCTTTATCAAGTACATCATTTTTCCGTTTTAATAATTTTTTTTTTTGATTCTCTAGATTATTTTTCGCATTCATTATTTTATTTTCAGGTGCTTGTGCTCGTGCAACCTTCAAGTATTTGCTTTGAATATTAGCTAATTTTACTCGTACTTTTGCAACATCTATTCTTTCTTTAGCTAATTTCAATTTTTGTTCAGCAATTTGTTTTTCTGCCAAGGCAATTTTTTTATTTACCTCAGCTATTTCCTTCTGATTTTTTGAAATCTGCTCATTATATACAGCATAATTATTTTCAATTTTTAATTCATCATCAGAAAAATCTAAGATATGATTTTTCTTTATTTCTGTCTTTTCTTTGGCTAGGAGTTTTCTTTTAATTGCTAAATCCTTTTTTATTTCAGCGAGGTCATACTCAATTTTTTGCAAGGTCTCTCTGGCTTTTGCTTTTTTAATTTCAATTAATGCATTACTTTTCAATTTTTCAGCTAATTCTTTCTCAGATTGAGCAATTTTAAGATTATTTTCTGCTTCTTTTTCGATTTGTTTTAAATTTTCCATTTCTTTTTCCTTTCATGCCGATTTAATTTTAAATTCAAGATGTATTAGATTAGAAGTTTTTTCTTCAAAATTGGTAGTAAAATCCAATTCAAAATATTCAGATATTAGATATTTATAAAATTTTGTGAAAAAATTTGAATAAACCTCATCCATATCATGTAAACCTCTAAATGTGAAAGCATTATCTCGATTCTGAATGTCAAGAGTATTAAACCATTTTAATCCATTTTTACCAAAAAAATTAATTAAAAAACTTGTATATGACTTTAAAGTATCTTCATTCATAGGTTTTGCTGTTGAGAATTTCATAATATCTGAGAACAAATCACCAAAATCTTTAGCGATGATCTCAAGAGATTGGTTATCCAATTTAGAAAGAATTTTCGAAAAAATAGATTTAGATATCATAATCATTTCATTAGTTTGATTGAATAATTCTAAATTGAGCCATTGTTCAATGGCATCTTTGGCAACCAATCCACGTGTCTTATTTTCTTGTTTCGCAATTAGTTCTAATTTATTCATTATTTCTTCTGAAAGCCTGAATCCAAGAAAATTACTTTTTTTTTTAAGAGGTTTTTTTGACATGCTTTTATTCTAATTATTACTCCTTATAGATTCCTTTTTATAAATAATTAGATGATATCAAAGTATATAAAGTTGTCGATCGTGGGATCTGTTTTCAAATGAAAACATTTAAATACTATGTAGACTTTAAAAATTCTCAAATAGTCTAATAAAAAATAAGAGGAAAATCAGATAAAATGAATGTAGATACAAAAGAAAAAAAGAAGAAATATAATTACGAAAATGATGAATATGATGATGAAAATGATGGTGATTACGAAAGTGATGATGATGATTGGGACAATGAAAACGACGATGATGGAGAATATATAGATGATGATGACACTATCTACAGTTAATAATAGTTAAAATAAAAAAAAAAATTATTTTAAAGCAAATTAAAATCAATATTGAATATACAAATATAACTAAAGTTGGTGATTAATATGGAAGAAGCGAAAAATGTTGAAAAATTGGCTCAAGAAAATACCGAAATAGCTAAGAATGAAAGAAATACAGCAAATGAAATGAAAGCTTTAGCAAAACAAGCATTAAAAAGAGCTAAAGCCAGAGAGATGTTAGTAAAAAACGAAATAGAGTTAACAAAAATAAGAGAACGATTAGCAGAGAAGAGCAAGAAACTAGTTGAAAGAAAGGAAAAAGTAAAAAGCCTTTTAAAATTTAGTGAGGATCTTATAAAAACAGAAAAAAATCAAGCGATTTACAATGAAAAAATTGCAGAAATTCAAACAGCAGTAGCTGAAATTCAACGAAAGATCGCGAATGTTGAGACTGAAATTGTTGAAATAAAAGTGAAACTTGCGAATAAAAAACTTAGTGAAGCTAAAGAAAGAGGAAATCTTGGTAAAAAGCAATTTGCTTATGTAAAGTTAGTAAATGCTAATGCTCTCCCTGAAAAAACCGCAAAAGCAGAAGAAGCCTATCTCAAAATTCAGAAAGATCTAACTAAGCTTGAAACAGATGTAATGGATATAAACAAAGGAATAATCAGTAAACAGAATAAATTAGCTGATCTTAAAAAAGATCTTTCTGAAAAATTAGCAGAACGAGAAAAAATCAGACCTCTTTAATTGAGCACTTAAAAAATCCATTAAATTTTTTTTTTTAATTTTTACTATATCAAAAAACAAATTAGAAATGGTTTATAATGGCAAATTATTTAATATTGTTATTTATGTTTTCACTTGGATTAATAATTATATCCTCCATAGTAATGATTTATATACTTATCAAACACTTGAAAGAAGATACAAATGCTTATTTATTTATTCTTGCTTTATTAGGGATCGTGTTAAGTTTGCTAATATCAACAACGCTAGGGATAATTAAAGATATATGATTATAAAATTGAATAACTCAATGACTTTCTTTATGACTTTTCTCTATTTTTTTTTTTAATCCTTCAAGTTCTATTTGATGATTTTCTATATCATTATTTAATTTTTTATATTCAACCTCCAAATCCTCTAATTCTTTAGAAATCTCCTTTTTAAATCCTTCAGCTGTTCCGTCCTCTATGTCTTTTAACTCCATAGTTAATTTTTCAATTGAATTTTTTTTCTCATTAAGTAATTCTTTTAATCGTTTGAGTTCTTCTTCTTTTGTTATTATTTCTTGAATTATCAATTCTCTTTCATCCATATCTATTAATTCTTCAATTCTAGTTAAGTACCTTTTAATAGCAGTTAACTTAAGTTCTTTCTCTTCTTCTCTCTTGAAAAAAAAGGCGATGTTACTATCCTCACCTAATTTCAAAATAATAATAGACATATCATCAGTTTCAAAAATTAATTTTTTGTAATCTTCAATATTATAATTACAGATATTATAAAGTTTTTTTACGTGATTCAAGATTTTTGCTAAATTTTCACCTAGTTTTGGTATATTAATATCTTGTTCAAATGTAGTTTGATAAATTGTACCATTATTGTAGAACATGGCAACATGTTTTACTTCTGGTAAAGCTGTTTTTATTCGTAGAATATTTTTAAATACTATTTTATAATCACCTTATAATGATTTCTCTTACTTTATTTGTAAAAATAGATATATGTAACTTAATGGTTTGGGGACCATATTTATTCAAACAAAAGATTACTACTAAAATTAAACCCACAATCCCTAAAATAATAATCCCTATTTGGAAATAAAATACTAAACAATAATAGAGTGAAAGAATTATTAATTGATAGTTAGTCGTAATAAATCCTAATTTAAAAAAGGATTTAAAAGTTATTGGCCGTTTATTTTGTTCAGCAATATTCATTACAAGAATATTATCCCCTAAAGGTGTTAAATTATCTCCCCAATTTGATCCAAATGCAAGACTGTAAAATATTTGCTTTCTATTAATTAAGGATGCAGTTTCTGTCATAGTATCGGCAACCGGGATTAATACTTTAGTAATAGGTATGTTATCAATACAACTACTTAAGTATGCTGAAAACCATAGAATTAAAAGAAGTTGTAAAAAGAGATTACTCCCACCAAGATTTAATATAGAAAGTCCAATAACTTCAGTTGCTCCTGTAATTTCCAATCCTCCAACTATAATAAAAATACCTAGTAAATAAAAGATCAACTCAAAATCTATTTTATTTATAATTTCTTTTGGTTCTAACTTCGTGATAATGATTAATATTATAGCAGTAGTTAATGCAATGATATCTGGAGATAGAATTGAAGATGGAATAGTTGTGAGTAATGTGAATAATATAATTAAAGAAAATAATGATTGATATAATAGTCTTTTATTTTGAACAACATTCCATATATCAAACTCTTTTAATGCTTTTTGACCTTCTTCTGGAATTGATAGTTCTTTTTTATAGATAACAATGAAAAAAAATAGAGTAAATATGAAAATTATTAAGGAAATCAAACCCACGTTGATAAAAAATTCAATAAATTCTATCCTTACATACGAAGTGATCAAGATATTTGGAATTGATGAAATTGAAAAAACTGTGCCACCAGCATTTACTAATATTGCTTGCGTAAGGATATACGGAGAAGGATTAATATTTAAAATTCTTGAAACTGTAATAGTAAGTGGTATAATAATAATAACTGTTAAAATGTTGTTTAATATTGCCGATAAAAGTACGGTTACACAACAAAATATAACCATTAAACGAACAGGTTTACCTTTTGAGAGTTTAATAAGCTTTCCTGCAACAAATTGAAAAGTCCCTACCTCATGTGAGATTTGTACGATCATCATCATCCCAATAATTAAAATTAGGGAATGCAAATTCACAAAACCTTCATCACTTGAACCAAATAATAGATCGACAATTACTGAAAAATCTAAATTCTCAATAAATATTAAAACGAAATAAGTTAAAATAGCCCCTAATAATGACACAACGGCTCTATTCATCTTTTCAGTAATAATAAAAAATATTACTCCGATAAAAGTTGAAAGTATGATAAATATGCTTAAGAGCATTTTTCCTTTGAACTTACCTTAAATCTGCTTTTGTTTTAAGAATTATAATTGAAGAAAAATTTATAGTCATAAAAAAATTTACCTCTAATTCGAATTAAGTATAATGGAATCTAATTTTCAATAATTTTTTTCTAATAATTATTATATTCCTAAATCTCCAAATTAATAGAGAGAAGATTTTTAAAAAATTCAATATTTACAAATACAAATTATTGTTAATAACAAAAAACTTAAGATGACTTAATATGGCTAAAGCAGAAGAATATAAAATGTTTCAAGGATGTGTTATAGGCAACAGAATTCCTTTTATTGAAGCGTCTGCAAGAAAAGTGTTTGAGAAACTTGGAATTAATACTTCTGATGCTGCATTTGCTTGCTGTCCAGATCCAGTTGGATTCAATAGCACTGATCATTTAAGCTGGATGGCTATGGGTGCAAGAAATCTTACTCTCGCTGAAGATGAAGGAAAAGATATCATTTCTTTATGTAATGGATGTTTTCAAACATTAAAACTAGTTAATGAAGAATTAAAGCATGACGATCATGAAAAAGAACAGATAAATACCATCCTAAAATCAGTTGGGAAAGAATTTAAAGGCACAATTAATGTGAAACATTTTGTAGAAGTATTACATGAGTATGTAGATAATATAAAGGAGAATATAACGAAGGAACTTGAGGGGTTAAAAGTTGCGTGCCACACTGGTTGTCATTATAATAGACCATCAGAAAAAGTACAAACTGACGATCCTATGAATCCTGTGAAATTGAGGGAAATCGTTGCTGCCGCAGGAGTAACCCCAGTTGATTATGAAGAAGAAATGTTATGTTGTGGTACAGGAACAGGAAATACAGAAGAAGAACCTGCAATGCAAATATTATCAAATAAACTAACAAGTGCGAAGAATGCTGGAGCGGAAGTTATAATTGTAAATTGTCCTGCATGTTTCCAACAATTTGATAACAATCAGAAAAAAGCGGGAGAAATTGGGGGTCAAGCTTTTGATATTCCAGTCTTATATGTAACTGAATTACTAGCTCTTGTTTTTGGTGAAAATCATGATGATCTTGGATTGAAGTTCCATCGAACCAGATTAACAAAGTTTTTAGAAAAATATGGTTTAAAATGATATATAAAAAAACTTCTTAATTTTATTATAAACTCTTTTTAATTATTCCTTACATTTAAGGTTTCAAGTGAATGAATTCTTTTAATTAGGGCTTTTAATCAGTGGAAATATATGAAATGACTTCAGAAATTATATTATCTGGCATATTTTCTAGAAAACCCTGAGAAGATTTAGAATTTCCACCTCCTTTTCCACCATACTTTTGAATTAAAATCTGCATTAATTTATTAGAATCAATAGTTTCACTGAGTGAGAGTAATCTTAATTTAACTCCTTCAAATTTAACAAGAATTAATGAATTTAAGGGAAAATTCTCCAAAGACTTATTCAATAATTTTATATCTACGTTGAAATCAATATAAAAGAGTGGTATATTCCCGATAATTTTAATTGGGGTTTTAGATATTAATTCTAAAAACTTAATAGATAAGACTTTTTGTTGGTCCTGGATAGTATCAAGAAGTTCCAAACGCTTTTTTATGAGGTTAACAGTATTTTCTAAAGGGGAATTTAGTCTATTGGCAAGATATATTATATCTACATTGTCGTTTGAACTCATTAGTAATGATTTATCTCCAATAAAATATCTAATCTTATTTCCTTTTTTGAAATCATAAATGTAAATCTTTCCTATTTCCGTGGTATTCTTAATATGAGTTCCTCCACAACATACTAAATCTAAATCTTCTATTTCCATTAATCTTATGTTAGATTCATCTGGGATTGCGCTTCTTATTTTCTCAGAACATTTCCTTGCATCTTTATTTGACATTACATTTGATTTGACCTTTAAATTATTCGAAGAGCAAATTTTATTTACTTCAATTAAGACTTCTTTTAATTGATTATATTCTATTTTTTGAGATATACTGAGAAATACTTCTTCAAAAGCAAGATTAGCTCGAACGGTTTTAATATTGAACTTATTTTTAAAAACTGCTGAAAAAATATGTTGAGAAGTGTGAGCTTTCATAATTCCATAGCGATAATCCCAATCAATTTGTCCCTTAACGTTGTCTCCTATATTAACTTGATTTTTAAAATCAGAGGTAATATGATGCAATATCTCTTCTCCATCTTTAATCACTTTTTCAATTTTAAGTTTGGTATTTTCTATAACTAATTCTCCTCGATCACTTGCTTGGTTTCCACTTTCGGGATAAAATAAAGTTTTATCAAGAACAATCCCCTCCTCTCTAATCTCTGTTATTTTAGCAGTGAACTTAATATCATAAGCATTTTCCCAATATAATTTTTCAGTCATAAAATACACCTTTTTTGGCAACACTCTCTTTTTAGATAAAATTAATATGAGATTATATCAATTAATTATCAAACTTATTTTAAATTGTATAAACTTTCATTATTTCTATTCCTTATTTAAATAAGACTTCCAAAAAGATTAAATCCATCAACTTTGTCTATTTTAGCGTTGACAAATGAGCCATATTTACCTTTAAAATTATCTATAAATATATTTTTATACGCAAAATTTCTTCCAAAAGCTTGATTACTCTCTGTTCCTTCATGTAAAATCAAGACTTCTCCCTCCCAATCTTTCCAATTTCTATTTATATCCATCAAATTATTACGAAAAACTCGTGATAATCTTATAGATCTTTCTTTTATAGTCTTACTGCTAAGTTGCTCCATTTTTTTTGCTTTAGTTCCTGGTCGAGGCGTGAACTTAGATATATTTAGGATTTCGGGTTTCAACCATTTTATAAAATTAATTGTTCTATGGAAATCATACTCAGATTCTCCAGGAAATCCGCATATAATATCAGTAGAAACTGTTAGATTCTTGAAATTTTTCTTTAATAAATCAAGATTATCAATTATATCAGAGATTACATATTTTCTTTGCATTCTCTTTAAGACATCATCACTTCCAGATTGAATTGGAGTGTGAAGAAACTGATAGACTTTCTTTTGATTAAAAATTGAGATTAGTTGGTTAGTTTGATCAAGTAAAAAACTAGGATTTATCATTCCTATTCTTAGAAGAAATTTATAATCTAATTTGATTATTCTTTCTACTAATTTAGATAGAGTAGTTCCATTATATTGATATGTACTGCAGTCTTGCGAAGTTAAATATATTTGCTTAATCCCTTGATCTAACTGATATTCTACATTTTGAACAATGTGTTCTGGATCATAACAATTTAGCTTTCCCCTTGCATTTTTAACACAACAATAAGTACAAGAACCTAAACATCCTTCTGAAATTGGTATTATTCCAGTAATTTTCCCAGGAGAATGGTCTATAGAAAACTTAGCTTTATCAATTAGTTTGTTTGACTTTGAAATTATATTCTTCTTACCACTCTTAATTTCTTGAAGGATTTCAGGTAGATCGATTATCATATTTAAATCAATTATGGCTGCAAATGAAGGAACGATTTTTTTAATAACATCAATATAATTTGGAGCGATATGAGGCAAACATCCTGCAATAATAATATATTTTTTAAAAGAACTATGAAACCATTCATAAAATTTTTCCAAGCGTGCTTTAATTTTATTTTCTGTTTGTTCTTTAACTGCACATGTGTTAATAATTATAAATTGGGCATTTTTCAGTGTTGTTTCTAAATAATTAGCTTTTCTTAAAACATTCGAGATTATATATGAGTCCGCTTTATTTGAGGCACATCCATAAGTTTCAATATAGAATGAGTTTTCTAACACATTAATCCATTTTTAAACAATCTAATACTTTATAAAAAGAACATGATTATTATTTATTTAATCAAAATAATCAATTAATCTGAAGATTGGTGAAAATTTCAGTATGAAAATCAAATATATGTACTGCAAAATATGTAAAAAAGAGGTAGAAGAAGCACGCAGAAAACCACTAGAAACAATGCAGAAAGTAGTTTGGGTTATTGTCATTGTAGCTACAATAGGAATCGCGGCTATTGCTTATGCGATATATTTGTCTAATAGACCAAAACACTATTGCCCAACTTGCTATACAAAATTAGACTTTTCAGACAAACCTTTTGAAAAACCAAAAAAGAAAATTGAAGAAATGACAGCTAAAGAAAAAATACTAGCAAAAACTGGTGTGGAAGAAGAAGCGGAAGAAGAGGTTCTAGTTGAAGATAAACCTGCTGATAAGAAAAAAGAGAAAAAAGAGAAGAAGAAAATTATTTGTTCCTATTGCGGAGAAGAATTAGAGGAAGAGGTCGCAATTTGTCCCTTCTGTCAAGCAACACTGAAATCTAAATAAAAAACAAATTTCTCATAACTTAATCTATTTTCTTATCAATAAACTAATAAAAATAAATAATAGTAAAACTAATAATTAAAATATAGAAATTTGAATACCAATATAAAATAAATTAAAAATATAATAAGATGATATAATTATGCCACGTGGTGCTAGAAAAGCTCCTAACAGGGTGCCTGATCCTTTAGATGATTATTCTACTTGGGATATTAGAATTGCAAAAGTTATATATTATGGTCTTATACTAGCTACGGCTATTGTTGTTCTCGGAATTTGGGCAGTAATCTTAACAGGTTTATTTGGAACTACTGCTTGGCAAATCTTCGTAGGCCTACATCTCGGAATACAGATTGCTATCATTGCTGCTGCTATTACGGGACACTTATTTTTACTTGTCCTTTTTTATACTTTATTCCGAGGCGGTATGGTAAAACTATGTAAAGCTATGTTTAAAGATCGTCGATTAGCAAAAAAATGGGAAGATTATAGTACTTTAAGACTTCTTATCGGTGTCGCTTTATTTGGTTTATATATTACCATACTTGCACTGCTAATAGGTTTACTTCCTGCTACCTTTTGGAATGCTATCTGGAATTTATGGGTATGGATGCTGAATAATTTTGGGCTCGGATTATGGATACTATGGTTTGGTCTTGTGGTCTTTATAATAGTTGGAATTATCTTCATAGGTTTTATTTTATGGAATCATGGTGTATTTTGGGTTCTAAAACATGTAAAAACTATAGAAGATGAAATGGAAGTTGATGAGCGTATCAAGAAAGAAGCACTAAAAGAAATGGATGAAAGAACACTACAATCGGTTTATAAAAATGAGACAGGTAAGAAAGCAATACACCGCGGAAAAGAGACAAGAGGCTATATAGAGTGGAAAAAGAAACAGATGGTAGGATAAACCATAGCTAAAATTTTTTTTAAATTTTTTTTTGTAATCTATAATAATTGAATTTCAATCAAAATCATTTTATTTTAATCAAAATCCCTCTGTTATACAAACATAAGGGGTAAATTCTTCGTGTTTTAATTTAATTTTCTTATATAAATGGCATTCTGATGAAAAATAGATAATAAATTTGAAAATTAATTAGAAAAAAAAAGAATAAAAAAGAATAAGTTTGAATTTTAACGTCTCATCATTCTAGGGTTCCTAAATAACATTAACTCTTGATTAGGTATTTTATAATCTGTGGTTGCAGTCTTTTTCATCTTTTTATAGAGCTGTTTAACCAACTTCTCAGCAACTCTCATAAAATTACATGTAATTCCGAATAATATCATGTAGACAACAAACATTTTATCTTTTGCATATGTTTCATCAAGAATTTGAATTTCAAAGTTTTTCTGAACTCTCTGACCGTCAATTCTCGCGATCTTCTGGTCTCCGATGTAGATCCAGTAGTTTCTTCCTGGTCCTACAATTCCTTTTGCTGAAACCACCTGTAGTTTATCATCACTCTGTTCTGGAAGTAAGGGCCATGACCAACGTGTACCCATTAATCTCCACCCTCTCACACATCGTGCTAAGTATATTGTTCTTGGGATTTGAAGGAAAAACACGGGAGCGGGTGTTCTAATTTCATAACTCTGAACCAATGAATGGGCAATACTTAATTCAACACCCCCTTTGAAATTACCGCCTTTAGCTGTTTTCGCGTCTGTGATTTTCTCTTCCATAATTGTAAAAATACGGCATGATAATCTTTTTTCCTCAAGAGGGCTCTCTTCCCATTGCTCCTTATTGAAAGCGATAATATATTTTTTCTCACCATCTTCCTCAACTACACCTTCAATATCAAAATTCTTACTAAACCAACGAGTCTTTGCTTGATATTTAAGCTGCTGATGGACTCCTAATTCTTCATCATGCAATCGGGTTCGCCAAAAGTTTACTTTCAGTTTCTTATAAACCGCACGCGCTGGTTTTACAGGTGCTTCGGGTGTAGCCTCTTTTTTTGCTGGTTTTTTCACTTTCTTTTTTGTTGGAGTTGTTCTAGATTTTTCACGAGGTTTTTTTGCTGCTTTTACTGCAGTTTTTTCAATTTCTTCAACCGGATCCTCAGATTCTTCTTCTTTTTTTGACATAAAATCACTTCTATAATTTAGTTTTTAAATAATTTTTATGTTAAATTTAAGTTCATTTGGATTATTAATATTTTTTACGTTAAACAATTGTTTTATAAAATCATATATACAATTTCTTATTTAAAAGATTTTTCAGTTTAATTTATTAAATAATCTTAATTATACCTAACTTTTTTTAAAAAAATCTTGATATTCAGTTCTCATTACTTTTTTATTAAGCTTCCCTACGCTAGTTCTAGGAATTGATTCTACAAATAAAATCTCTTCAGGTAATTGCCACTTAGCGAAGTTTTTAGCAAGATGTCTTTGGATTTCTTCTTTTTTCATTGATTGAAATTCTTCTCGTAAAACAATTAATGCTAAGGGTCTTTCATCCCATTTCGGATGAGAAACACCAATAACTGCAGCTTCAAGGACTTCTGGAAGTGATACTAACGAATTTTCCATATCAATTGAGCTAATCCACTCTCCACCGCTTTTAATTACATCTTTCATTCTATCAGTTATTTTAAGATATCCTTCAGAGTCAATACAACCAGCATCACCACTCCTAAAGTATCCATCTTCAGTAAAACAATTCATTGTATGAGGTGCCTTATAGTAATTTGTAGTAACCCACGGTCCACGGAAAAGAACTTCACCTGAAGATTTACCATCATGAGGTAGTTCATTACCATTCTCATCAACAACTTTTACATCAAGCCCAGAAACGATTATCCCTTGTTTTTTCTTAAGTTCCCATAGTTCTTCTTCTGGAAGTTCTTTTTTAAGCCATGGTTTAAATGAATTTAAGGTGCTATTTGACATAGCTTCAGTAGAACCGTAAGAATGAATTATTTCTCCACCAGTTTCATCCCAAAAACCACGCATTAATGTAATTGGCGGTTCAGAACCGCCACAGATCAAACGAGTACCATTAAAATCTGGTTTTTTTTCCATTTTTTTTATAACTTCTAGCATTGCCATAAAAACAGCTGGAACACCTCCAGTTAGAGATACCTTTTCTCGAACCATAATTTTAGTAAGTGCTTCAACATCATTCAAATTCCACTTTCCTGAGAAAATTAATTTAGCGCCAACATAAGTCGCAGCATACGGCATTGACCAACCCAAAACATGAAACATAGGTACTAACTGTAAAACAACATCATTTACTGTAAATGAAAAATAAGCTGCGAACATTAAAGTTTGCAAATATAAATTTCGATGAGAGTAATAAACGCCCTTAGGTTTTCCTGTAGTACCTGTAGTATAACAAGCCGCATAAGCCGAATTTTCATCAAGATTTAACCATTTATATTCTGGTAAAGCATTACTTAAGATTTCTTCATAATTATAAATCGGAATCAGATTCGTCTCTATATCCTTTAAATTCTTTTCAGTGATAATAATATAACCTTTTACTTTATCACATAAATTCGCTATATTTTCTGCTATCTGTATTAAATCTTCATCAACAATAATATATTTTGCTTCAGAATGATTTACAATATAAGCTAAATCATGAGGAGCTAGACGTAAATTCAAGGTAACCATTACTGCGCCCATACCTGGTAATCCATAATATATCTCATAATGTTGATGTGTATTCCATGCTAAAACACCAACCCTGTCAGCTACTTTAACTCCAATTGATTCTAATGCATTTGCTAATCGTTGCATTCTTTCATATGATTCCTTATATGTATATCGAAAAAGAGTACCATCTAATTTTCTACTGATAATCTCTTGTCTTGCGAAATTTCTAACCGCATGTTTCATGAAATTTATAACGTTTAATTGGTAAATAGGTCCTCCTTCAGTTTCAGCTGGAAATCCTTTAATCAATTTCATAATACTCTCACCTCAATTTCTTAATAATCACTATTATTAGTTTTTTTTAAATTATTCTATAATTAATGATTTTTCGTGATTATAAATAGTATTTTAATGTTAAAGCTAAAATGAATTTTTATCTATAGTTAAATTACAAATGAGAATTTTTTCAGAAATTTAATACGATATTTATTTGGTTAAAATCGAACCTCACAACGGTCAGAATCGCAAAACTTTTCTCCAATCGCTCTATCTCTTGTTTCATCTAAATTAAATGAACTAAGTTTACTTATTGTTACTTCATATTGTTCTTTAGTAATCTCTTCATAAGGAGCTTGTTTATAACCATGTTCCTTAATTGGTAAGAAGCTTACACTTTTTAGCTTATCTTCATAACATTCAAGGACGTGCTTTATTTGATCTGCTTCGTCTTCTTGGAATGTAATAGTTATTGATACTTGATTATCTGACCAGTATTTTTGATAAGCGGCAGCATTCTCAGCTTGCTCCCAAATTGAAACTTCATTTTTAGACCGATCAAAAAATTTTTCATGGATAGGGAATTCAGCCACTACTGTATTAGGTGAATATAAATCGTCTTCAATTTTATAACCAGCGTTCTGAATATGTTTAATAAGATCGGAATTATTAGAAAGACGAATTCTTCTAATATAATATTCTGAATGGGGATAATGAATTCCTGGTGGAACTCCAGGGAGTAAACTAACAGTACCACTTGGTTTTACTGTGGTTATTTTAATTGAACGAGGAATGCAAAGCCATCCAGAATATTGTTCATCTAATTCTTGTAGATAATTATAACCTCTACCACACCATTCTAATATTTTTCTCCTTCCATGTCTCACGAAAGCTTCAATTATGCCTGTTTGTGAAATACCCATTCGTCTGTTCTTTAACATAACGGCATTAGTTTCCTGCCAATGAGTATTCACTAAAGTTACTGATTTGGAATAAAGATATGCATATTTCAATGTCTCCTGAAATTCCTCATATGATTCATGCCGGGATGGAAAGGTTTCAACAAGACAACATAATTCAAAGCTCTCAAGTGTCTGTTCTCCACAAGGATTGACTCCTGCTGCTTTTTTATCTTTAAAATCGGGTGTATCTCCCATCCTTGAATATGCCTTAGCATTTTCAAGCCAAAACACTCCCGGTTCTCCATTTACTGCGATTTGATTTGCTATAAATGAATAATCCAACCCTCTAACAGCGAACACTGAGTTATTACTAGCCCATCTATGAGAATATAAAGCTTTTTCATCTTGTTTACATGTTACAAAATCTAAATCTGCGGGATCACCTAGGGCAATCTCAGCACTCCTGCGTACATTCCCGGCTACAACACATTTTCCTATATGATTCATTATATCTACAATGTCAACAGAAGTTATCTTTTGTCCTATACGAGATTCCAATATCTTTTGAACATCTTCTAACATCTGTTTTAAAGGTTCAGGACCAGAAGCAATCCCTCCGAACCCCCGTATTGGCTCTCCAGCAGTTCTAATTAAACTAAAATCATAATGAGGAGCTTGCTTTCCTAAGAAATATGCTTCTAACAGTAATTTCAAGGATTCAACCCATCCTTCTCTACTATCAGGTAGTTGAAAATCGAAGTTTCCTTCCTTTGGTTGCTTTATTGTAATTTTTTCTGCTCCTTTGGTATCAAATCCAACTCCAACACCAAGCATCAATGCATCCATGACGAATTCAAAGGCTTTAGAATATTTTAGATTGATATCTTCAGTAGATGCAAAACCACAGTTATTTAAAGACATTGAACCATGCCGTGCTATGAATTCTGTACCCATCATCCATAATCCTCGCCCAGGAGGAAGGAATTTAAAGTTCCAAATCTTTTCGAACATTATTTGAGCAGAGTGTTGAGCTTTTTCATCAGTCCAAGGCAAACTTAGCTTTATACAGTGTTCTTTCTGAATTGAATAGCAGCCTTCTACAACTCTTCTAATGGTTTCCCAGAATTCTTCTTTTCTATTTTCCTTTTCAATAATTCTTGCATAAGTACGTTTATAAGTAATATATCCTAAAGGGCCCCAATCAGGTTGTTTCCCTTTAAATTTATTTAAAAATTCTTCATCTAATGTAAAGGAAATATTTTCTAAATTAATCGCACGTGCAAAAAGATTTCTATATTTATTCATCCCTCGCTGAGTTAATTCAACACACACCAATTCTCTTATATAATTTGTCGTAATTTCATCCATTCCAAGACCTATTATTTTTCGAATGACATCTTCAGCTACTTCCTCAGAAATATGCATATCAAGTCCAGTTTCTTTGTTTAATATCTTAGCGATGCTATCTTCATCGAACTTTTGCTTTTCACCTTTGGAATTAATAACATATTTTGGATATAAATCTATTAACGAGAAGGAATTATCGGGCATTTTCTTCATCTATAATTATGTATAATTTTGATATTTTAATTTTATCGGCTAAATTCATTATATACTAATTTTTATTGCCTTAACCGTCCTATAAACTTATGATTTCTTTTAATTTAAAATTAATTATTCCTTTATATTAAGCTATTGATTAATCTCTTTAATGCTTACTTATTTAAAGTTTGATAAATCTATGGAATATACACAAATTTATACATATATTTTTATTGATTTTATTAAATAGAATCCTAAATATTATTTTGTCGAGATTATATCGGTTTTCTATTATTAAAAATAATCTATTACATTTAAAAGAAAATTCCGATATAAATTACTAATTTGTAAATTTATGTTTTGCAAAGATTTTTATTCTTAAAGTTTGAATTGGAATTTAATAAAACTGTTCTTAACTTTAAACTTATGACACTTGAATTAATCGAAATTATAAACAGTTTCTTTAGCTTATTGTCAGTTACTGTGTTTGCAATTGTTGGAATAATTATTATCATACGGTATTTCGAGTATATGAATAAAAATTTATTATATATGGGTGCTGCTTGGGCAATAATGGGGTTACCTTGGTTACCCTCTGCTGTAGCATTCATAGTTTATTTAGCAAGTAGTCAATTTTTACCACTTTGGCTCTATTTAATTCTTGGATATCCTCTAGTTCCAGTACAAATAATATTGTTTTCAATTGTATTAACTGAAGCAAAATATAAAGAAAAGCAAAGACTTATCGTATTATTCTTAACTCTATTCGGAGCTGTTTTTGAAATATTCTTTTTTACCTTCTTATTTGTTAATCCGTTATTTCTCGCAGAGCCTACGCTTAGCCCTGTTGATATTGATTTTGGTGGTATTATGATTGGATGTTTAGTGACCTTTTTAATATTGAACGTATCTATGGGTATACTTATTGGTAGAGAGTCTCTAAAATCTGAAATTCCTGAAGTAAGATTAAAAGGTAAATTTATTCTTTCAGCATTTATTATAGTTTTGTTTGGGGCAGGTATTGATGCAATACTCCCAATCACGTTTATAGCATTACCTGTTGTGAGAATTCTTTTAATATTGACAGCAATTCTCTTCTACTTTGGTTTTATAACGCCAGATTGGCTTAAAAAACGTCTTTTAGATAAAAAGAAGGATTAAATTTCAGTTCTAATAATTTTTATTTTTTTAATATAAGATAAAACAATAAAAATATCGTCTGATTAATTTTTTTAAATAATTTGATTTTAAAAACATGTAAAGAGTGAATTATTTATGACATCTATAGAAAATATGTTAATTATTATTGGATTCTCTGCACTAATTCTTTTATTTTATCTTATAATAGCTTTTATAGTCGGTACAATAAAAAAAGATAATGGTCTAATGGATGTCTTCTATGGCCCTGGATATTCTGTAGTAGCTCTAACAAGTATTATCTATTATTTTATTTTAGAAAATACAATTAATATTCGACAAATTGTAGTAACATTATTAGTTATCATATGGTCAATAAGACTTGCTTCATACGTGTTCATTAGAAATCGAGGGAAACCAGAAGATTATCGCTATAAAGCTATGAGAGAACGATGGAAAACTAATATCATATTAAAAAGTCTGATTAGAGTATATATTTTTCAAGGTATCGTTATCTTCATAGTGGCATTTCCTGTATGGTTTGTGAATATGAGCACTAATCCACCCATATTTAATTTATTAGACTTTACTGGAATAACTTTATGGCTTGGTACGCTTATTTGGTTAATAGGATTTCTTTTTGAAACAATCGGCGATTACACACTCTATAAATTCTTGCAAAAACCAGAAAATAAAGGAGAAGTTATGGATAGAGGAGTATGGAAATTGTCACAACATCCAAACTACTTTGGAGAGGTAACTCAGTGGTGGGGAATATATATAATTGCTATAGCAACTCCATTTGGGTTTATTAGTATTCTAGGACCAATTTTTATTACCTACATGATTATTAAAGTATCTGGAATAAAACTTTTAGATAAAAGATTTGAAACCGATGATAAATATGCTGAATATAAGCGAAGAACTAGTGTATTCTTTCCTTGGTTTCCCAAAAAAAAGAAATAATCTACATTTTCTTCTTTCAACTTTTTATTTTTTTCTCCACTAATCCTATGATATTGAATCTGAAAATTTTTAAATATTCAAAAGTATATACACAAAAAAGTAATTGAAAAGCACTTAGAAAAGAAATTTATAACCTTAATGGGAAAAAAATTGGATTCAAATAACTCCGATCAGAAAAACGAATCTGATAACAAGGTAATTAAAGAAGAAATTAGCTTAAATTTACGCTTATGGCTTCCTTTATTCTATGTTATTTACTATTGCTCCTTTTTAATACCAGGTATCCTTTTCATGTTGTTCATAATGTTTTTTTATTTACCTCATTTCTTAGAAGTAAGAAATTTTATTCTACTTTTTACTAATATACCATCTCTTATAGCCTCTTTAACAATACCCGTCGTGATAATTATTTGTTATTTAATCCATTTATTTATTGTTGCATTAATTACTCGATTATTTTGGAGTTACTCGGAAAGAAAATCTCCATCTAAATCTGGAATAATACCACGGAACATCCCAAGCAAAACATTAAATTTTTATCACTTTCGCAGTTTTATTATTAAATATCCTAAAAATGCATTTTCTCGTGGTCCATTTCCCTGGTTATCAAAATGGATGTTTAACTTTGTGGGTACAAATCAAATAGGAAAAGGATCTGTGATTGAAGAACAAGTTGCCGGAGATAGATTTGTAGAAGTCGGAGAAAATTCCTATATCGGAGCAAATCCAGGAATAAGTTCACATTCTGTGGATGGAGTCTTTGGTAATATTTCATTTGCAAAAGTAAAAATCGGAAATAATGTTACTGCTGCAGCTTTTAATTGTTTTGCTCCAGGTATAGAATCTGGAGATAATTCTTGGTGGTTGCCGATGACGGGAGCAACAAAATATAATATTATGAAAGGAAATAATTACTATTACGGCACACCTCTTAGAAAAATCTTTAAAAAAAGAGTAATGGAATATCTTCAAATTACAGAAGAGGATTTGAAAAGAGGAGAAGAATTATCAAATACTTGGAAATTGTCAAAAAGGAAAAAAAGCAGGAGAGATAAAGTAAATGGATTTAAATGAAAAAACTGAAAAGACTGTGGATTATACTATTGATTTTGTTACTACTAGTGCGATAAGTAAAATAGGTTATAAATTTCTTGCTTTATATATTCCTATCTTATGGGTATCTGGATATATGACATTTGCAGTGTTTTTCGATGTATCACATTACATACCATGGTATATAAATATGTTTTTAATACCTGTATGGTTATTCGTTTTATATTTTATTTTCGTTTTTGGGATAACCATTTTTACAAAAGCTTTTTTACTCATTATAAATATGGTTCATAAGCCTAAGGAGGGCGTTTTTAGAGCAGAAGAAGGCAATAAAGACTACGAATTCTGGCGAGTGAGGGTGGAACTTAAAAAACTTGTCTTTTGGTTTATGAATAATGGCCCCATAACTTGGATAGTTATGTGGGGTTTTAGATGGATGGGTATTAAGGTGGATTTTTCAAGTCACATGCAGGATGCTTGGGCGGATGGAGGATTTATAGAATTCGGTAGAAATGTTACTGTAGGTCAAGGAGCCGTGGTTATGAGCTCAATGGTAGTAGGAAAATATTTGATAATTAAAAAAATAGATCTGGGAGACTACAATGTTGTTGGAGGTTTATCACTTATTTCCCCAGGTACTATTATGGGTAAAGAATCTATAATTGGAGCTTTTTCTGGTACAATCCCAAATCAAAAATTAGAGTCTGGATGGATTTATTTAGGTCCAAATAACGCTAGGAAATTAAAACCAAACAAATTTGCAGAACAGAGAAGAGATCAAATATATCAGAAGCATGTTGATGATGAAGTGAAATATAAAGTTACACAAGAAGTGAATATTGAAGATGATAAGAAAGATCTTATAAATAATCATGGTGAGGATGGATAATTATGTCAGTACCTTCAAGTTTAAAAGTAGGTCCTAATACAACCCTTATTTTAGCAAAAAAGAGATATCTTATTTTCTATATTTTCCTTGTCTGGATTAGTCTGTTTTCAATTCAATTTGAGTTTTGGGTGCTCTGGATACTCTATGAACCAAAATTTATTCACTTTTTATTGTTCCTTCCTCTAGTTATTTTTCTAATGTATCTTTCTTCAATATTAGTATCATTAATCTTCGCTAAAATAATTCTTATTATTGTGAATCTTATTCATAAACCACGTGAAGGAGTATTTTTAAGGCATCAATCAGATAAAGATTATAGATATTGGAGTCTAAGAAGTACTATCAAGAAATGGCCAATATGGTTATCTCATAAATTTCCTTTTCCTTTTATGGATAATCTATGTTTCAAGATGTTCGGAGTACGAACTAAACTTTCCAGTTCATTATTTGAAGGATGGGTAGATACTGAATTTATCGAATTTGGAAAAAATGTTGTGGTAGGACAAGGAGCTATTGTTCAATCTGCAATTATAGTTGGAAATCTGTTTATTATAAGAAAAACTATCATTGAGGATAATGTTGTAATTGGTGCTCAATCTGTTGTTATGCCTGGCACACATATGAAAAGAAATTCAATTCTAGGAGGGCATTCCCTAACCACAGTAGGTCAAGAACTTGAAGAATGTTTCATCTATTTAGGAGCTCCGGCAAAAAAATTCAAAAAAAATGTATTCCTTGAAGATGGATTGGAAGAAATCATACAAGAGCAAGGAGAAAAGCAAATTAAATCAAAAGTTAGTGTTGAAGAATTATACACGGTACGCAAAGATAAAGAAACTAAGGTCGAATGATAAAAATCTTTCCTAATGTTTTATCAAACTCCCAAGGTAGACTAAATATGAAAATTGGATATATTCAATCATCTCCATTATTTGGGGATAAGGAGCAAAATTTTGAAGAAATTAAAAACCTTACATCAAATATAAAAGCAGATTTAATTGTTTTACCAGAATTATTTGTTACAGGGTATACCTTTATATCCAAAAAAGAAGCAGAATCTTTGGCAGAAGATCTTGAAGGGGAAACGGCTCAATTTTTAACTGACATCTCCCAATCAACAGGTGCTATTGTAGTTGGAGGATATATTGAAAAAGATCGTCAGAAGATCTATAATTCAGCAATGATTGTATCAAAAAATGGAGTTATTGGCTCTTATAGAAAAATTCATTTATATTTCAAGGAAAAAATGTGGTTTTCTCCAGGAGATAAGCCATTAAAAGTATATGATATTAATGGAATTAAAATAGGTATAATGATTTGTTTTGATTGGATTTTTCCAGAGACTGCGCGTACTCTAGCAATCTTAGGCGCGGATATAATTGCCCATCCTGCAAATTTAGTCCTTCCATATTGTCAAAGTGCGATGGTTACAAGATGTTTAGAAAACAGGGTATATGCGATTACTTCGAATAGAATAGGTGAAGAAATAAGAGGAGATGATCATTTTAAATTTACTGGAAAAAGTCAAATAACTTCATATAACGGTGAAATCTTATCATCTGCTCCTAATGATAAAAGTTTTATTGATGTTATAGAAATTGATATTCAAAAAGCTAGATATAAAAAACTTAATGAATTTAATGATTTACGTAATGATCGTCGACCAGAATTTTACAATTCCATTGTAAATCAAAAAAAATAGTTATAATTTTATGAAAATTGGATATCCTTGTATAAATTTAACTTTAAATTGCAGAAGTAGTAGAACTTTTCGCTTGGAAAATTATTCAGAAGAAAGACTTATAGGAACTATTGATAATAACTTAAAATGTTTATCTAAAATCTTAAAATTTAACACTGAAAATAATCTTCTGTTTTTTCGAATTACTTCGGATTTGATACCATTTGCTTCACATCCAATCATGAAATTCAATTGGCAAAATTATTTCAAATCTAAATTCAAAGAAATTGGGTCATATATAAAAAAGAAATCAATGCGGATCAGCATGCATCCTGGGCAATATACTGTACTTAACTCAAAAAATAAAAATGTGGTTCAAAATAGCATAAAAGAATTAAAATACCATGTAGAAGTTTTAGAGGTATTAGGTTTAAATTCAGAAGCGAAAGTGATAACTCATGTGGGAGGTGTTTATGGAGATAAGAAAAGCAGTATTAAACGCTTTCTCCAGATGTATAAAACTCTCAGTGATAACATAAAGATGCATTTCATAATTGAAAATGATGATAAAAGTTATAATATAAAGGATTGCTTAAAAATCAATGACAACATAGGAATTCCAATTGTTTTCGATTCATATCATCATTTTTGTTATAACCAAGGGGAATCTATTGAAGAGGCTATCCAACTTATCTCGAAAACTTGGAAAAAAAAAGATGGATTACCTATTCTACATTACAGTTCTGAACATCCAATTAAGGGAAAATATAGACATGCTGATGAAATTGATATAAGTCATTTTAACAATTTTTTAAAAAAGTCATGTAATTATGATTTTGATCTAATGTTAGAAGTTAAAAATAAAGAAAAAAGTGCTATTCTTGCCAGAGAGCAATTAATTAATGATGTAAGATTTAAAACAAATTCAGAACTATGAAAAAATTAGCAGTATATTTTTAATGTAAAAAAAGCTGATATTAATGATGAAAGTTATTAAATTACCTAAAATGGAAGAAAGGGAGATATTAGAAGCGATAAATTCACAAAATTTGTGTAGAATCGCTTTTATAGATGGTGATTATCCTTATATTGCTCCATTTCAATATATTTGTATAAATAATGAGTTATATTTTCATTTTACGGATTATGGTAAAAAAAAGGAGATTATTTCAAAAAATACTAATGTATGTGTCTCAATAGAAAGATTTGAAACAGATCTTAGTAGTTATTATTTTATATCGATGCAAGGTAAATTGGAATTAGTTGAAAATACAGATTTGAAAACGAAAGTCATCTTTCAAATGAAAAATTCTGCGGGAAGTAGTTATTCAGAGAATTTTCTTTCAGCGCATGGTTTTGATAAGAATCTTGGTTGGGAAGGATTTATAGTCAAAAATCAACTCATTTACAAACTTTCTCAATCAAGAGATCCAATTGGATTAAAGTCTATTTAAAATTACTTTGATTTCTTAATTTGGTTAATAGTTTAAAATGTTTTTAAAAAGAATTTATTGATTTGGAAAAGTTTGGCTAACTTTTGGCAATAAAATCTAACATTTATCATTTTATTCCCTCCAAATCATTGATTTTTATTAATTTCTTCAAGAACTTGTAATATTTCATCATTTTCTGGGATATCATGCATATTCTTGCCATAATAAGCATATTGTATTATTCCTTTTTTGTCAATGACTAATAGTCCAGGCATTCGACCAAGTTTTATCCACCTTGTTTCTTGTTTCAACATCTCAGCAACTGATTTTGATTGGTCGTAAAATATAGCATATTTTCGTGCATATTTCTGCTCCATTTTTTTAGCATTTTTTTCATTATCTACTAAAATTGGATAGAGAAATCCATCTAATTGTTCAAATTTCTCAATATCTCTTCTTAATCTCGCAGCATGCCATCGGCAGAAAGGTCAATTAATATCTCTAAATAATATAATAACTACATTCTTTTTATTTTCGAAATCTCGTATGTTAATTGTTTCTCCTCTAGAATTTGGCAAACTAAATTCACTTATTTTAGATCCCACTACATTAAATTTATCTTTCATATTTATTTACCTTCTTTTTTTAAATTTAAATTTTAGATTTCCTTAAGAATCTTAAAGATTTCTTCAATTGTAGGTATATCATCCATATAATCACTGTAATAGGCGTATTTTATAATTCCCTTTTTATCGATTATGAGTAATGCGGGCATCCTACCCAATTTAAAAGGTTTTACTTCCTGTTTTAATATCTTATTTACTTTCTTTTTACGATCATAAAAAAATTGGATATTTTTTTGCAAAATTGGCTTCAAATTTCTTAGCACTTTCATAGTCATCTGGTAGAATTGCATATAATAAAGCATTGTAATTCTGAGACTTTTCAAACATATTACTTAACTTTTGAGCATAAACTTTAGCATATGGTCAACTTTTACTTCGAAATAAAACTATTACTACACTACTGCCCATATAGTCTCGAATAATCCTAGTTTCACCTCTTGAGTTCGGTAATTCGAATTCTTTTATTTTAGAACCTACTAAATTAAATTTATCTTTCATTATGCTCACATAATATCAATTTGTAGATTTATCAAATAAGAATTAAATATTATTCATATATATTCCTTTATATTAATTCTAAATGTGTTTAATATTATTAATCTGGATATAGATCGAATTCTCTATATTTTATTAATTAATTTCATTTTTTTTTTCAAATTTTAAAGAATAGAATGTCATAAATTTATAAATTTAAGTAACATAAGTTAAAATCTAATTTCACATATTTTGAATTATGAATTCTATTGAAAAAACAGAAGAAGGTTGGTTAATTCCAAAATCTCCTATTACTTTCGATTACCTAAAAAAATTCAATCGGAATATGGGTATTTTACATTTGATACAAGGGTTACTAATGGTGCTTTTTGGGTTTTTACCTCAACTAGCTTTTTCCAGAGACATTTACACTTTTTACCTCAAGTTTGAACTCGTTGGTCCAGATTTCGTTATTTCACCAAATCCTACAGTGTTGTTTGTCTTTAGTGCTTTAGGGGCATTTGTTGGCTCTTTTCTATTAATGTCTGCCATCGCTCATTTGTTAATAGCTTATCCGCTAAATAAAAGCTATGTTAGAAATTTAAAAAGAGGAATAAACAAAGTACGTTGGTTTGAGTACGCCCTATCAAGTTCCGTAATGATTTTCTTAATAGCTATCTTTTTTGGAGTCTGGGATTTTTGGTCATTGTTTATGATTTTTATTTCTAATGCCTTGATGAATATGTTTGGCTTAATGATGGAATCATATAATGTATATACAAGAGAAAGAAATGAGAAGGTTAAATGGGGACCATATTATTTAGGTGTAATCGCAGGAGCCGTTCCTTGGATTGTTATTACTGCATATTTTATAAGTACTGAAACCATTGGAGGAGAAGTACCACTATTTGTCTATTTGATTTATGGAATCGAACTATTTTTCTTTAACACATTCGCAATCAATATGATACTGCAATATAAAGGAGTGGGAAAATGGAAGGATTATCTATACGGTGAAAGAGTATATCAACTACTAAGTCTTGTATCTAAAACCTTTTTAGCATGGCTCGTATTTGCTGGAGTATTTAGTCCTACATAATATAATAGTCTATATTTTTTTCTTTTTTTTTAGTTAAATTATACATCTAATACATAAATCGGCCACTTTTTCAAAATACCTTTGGGATTTTTCCCGTTTCGGACTTTATTTAACATTACAGATCTGGTTGCTAAGAAGTCTACCGGATTATTTTTGATTAATTCTAATTTAATATCTCTGTTTAAAATGGCTCGTTTAAAATTTTCATTTTTAATACACTTTACCAATATCTCACGATAATCTTGTAAATTTGAACATTTTGTATTGTCACTCGAGTAAAGATATAATTTCTTTGCGTTATTCGTAGATCTAATATGGTTTATTAAAAGAAGTGAGTCAATATATAAAGCACAATTCTCTTTCAAGCAATTTAATAGTAACCGTGGATTATTAATATCGAAATTTGGAAAAGTAAAATAATCACCCGCATAGACTTTATAATTCGATGGTAAACTAATCTCACTTGATACATTTATTGGATATTTTAGTTGAAAACTTGATCTTAAGATTTTTCCGTCAATTTGAGGAAGCCCATTCTGATTTAAAAGAGAGATTACATCCCCTATATTTATATTAATTAATACTCCTGTGGTATGAAGCCGAGAAACATAAAGCTTACCAAATTTATTTTGTGATCTAGAAACTGGTTCTCTCTTTCCATCATATTCTATTGCAGGTAAGGTTAAGGGAAAGATGTACATTCTATTAGAACGAGATATTTCAAAATCTCCCGCGTTAATACTTGCCGCAAATGGCCCAATTTCAGAAGCGACATAGAGATTAGTAAATTTTTCTGTGCCTTCTTCCCATTTCATAAATTTACGAATTAATAACCAATCTGATTTTGATAACGAACTAATACTAAAAATTAAAGTTGCCCTCGATATTTTTTTTGATAATTCTTTCTGAATTTGTTTTGAAGTATTATACAATCCATTTTTTTCTATTTTCAACAAGAGATCTTGAAGTTTAGGATTTTTATTTTTTTTAATTAAATCAAGTGATCTTCTTATCCCCTCCTGGAGTCTATTAATATCTGCCCATCCTAAAATTGTTATAGCGGGAGCAGAAATAACTGAGATATTATTCATCGTTAGAATTTGAGCTATAATCGCTAAATTCCTTGAATTTTTATATTCATAGAACAAATAAGATTTTGGTTTAATAATAGAAAGCATGATCCTTTGAGAAAATTCTGAAGAATAGAGTGAGACGTACTTCTTTGACTCAAAAGTACTAATTCCATCAAATTTCAATCTCGAGGGTACGAAAATTATAGCAGATGATTTTGAATCTAATCCACTGGATTCAAAAATTGCTTGCATACCAGGAGCCCATTGCCTCTTTACAATATCTTTTGCCATATGAAACCATTTTAGCATAGATAACTTACTGTTTGTTGTCCCTGATGTATGACAAAAGATTAGGGGATCATTTTCTTGTTTTTTTTTCAAGAAATCTTCTAAATCTATTGAGAAACTTCTTGATTCAGTGGTATCAGACTTTAATCTTTCGAAAATGTCTTCAACAGACGATAATCCCGAGAATTTTAAAGATATTTCCTCATATTCTTCCCGAGAACTAATATCAAGCCATTTCTTCCAATCTGTTCTTTGAATATTGGAGAAATTATTATCGAAGATTCTTTGAGTCTCTAAATCAAAATCAAACGCATTCAATTCAAAACCAATATAAATTTATGTAAAAAAAAAGGAAAAAGAAAATAAATAATTATGTTAAAATCTTATAGAATGCGGAATAATACCATAAAGACCAGTCTCGGAATCTAGAAATAATTGTATGTTTGGAGGAAAATATGTGAATATTGCAAATAATAACCCAAATCCAATGAATATCAACAAAGAAGTAATCATATACCACTTAGATAATTGGTCTTTTGTCATAATTTTATAACTTACATATTGACCTATTATAACTCCGAATACAAAACTTAATATATCTATAATGAGTAATTCCGTTCCGAGTATAGCGGTATAAGAATAAAAAATAATCAGTATTGTACTAATAGCTATTAAAAATGAAATGGTTTTTCCTATAATGAAATTTTTCGCTTCTTCTTTAATGAAATTATATTCTATTATTGAAAATATGATTAATGGCCAATATGGTAATTTGAGATGCTCCCACACACTTTCATTGACGGGAAAGATCGCGCCTAAAGGACTCCAGTAATTCAATATTGCGAACATAAAATGGAATAAAGCACCAAGTATAACAATGACAAGTATTCCTAATGATTCCCATTTTAATATTGTATTTTTCATAATTTTACTCCTTCAAATTTAATTTTAGAATTAAAATACTTAGAAATTGTATTTAAAAGTAGGAGTTCTGATGATCTATATTTATTTTTAGATAAAAAAGTGCTGTTTAGATTATATAAACTTTATAGGAAAAAAGATTAATTATAAACTATATTTGAGCAATTTTAATTATAATTTCTAATATCAAATAATGTACTAATTTAAGATGAACAAGTGATGAAAGCAGCTATCTTTGATGGTAAAGAAATCAAAATTGAAAATGTGCCTGAACCGATGATAAATGATTCTCAAGTATTGGTTCGTGTCAAGGCAGTAGGTATATGTGGAACAGATTTGGCTATAGCTCATGGAGATTTACCAACTCCTACGCCAATAATTCTAGGTCACGAATTCGTAGGAGAAGTGGTGAAATTAGGCAATAAAATTGAAAAAGATTGGCTTAATAAACGGGTGACTTCTGAAATAAATAGTAATATTGATTTTAGTTGCTATTATTGTAAGCAAGGACTATATACTCAGTGTTTATCTCGTAAAGCATTAGGTATTGATATAGATGGTGCTCTAGCAGAATATATCGCATTAGATCCTTATCTATTGCATGAAATACCTGATTCAATAAGTTATGTGGAAGCAACCTTTATTGAACCTCTCGCTGCTGCCTATCAAACATTTGAAATGATGCCAATTGATAAAAATGATGAGACTATGGTAATATTTGGGCTTGGAAAGTTAGGATTACTTATTACTCAAGTAGCATTGTCTAAAGGATTAAAGTTAATAGTTATAGATGGTTCAGATAAAAAACTGAATTTAGCAAAAAAATATGGAGCAATTCAGGGCTTAAATAGACATAATATTAAAGAAATTCCAATGGAAATTAAAAATCTTACTGCAGGATTAGGGGCGGATATAGTAGTTGATACAACTGGTAATCCCAATGCTCTTAAAGATATTATTTCATCTTGTAGAACTCGTGGAAAAGTTCATATAAAGAGCACTCATGGTCTTGAAACACCAATTAATTTAACAGATATCGTAGTTCGAGAGCTTACTCTTTATAGCAGTCGATGTGGACCATTTGAAAAAGCAATCGAAGGTCTGAAATCTGGGGATATACAAGTTAAAGAATTAATTTCAAAAAAATTTGATTTAGATAATGTACATGAGGCTTTTGACTCTTATAGCATAAGTAGTGATTATATTAAGACTCTAATTTTGATTTAATGCTCTATTGTGTATTAAAACTCAAAAATTTATAAGCACAAGTAAAAAAACATTGAATTTTTTAGAAAATAAATTTTAATTATAACATATATAATTAAAACCATAATTTAGTACTTTTAAGGAAAAGTAAAGATGGGGATGACAGAATTAACTTCAATTGAGACTGTCCCAGAGAAGCACTCTATTCGAGAGGAAATTGATACTCAATATTTTTGGTATCTATTTGTTCTTTTCGCAATATTTTTAGCATCATTAGTTATTCCTGCTATTATATTCATTTTTTATATGATTTTCTTCTTTATACCTAATTTTTTAGAAGTTCCAAGTTTTTTAGCTCTTTTTACACAATTTAAACCTTTATTAGCCTTAGTCTCTATGCCTTTAGTCCTAATCGGTTGTTATCTTATTCGTTTATATTTTATTGGATTAATAACACGTGGTTTTAAGTTTTTAACCGAAAAAAGATCTCCTAGTAAAGAAGGTATTATTCCAAGAAATTTTCCCAGCAAAACCTTAAGTTACTATCAAATCAGAGGGTTTATGATAAAATATGGAAAGAATGCGTTCATGAAAGGACCTTTTCCATGGCTTGGCAATTGGTATTTTAATTTTATAGGTGCTAGTAAAATTGGAAAAGGCACTACATTTGAAGAATCCCCCAGTAATGATAAATTTATTGAAGTAGGAGAGAATTCCTATATTGGAGTTAATTCATCTTTAGCTAGTCACGTTATTGAGGGAATTTTTGGAAACATTTCATATTTTAAAGTAAAAACTGGAAATAATTTTACTGCTGCAGCCAGTAATGTTTTAGGTCCTGGTTCTGAGGCATATGATAATTCTTATTTACTTCCTTTAGCAGCAACCCCAAAGCATAGTGTAATTAAAGGAAATAATTATTATTGGGGTATGCCTTTAAGGAAAATTTTCAGAAAAAAGATAATGAATTTTTTAAGATTAACACCAAAAGATTTAGAGAGAGGTGAAAATGTTGGAGGTTTTCGGGACAAAAAATTGTTAAAAAAATTAAAAACTAGAAAACTCTCAAAACACCTTGAATCTGAGACAAAAATACAACAAGAAAACACAGAATCTAGAGAGAGTCTTATAAACCATAATAATATAGATGAAGAAAATCTAAAAATTGATTTTACTACAAGTAGTGCGATTTCAAGAGTAAATATTAGATTTTTAGTTTTATATATCCCAATTTTTTGGTTATCTGGGATGTTAGATACTGCAATCTTTTATTCTTTCACTTCATATGTTCACAATTGGATATTAATGGCCTTTTTTCTACCTGCTATATTTATTATTATGTGGTTTGTTTTCATTTTTGGGTGTTTTATTTTCAGTAAACTTTTCCTAGTCTTAATAAATTTAATACATAAGCCAAAAGAAGGAATCTTCAAGGCGGAAAAGGGTGATTCTGATTTTGAGTTTTGGTGTTTACGAACTGAATTAAAAAAGATAGCATTTTGGCTTATAAGAAATTGGCCGCTTCCATGGATGGATATTTTAGCCTTTAAATGGTTTGGAATTAAAATGAAATTATCAAGTACCTTATGGGATTCCTACACTGATGGTGAG
The DNA here is from genome assembly GCA_019058425.1 of Promethearchaeota archaeon. Lineage (GTDB taxonomy): Archaea > Asgardarchaeota > Lokiarchaeia > Sigyniarchaeales > SOKP01 > Loki-b32. The sequence goes on from JAHPYZ010000002.1 coordinate 78,095, forward strand.
TTTATTCAGTTTGGACGTAGAGTAATAGTTGGACAAGGTGCTAGTGTTATGTCTTCAATGGTAATAGGTAAATATTTACTGATTAAGAAAGTCTTCTTTGATGATTATGTTGTTATTGGAGGGCAGAGTATCATCGCCCCAGGAACGATTGTTGGTAAGGATTCTGTGGTTGGGGCTCTCAGTACGACTACTTATAATCAAGTTCTTGAACCAGGTTGGATTTATTTTGGAATTCCAGTAATTAAATTAAAACCAAATAAGTATGCTGAGGGAAGAAGGGAAATTCTTATGAAAAGAGATGTTGATGGGGAGAAAAAGTTTGAAATAAAGTATGATGTCAATGTCGATGAAGATAAGAAAGATATCGCTTAGGTTTTCATTAATTTTTTACTATATCTTTAAATTGAGTTGTTTTTTCAAGAATTTCTTCAAATTTTTACAAGTATTATTCAATACAGCTTTTTCTTTATAAAATAGATGAGTTCGAGGACAATACTTATCATATATACATTTTTGTTTTTCAAAATCAAAAATTAGAGGATAAAATCTACAACCTTGTGGCCTATATTCATAAATATTACATATTTTTGAATTTTTCTCAAAAAAAATACAATTACCTTCAATATTTTTCAATTGAAAAAGGTTATCTTCATTTTTAAAATAAAATGCTTGATTAGGTAAATAATTTTGGCATTTTCTTATTATTAAGCTAATATCATCTTCGGAGACAATCATCTCTGTCTCTATACAACACTTTCCGCAATCCTTACATTTATCAGACATTATGATTTGTTCTTTTTATCTGAGACTAATACTTTTAAAAGAAAAAAAAATATCTATTAAATTATAATAAGTATCAATTGTTTTTTAATGAAGAAAAAATTACTGAAACCTAGCGAAGAAGTTATAAAAGAAGAAGTAAGTCTTCAATTTCATTTATATATTATAATATTCGCTATAATCTATTATGTTTCATGGGTTATTCCAGGATTTGTTTTTTGGCTATATTTTTTCTTTCCCTTTCGAATATTTTTTCTAGAAAATATTGGATTTTTTTCTTTATTTACTAATCTTAGTTCTCTAATAAGCTTGTTGATTATGCCGTTGGTGATTATTGGCTGCTATTTGCTTCATTTATTTTTTCTTGGATTAATTACACGATTAATTTGGGGAATTACAGAAAGGATTTCTCCATCCAAATCAGGAATAATACCAAGAAATATTAAAAGTAGGGCTGCCAATTATTACCATATACGAAGTTTCATGATAAAATATGGAAAGAATACATTTACAAAAGGAATGTTTCCATGGCTCTCGAATTGGTTTTTTAATTTTGTAGGAACAAACAAAATAGGAAAAGGCTCTACTTTTGAGGAATCTGTAGGAAATGATAAATTTGTTGAAGTAGGAGAGAATTGCTATTTCGGAGTTAATTCTACTTTAGCAAGTCATCTGATCCAAGGAGTCTTTGGAAACATATCATATTTTAAAATTAATGTTGGAAATAATGTTACTTTTGCTGCAATGTGCGGAGTAGGTCCTGGGTCAGAACTTTATGATAATGCTTATCTATTACCGCTAGCTTCAACTCCAAAACATAGTGTGATGAAAGGAAGTAATTACTATTTTGGAATGCCAATGAGGAAAATCTTTAGGAAGAAAATAATGAATTATCTTGATGTAGTTCCAAAAGATTTGGAAATGAGTGATAATATTCAGGGGTATTCTGATAAGAAATTATTAAAAGAAATAAAAGAAAAAAAAGGGGTTTTAAAAACTTTTGATGAAAAACTCGATAAAGAACAATTATTAAGTAATCAAGAAGATGAAGTAGTAAATATAGAAAATCTAACTGAACAAGATTTAAGGATTGATTTCACCACTAGTTCAGCAATAAGTAGGGTAAATGCAAAATTCTTACTTGTTTATATACCTATTTTTTGGCTATCAGGACTAGTAGTAACAATAATTTGGTATTGGTACTCTAGAACACAAGTTGCAACAAACTTTCAATGGTCTTTTTTCTTTGCTTTCCCACTTGTTTTGTTCGGATTAACGTATATCTTTATTTTAGGGTGTCTTCTTTTTAGTAAGCTTTTTTTGATATTAGTCAACTTAATTCACAGACCTAAGGAGGGGGTTTTCAAAGCTGCGATTGGGAATACTGATTTTGAGTTTTGGCAGTTGAGAACTGAGTTAAAGAAGATTCCTTTATGGTTTTTTCGGAATTCACCATTTCCATGGACTGATGTTTTAGCTTTCAAACAAATGGGGGTTAATATGGATTTTTCTAGCCATTTAGCTGACACATGGTGTGACTCGGAATTTATTAAATTTGGTCGGAAAGTTATGATTGGGCAAGGAGCTACTTTAATGTCTTCAATGGTAGTTGGTAAATATTTATTAATTAAGAAAGTATTTTTTGAGGACTATGTTATGGTTGGAGGACATACTACAATATCCCCTGGAACCGTAATAGGGAAAGAAACTGTTATTGGTGCTCTCAGTACAAGTACTTATGAACAGGTTTTAGAACCAGCATGGATATACTTCGGAATTCCAGCTATGAAAATGAAAGAAAACAAGTATGCTGAAGAGAGAAGAGATATAATAATAAAACGAGAAGTTGCAGATGCTAAAAAGACTGAATTAATACATGATGTAAATATTGATGAAGATAAAAAAAAATTAATCAAATTAGAAAAAGAGAGTGAGGAAAAATGAGTGTTCCAAATACAATGAGAATCGGACCTTTTGTTACAAATGTTTTAGTAAAAAAAAGTTATTTAATTTTATATATTTTTATTATATGGGCAAGTCTCATTCCAATCCTTTTGGAATTCTGGATTTATTGGCGATTTTTATGGAATGCAGTGAGACCTGTCCATTTTTATACATTTCTTCCACTCTTAGCTTTTCTGATGTATATTACTCTCGTTTTTTCTGCAATTATTTTTGCTAAGATCATATTGCTGGTCGTAAATGTTATTCATAAACCCCGAGAAGGTGTTTTTTTACGAATTCCAGAGGATCAAGATTATAGATATTGGAGTCTTCGAAGTGTTATAAAGAGATGGCCAATCTGGCTCGCTCACAGATTTCCTTTCCCAGGATTTATGGATAATATTTGTTTCAAAATGTTTGGAGTGAAAACAAAGATTTCGAACTCTTTATTTGAAGGGTGGGTTGATGCTGAATTTGTAGAGTTTGGTAAAGATGTAGTAGTAGGACAAGGAGCAATTGTACAATCTGCTGTAATTATTGGTAATCTATTAATAATCAGGAAAACAATCGTTGAAGAAAATGTTAGAATAGGTTCACATGCTATAATAATGCCAGGTACACATATCGGATATAATTGTATTTTAGCAGCGAATTCAGTGACTACAGTTGGCCAAGTTTTAGAGAGAGGTTATATTTATGCGGGAGTTCCAGCAAAGAAATTTAAGAAGAATTATTTTTTTGAAGATGGTTTAGAAGATAGAATAGGTCATGTAGAAGATGTTGAAGCGTTAAGAGAGAAATATGAAGAAATATATACTAAAAGGCATGATCAAATTACCCGTAAAGACCGCAGGGAAATCAAGAGAGAAAAGAAGGAAGAAGAAAAGAAGAGATTTGATATCGCCGCCGAAGAATGGGAAGAATTTGATGATGGTTTCAATATATAGTACAGAAATCATGATTTAACTAACTATAGTTTTTACTATTAATTTAATTAGTTTTATAATAGTAATTTTCTTAATATGTAACTTAAATATTATAAGTTAGAATCCAAATTTTTCAAAAACAAGTTATAAGGATATCTCTTCACTTGAACTAATGATCAATGAGATCTTTATCAGTAAAACAATCTAGTTTAAACAATTTAGCTTATTTTAATATGAAGTACATTCTTCTATTGTTTTTACCTTTATTGACTGTTTTAGTTACCTCAATTTTGCCAATTTCTTTTAGATGATTGATATGTGTGCCTCCGTCTACTTGTTCATCGATATCTCCAATTCTAACAATTCTAAATTCTTTGATATTCTTAGGTAATCCTACAGCTAGGCGTGCTAATTCAGGTTTTCCTAAAACCTCATCCCTAGTCATGTAATCGATAGTAGTTGGTAAGTCTTGCTCGATAATACTATTAGCTTCATCTACAAAATCTCTCAATTTTTCAGGAGAATAATCTAGCATTGAGAAATCCATTCTTGTTTTATCCATTTCTATTTGATTCCCTGTAATTTTCGCATCAGCTCTCTTATAAAGTATATTACTAATGAGATGAGAAGCTGTATGATATCGCATATAGGTATATCTACGTTCCCAATTGAGTTCACAATGAACCTTATCACCTTCTTTTAACCCTGACTTATCTACTTCATGACTAATATTCCCTGAAAACTTTCCAACATAAACCACCTTATACTCTTGATCATCCTTTATGATTGAGCCTTCATCCCAAGGTTGACCTCCTCCTTTAGGGTAGAAAGCAGTATTATCTAATACCACATATTTATCATCTGTGACACTTACCACTTTCGCATTCCAGCTTTTAAGGTAAGAATCATCCATATAGAGTGCTCTAGCCATAAAAAGAAAAATAATCCTTTACCTTATAACTTTAATCCTTTTCATGGATTTCAGAAGGTTTTACGCCATCAAATAATTCAAGTTTCAAAAATTTAACTTCTTTTTCACATTGAGGGCAATAATAATACCCGGGTTCTTTATTTTCAAAATGAAAACCACATTCTTTACAAACAGCGTAAAACATATATAAAGAAAAAGAAATTTAGTATTTAATTTATTTCATTGAGTTCATTAGGTTTAGCACCACAAAAGGCTTTCACTGTAATAAACTTCATTTCTTTCGAACAATTCGGACAATAATATTTTCCTTGTTCTATATCTTCGAAAGAGTATCCACAGTTCTTACATGCTATAGCATTCATAATAATCATATCCTAAATAGAGCTTTAATAAGTTCTCATTATGATTTAGAAAAGACGTGAAAAATAATTAATAAAAAGATAAGTTTTAACTAAAGCAATGTATAAAATAAAGAAAAACTGATGAATCCCTTTACCATTGCGGGTTGTCATCCTACAACAATAATTTATTTGAAGGAGTCATTCTTAACAAGGTTCATCTTTTTTTGATATTGCTTATCACTTAAAGCTTAAGACCATAAAATATGTTGGTTTTCCACAAGTCGAACAATAATAATAACCGTCTTTATTTTCATTTCTTTTGTATCCACAATTCAAACAGAAAATCATTCTGCATCATATGGTTAATGAGGAACAGGTTTTAAAATATTTGAGTTATAAGATAAAAGTGGATTTTAAGAATTATAAATAAATAAGAAGTCTTATATAATTATACATACGGATTTAGAATAATTTCGTTAATTTTGAAAGCCTAATAAGGGAGTACACATGAAAGTTGTTGAAGTAGCTGGCACTAAATTTGAGGTTAAAAAAGGATTTCTTGATTTAAGTCTTTTAGAAATAAAAAATATTAATGAAATACAAGGATTGTCAAAAATAAAAGATTTAAAGAATCTTGAATTAAGCTCAAATGATATTGGAACAGTAGAAGGGTTAGATGATTTAGCTGAGTTGGAGATTTTAAATTTGGGTAATAATAATATAATTGACATACAAGGATTAGACAATTTACAAAATCTTAAGATTCTACATCTTATAAGCAATCGAATATCTGAAATTAAAGGATTAGAGAATTTAACAAATTTGGAGGAACTGTATCTAAGGGGAAATCAGATATCTGAGTTAAAAGGGTTAAAAGAATTAACTTCACTAATAAGATTAGATCTTTCTTGGAATGAGATTTCAGAAATAAAGGGGTTTGAAACACTAAGAAATCTCGAAGTGCTATGGATTGCGGGAAATAAGTTAGAAGAAATCAAAAATTTAGATAAATTAGAGAACTTAGAAGTATTAAATCTTGCAGGAAATCAGATTAAAAATATTGGAGGTTTAGAGAATTTAAAAAGTCTAAAAAGTCTCTATTTAAATAATAATTTAATTCAAGAAATTCATGGTTTGGATACTCAGGAAAGCTTGGAAACGTTATGGCTCAATACCAATCACATTTCAAATATAAGAGGATTAGATAATTGCAAAAGTTTAAAAATTCTAAACCTAAAGCAAAACAACATATCTCAGATAAGAGGATTATATTCCTTAAATGAATTAGAAACACTTTTTCTTTCAGAGAATAGTATTGGTGAAATTAAAGGTCTAGAGGCATTAACTAAATTAGAAACGCTTGATTTAGGTCAAAATCGTATAATTCAGATAAAAGGATTAGAATCTTTAATGAATTTAAAGGATTTATGGCTAGCAGATAATGTCATCCCTCAGAAAATATTGGAGGAATTAGGAGGTTTAGACTCAGGTGGATGTGCACACGATCCTTTAAAATTTGTCCAATATAGTCTTATTAATTTATAAATTCGTTAGAAATTTTTTAAATATTAAAGAGTAATAATACTGATCATATATCATAATCAAGTTAAATTTAAAATTCACAAATTTAAATGGTAAAAATTTATGGTAATAAGTGCATTTGACGTAGTAAAAAAGCAAATTGATATTGTTGCTAAAGAAATGGGATTAGATCCAAATATAGCTAAATATCTTAAAAGAGTAGAACGTTCTTTAATTGTGACTATTCCTATTAGAATGGATAATGGCGATCTTGAGATTTTTGAAGGATATAGAGTACATCATAGTACAGTAAGAGGTCCTGGTAAGGGTGGTTTACGATTTTCACCTGAAGTTAATTTAGATGAGGTTAAAGCGTTAGCTACATGGATGACCTGGAAATGTAGTCTTTTGAATCTCCCATTAGGAGGAGCAAAAGGTGGAATATGTGTCGATCCAAGAAAGTTAACGCGAAGTGAATTAGAACGACTTACTCGAAGATTTACTTCGGAAATAATTAATATGATTGGTCCGGATATTGATATACCTGCTCCTGATGTCAATACTAACGCTCAAATAATGGCTTGGATAATGGACACTTATTCGATGAATAAAGGAAGATCTATACCAGGAGTAGTAACAGGAAAACCAATAGAGATAGGGGGGTCTATCGGACGAGAACAAGCTACAGGAATGGGATTATATATTATATTTGAAGCAATGTGTGAAAAATTGGGATTAGATTTAAAAGCTCAAAAGATTGTTATTCAAGGTTTTGGGAATGTAGGAGGTACCATTGCTCAAATATTATTTGAACAAGGCTGTAAAATATTGGCGGTGTCAGATATTTCTGGAGGGATTTATTATTCAGAAGGCTTAGACATTGACAAATTGTTAGATTGGACTCATGAAGGTAATTATTTAAAGGATTATAAGGATGATCGTTATAAATTGATTAAAAACGAAGATTTGCTTACAATTGAATGTGATTGCTTAGTTCCTGCTGCTTTAGAAAATCAAATAACAATAAATAATGCCCGCGCAATAAAGTGTAAAATTGTATTAGAAGGTGCAAATGGTCCTGTTACCCCTGAAGCAGATAGAATTTTATTTGAAAAGGGAATTCATGTGCTTCCTGATATTCTTGCAAATGGAGGGGGAGTCTGTGTATCATATTTCGAATATGTTCAAGATATTCGTGCCTACTTTTGGAGCTTAGATAGAATTAATAAAGAACTGAAAAGAATAATGCTTGAAGCATTCGAAGAAGTGTATCGAATTGCAAAAGAAAGAAATATCGCACTTCGTACCGCAGCATATATAATTGCAGTTTCTAGGATTGCGCGAGCAATAGAATTAAGAGGATTTTTCCCATAAAATTTAAATTATTATTATTTTAACTAATTTGAGGATCTTATTATGAGAAATAGAATAATATTAATTTTATTTATTTCAATCATTGAAGGACTTCTAATTACATATATTACAGGATTCTTTATCTATCCTATGAATGGATTAATAGGTAGTGAGAGATGGGGCTTTCCATTTTATTGGATAACTCAGGCCATTGTACCAGGGGCTGAAAAAGTTATTAATTGGACTAATTTTATTATAAATACTATGTTCTGGGGATCTATAGTCTTCATAGTTAATTATCTTATAGTATACTTATTATTCAAATATAAGAATAGAAAAGATAATAAAAAAAGTTAAAGTTAATGTTTAAGATCAATCTCTATATACTGAAGGATTTACTTTCCTTAAAGTTCCTTTAATACATCCCCGACCATTCCATTAATTTCTCCATATGCTATTGCATCTTGGAGATTACCTTCAATTTGCAGATCCCCCGCCATATAAGCACTAGTAGCTTCTAATTCCCCAGATCCTAAAGCACCCCAGGTAGCACCAGTTGCTATCATGGTTACAGAGGGATCTTCTGCTTCTCCTTCTGCATATTCAACTTGACCTTCCCCAAATTTCACCCAATACTTGTAACCAACATCAGACCATTCAAATTGAACAACTGTGAGGTCCATATCTTCTACTTCTTCTTTAATATCTTCATTTTCAGCAGCGAGTTGTTTAAAAGCTTCACACAATAAAAGAGCATCGGATGGTTTTCTTTCTCCTTTTCCATCTCTCATCTCTGCCAATTTTTTTAATAAGTCTTCACTAACCATATTTTATACCACTTTTTTTTATATTTTAACTTCTATCTTTAATTAAAAGATAATTAAATATATCATGTATATTTTAAAAGGTTTTTAATTGATTTACAATAATGTAATTCCAGAGTAAAATAAGATAGATTGATTCTAATAAGAAATTGAATGTTTCTTAAAAAATTTTTATTAAATATTAGAGAAAATTAAAAAAAAAAAAATTAAAGATTATAGATTTATAAACTTTGACCGATCACTTCTATACTCCCTGTTGATGTAGAAATACCTAATGTGTACTTATTAATTGCAGTAGAATAATCCGTAGAAGATATAACTCCCCCAGCTTTACTCATGCCTCCTAAACCTAGTGGATTATATGAGATGGAGCCTGTACCTACAGAACATGTAAATTGTGCACCAATATTGCTTAATGAATCATCGTATATTATATCTATACTTCCAGTAGAAGATCCTATGGATCCGGTGATGCTAGCATTCATTTCAATATATTGTCGAATTTCAATATCAACACTCCCAGTACTTGTATGTACATTCCAAACAGAATCTTTTATATATCTCATATTATAGCTGTTAAGAGTTACTGAGCCTGTGGAAACAAATCCGATTAGATTATCACCCATTACACATTGCGAAAAGTTTAAAATAAGAGAGCCTGTTGATGAACTTGTACTTAATCCACGAGAAAAATTTGTTTGTTTAGCATATAGACTAACTTTTCCTGTACTAGTACTCATTCCTAGTAATCCTTGAAATGTTGTATTTTTTGCTGAATTTAAGACAACAGATCCAGTAGCCGTACTTAAAGAAGTATTGTTAATAACTATGTTATCTGGAACATTCATATCTATAGCCCCTGTGCTACAATATGCATTTATATCATAAACTACATCAGTTCTAAGAGTTATATCAATGATTATTCTATGTGAGAGCCCAAAAATAAATACTGGATTAGTCTTTGCATCAAGTTTAAAAGTTATAGGACTACTGACATTTGACCATTCAATAGGGTGAAAGAAATCAGAGAAAGATGTTTCAGCAACAAAACCTCCTACAACTCTAATATCTAAATCTATATGAGCAATATGATTAGTCGGTGTCGTATTATATTTAATATTTACTTGTCCGATGTCACTAATGACATTTAATTTCTCAATTGGTGAAGAAATATCTGGATTATATTGATAAGAATCAGTAAATTCATATTCTCCCCATGTAGTTGCTATTACAATTCCAAATGCTGTTCCACCAAATACAATGCAGGCAGCGATAACCATTAAAACTATACTTGTTTTTCTTTTCACTTAGATCACTCTTTTAAAATACTTATAACTTATGAAAGAGCAATAATTATATGTATTTAAATAAACTTTAGACTAATTTTTGATTTTTTTATAAAAATCTATAAAAAGAGAAAACTATAGAAAAAAAATTGATTTGATTATATAAATTAAATTAGCTAGAAGCTTTGACCATTAATATTGATATTACCTGTAGTAGATGTAAGATCAAGATTGAAAGTATAATTAGCAGTTGAATAATCACTAGTTCTAAAGTTATCAAATGTAGGAGTATCAAATCCGCCTGAACTTACTGGATTAAAGCTACCAGTAGAAGTAGATGCTGTAAATGTAGCACCTACTGTAGAGAGCCCATCAATATAGTCTAGATTGATATTTCCCGTAGTTACAACCCAAATACCATCAACATTTCCACCCATATCTACATATTGGATGATATTGCTATTCAAATTGCCCGTAGTAGTTGTCAAATCCCAACTAACAACACTACTACATCTTGCATTATATGAATTAAATGTAAGCCATCCTGTTGTTACTTCTGCGGTAATATCACCGTTAAGAAAACAATTAGAAAAATTCAATCTAAGATTTCCCGTAGTTGCTTCTGCAGTTATAGATGTAAAGTTCGATTTCTTACCATATATAGATAATCCCCCTGTAGTTGCATCTGCTAGAATGCTTCCTATTGATGCCTCTTCTAATGTAGTAATTGAATTTCCAGTGGTTGTCTCAAGTGTTAGATCCTCAATGTTTACACCAGTTGGAATGTCATTTACTATATTACCTGTAGTAGCATATTCTTCAATTTGATATATTATATCCGTTCTAAGAGTTACGTTAATTGTGATTCTTTTTATCGAGAACCAATTTGATGGATCTAAATTAACTCCAGGTTTGATACTTAAAAGGAAACTCGTTTTCTCAGTTGGTTGTGAGGTTATATTATCCCATTCTATAAGAAAAAAGCTTGAAATAGACTTTCCAATCATATAGGTACCACTCATACTAATGTCATAATCAACCTTCATTACATATTGTGTGGCAGATGTATTATATCTAACATTAATATTTCCAATATCGGTACGTATAAGAATTGGTTCTGGAGACCTAGCTATCAATGGAGCATAGGTATGAGATCCAGATGATTGAATGGTACCATAAGTCAAAAATCCCACTAAGAAAAAAATTCCAGTACCAGCTGCAACTGCTATGGTTAAAATAAGACCTATAAGTCTAAATCTTCTCATTTATTTAAATACTCTCATTCTAATTAGATTTCATTAATTGACTTAATGTGTCTTTACAAATAAAAATTCATCTATTTTCCTTTAAGAATATAAAAAAAATTAGAGTTTTAAAAATTTCAATCATTTATAGCTTATCTATAACAGATTGCGTAAACTTCTTCGCATTTTCGAGATCTTCTTCATTTGGATGTCCTTTTACATATTTTAGATATGTTTCTTCTGCTTCCTTCCTTTCTTCAAGTGAAAGTCTAGAATACATTGCCTCTCGCTGCTCTTGTGCTTTAGGGACTAAATTTTCTCCACAACAATCAAATTCGCCTAATACATCACAATTCTGTTTAAGAATTATATTATTTACAGAGTTGAACGCTTTCGGCCATGGAGTTGAGCTTTCATGTGTGTAAAAATAGGCAAATTTTGATGGAAGTTGTGTAGCTTTTTTTACCAAGCTAGTAATCTTTCTGCTTACATTAAAACCATAAGTACCTGATCCTAAAAAAGCCAGATCATAAGATGAAAGTGTATTTGGATCTACTTCTTTTACCGGGAAAAGATCAACCTCATGTTCTTCTAATGCATCTTTAATTGCTTTTGCAACTTTTTCTGTATTGCCAGTTCCAGTATAATAAGTAACTAGAATTTTCAAATAAAACACCCATATTGATAATTTTGTATTAATGAATGAAATTTCATAAAAGAATATTATTCAAAAAATTTAAATAGTGATTTCAAGATTAAAAAATTGTATAGCATTCTCTACAGTTTTTTCGCTAACAATTTTTTGAGAAATTTGATGGCTGTGAGCAATAGCAGCTATTGAATATCTCACATTTGAAGGTACATTTATTGGTCCTCTCTTATAGGGATGCTGATAATAAGAATCAGTCTCAGTTAATAATGATTCTAACGGCGAAAATTTGGAAACTTTTCGCCATCTACTGAAACCATAAGCAGAACTCGGAACAGAAAGCTTAAATCCTTGATTTGGTAATAATCTTCCATATTCTTCTGGTCCTGAGAAGCAGTGCCATAAAACACGATGAGGATCTATTTTAAATTCGCTTATTATGTTGAGAATTTCTTTATTTACTCCATCTCTTTTATTGAATCTATGTTTTGGATTTTGCCTATCGATTTCATGCTCTGCTGCATTACGAACATGTAAAACATATGGTTTATTTAGATCCTTTGTCAATTCAAATATATGTTTTAAAACCTCAATTTGAGTATTTCTTTTATCTAAAGTTTTGGCATGATGAAAGTCTAATCCAATCTCTCCAATTCCGAGATATTTATTCGGATTATTTTGAATAAAATCAATCCATTTTTTCCATTCTAATTCATATTTATGTTTTGGCGTATATGTTACTGTTTGTGGAGCCCACCCACACGTAAAACCAAAATTTTTGTCAAACTTTTTCATAAAATCTAACGTTATATTTAATGTTTTCATATCTATAGTGCTGGTGATTAAATACACTCCTCCTATTTTAAAAAAATTTAAATATTGTTCTTTATCTGTTGGTAATTGATCGTTCTTAGGGCGATAAAATGGTAAATGGCAATGAACATCTATAAATTTTAATCCTCCTTCAGGTTCTGGAATGGAAATTCTGTTGGGCATTATAAGGTTAAGAAAGATTAATATATCCTATTTTTTGATTAAGTTAAATTTTTAAATAAATTGTAGTATTAAGATTTTATCAAATCAATAAATTTTGAACTTAAAATGACGTTGGATACAGAAAAAAAAGGGAATCGCAAATTTTTAAGCACTGTTATTGGTTTCGCAGTTTCACTTACAATTTTCTTTGTAATTTATATATTATCAATATTGCAGAAAAACTGGGCTATGGGAGATTTAATTCCGCATGAATATATTATAGATTTCGTAGCAATCTTACCAGGACCATTATGGACAGATACCATTTTACTATATTTATTTCCTTTAACAATCTATGGTTTATTTCATTTAATAGCTCCATACATAACGATATTTTTCCTAAGATTGCATCAAATGATTTATAGATCAAAAAAAAGATTTCATTACGGTATAATAAAATTAGGAACTCGAGTAAAACCTTTTATGCTATTTCGTAGATCTGTTATTGTAAGTCTCTTTGCATTTAGTATTAGCGCCCTTATTGTGCAAGCAGGGTTTGGTTCATTATTCAGATTGGGGATAATGGAAGGATCAGCGTTAAATGAAGCAGAAGCAATATTTTTGGGAACATTCCTCATTATATCTATTGTTCTATTACTTTTTTTACCATTATGGCTATTGGAAGATTCTGGTATTGTAATTTGTAAATTATATTCAGATAGACGTAGACCCCCTCTTATCGAAGGAACTCATGCTCCTTTTGTTAACATTCTCCAAGGATATGCCGGAATTTCAACAATAATAATTCTTGTAACATATATAGTTCAAACACTTGGCGAATCTGTTGGTCCATCAATACTAACTCCAATAATCTTGATAGTACTTCCATTTTTCGTAACTGGACTTATATCATTTGCAGTTTATGTATATGAGAAAAATGTTCCTAAACTTATTGAAAAAATTCAACCACGTTTAGACAGATTAAATATATCTGAGATAGAAATCCCCACATTTGATGAATTGAAAAGAAATTAGTTAAAATATCAATTTAAACCTTTTTTTTCTTATAAAATGGTATAATTTGAATTATATCGAGGTATAACTAACTCTTTAAATAATGTCCTTTATTTAAGACTATTATGAGTGATCAGTTAAAATCTATACTTAAAGAGTTAGAACTGAAGAAAAAGGAATTACAGCCGAAGATTGATGAAATTAATGCAAAACGAGAAGAAGAAATTCAAAGTGTGAATAAAAAATATGATCATTTGATATATGATGTCAATTATACAGTTCAACAGATAAAAGATGAATTTTATAACGATCTAATTAAATCTTTCGTGCAGATTGTCACTAGAGAATTTGATTTAAAAAGAAGTTCAGATATGTATGAAATAACAGACGAGTTTAAGGATTATAGAAACTCTATTGCTGAATTTGATATGTTCCCAGAAGAATTAGTCAATAAATTACATAGAGTGATAAAAGGTGAACCAATTGAAAGTATTATGTATGAACTTGACGATATTCAAAAAAAATATTTGAAACCTTAAATTTTGATATATTCAAAAATATTCTATAGTTTTCTATAGATTAACTATTTTTATCCGATTTTATAAGGTAATATTTAGATAATACTTAGATAAATATGTGTTATTAAATCTCTTGGTTTATAATAAAACTATAATTTTGGTAATTCTGAAATGGAATTATTTGAAGAAGAGATAGAGATATACAACTCTAAGATGAGGCAACTAAATTGGCTTTACGATGAATTAAGACTCCAACCTGAAGGCTTAAAAGAAACAGTTAATGAAAAGGGGCAAAAATTACCATTAAACTTATAAAATCTCTTTAAAATGCGTCTTTAATATAGCTTTTAAAATAATTTCAATCTTAATTCGGCACTCAATTTTATTAGCTTTTGCAGGAATATGAATAAAGATAACAGGATACTCTTTATTTGAAAGGTAGAGTGCCCAATAATAAAGATAGTTACATAAATAAGACCCTGCATAATTAGAGATTGAAATATTAGATTTATCTTTAACAACTAAAAGAACTTTATCTAAATCTATAGTTGTCTTAATCCAAGCTTGAGGGCATACTTTTATTAAGCCCAATTTAAATTTTCTGTCTATATCTTTACCCTTTTTGAAATTCCACCCAAATCTTTCGAGATGATATTTTTTATTTGTATGAATACCTAATAGAACCACTAAATCTGGTTTTGATTTTAATTCTGATAACAGGTTTTGATAAGAATCAATACTTCTCTGCCAACTTACTGGTATTATTTCTTTTTTTAACGGGAAATTAAAGGATAACTCCTTAACAACTTCCCCACTTAAATTCGATTTAAATCTTCCAAAAACTCCAAAACCAGTTAAAATTATCAAATTTAAGTCAAATGAATTGATTTTTAATAAAAAAATTAAAAAAATTAATAAAATAGATTAATTCTTTAAAATAAATATAACTATTCTTCAGCAGCAGCGGCAGCAGCAGCTTTCGCTTTTTCTTTCTCGATAGCAGCTATCTGTTTCTCTAAACTTTTTATTTCGCCTTGAATTTCTTTAATCTTACTCTTTTTATCATTTGCGATTTCTTTTAGCTTTATATTCAAAGCCTTTTCTTTTTCACTTTTTAATTGAGAAAGAGTTTTATTTGCAATTTTAGCAGCAGCTATCTTTTCCTTCTTTTTATTGGTCCACTCTTCTGCTTTTTCAATTGCTTCGTCACGCAATGTTTCTTCTTCATCAACTTTTGCTTGCGTGGCTTCAATTTTAGGATCAAATTCTTCTTCAATTTCTGCTTCTGCTGAAGCGTCTTTTTTTGAAGCATCTTCCTCTATACGGGTAATTTCATCTTCCTTGGCGCTAATTTGGCCTCTTAAATTTTCCTCAGTCATATAACATCAATTTTTCATACTTTCAGTTTCTTTTTTTATTTAATACTTTTGTAAAATATTCAAATCTTTTAAATTTTAAGCTTGTTATAGTAGTTTTAAGATAATTAACTTTTTAAACTTTATATAACGTAAACTACAAGATGAGTTAAAGGCTTTTCTTCATACTTTATTTAGAGTATCATTCAAGAAATTAGCTTTCTATTAAAGTAAATTCCCATGCGCACCAATAATTTTCAGGGTGTTTATCTGGAGGACATGCAATACACTTTGTTTCTATTCGGGGATCTATTGTTTTAGCAAATAAACCATACTCCTGTATTCCAACTTGTTTACATGGGAAGTCTGGAAGACCTCTACGTTTTCTAGCAGATTGTACTCGACAATCATTCATCCTAAAAATACATATGTTATCTGAAACCTCAAGAACTTCTTGCTTGTTAATATTAGCATAAACCCTATACTTTAAAGCTTTTATAAGAGCTGGAATGCCTCCATTCTGTGGAATTTTAAATCTATTCATGATTCTTTTAGCCTCAATTACAGTAAATCTTTTCCATTGTTTAACATCTAAATCCATAGCTTTATCAAGACCATATTCATGTTCAACAGCCTGAAACCATGTACCGTCGATGGCCAGCCAATTTTTCGAAAGATCTTCAATATAATCCAATAAGTCTTCTCTTGTCAGTGATTCTAAATCTTCTCTCATATTCTAATCTCTTATATTCGTGTCTAAATTTAAATAAAGAAAGAATTTGTTGATTATATCTTTTTTTAATCTTCTTAATTCTTTCAAAAGGGGGATTTATATGGGAGGACCTCAAAAGTAAAATTTAATAAGATTTTAATTTTAATTACTTTAGTATCTATTTTATCCAGAAATGCTACAAATAATTAAATTGTGTTTAAGAAAATGGGAAAAACTTTAACTGAAAAAATCTTGGAACGACATTTAGTTGAAGGTAATTTGGAAAAGGGAACGGATATAGCTATTAAAATTGACCAGACGTTAACCCAAGATGCTACTGGTACAATGGCTTACTTACAATTTGAAGCAATGGGAGTTCCACGTGTTCAAACTGAATTATCTGTAAGTTATGTTGATCATAACACTTTGCAGACTGATTTCAAAAATCCTGATGACCATCGCTATCTTCAAAGTATTGCAGCTAAATATGGTCTTTATTTCTCACGTCCTGGTAATGGAATATGTCATCAGCTTCATCTTGAAAGATTTGCTCGCCCAGGAAGAACGCTATTAGGAAGCGATTCACATACACCAACAGGAGGCGGTGTGGGAAGTATATCCCTGGGTGCAGGTGGATTAGATGTAGCTGCAGCCATGTCGGGAGAACCTTTCAGTTTGAAAATGCCACAAATCGTAAAAGTCTATCTTACTGGGAAATTACCTGATTTTGTATCGGCTAAAGATGTGATATTGGAGGTATTAAGAAGGATTGGGGTAAAAGGAGCAAGATCTAAAGTACTCGAGTATGTAGGACCAGGTATAAAAACTTTAACTGTTCCAGAACGTGGTACTATTACTAATATGGGTACAGAAACGGGAGCTACAACATCGATTTTTCCATCTGACGAAATAACTAAAGAATTTTTAGAAGCTCAAGAAAGAGGGGACCAATGGGTTCATTTAGAGCCAGATGATGATGCTGTTTATGATGAAACTATTAAAATTAATTTAGGTGAATTAGAACCTCTAATTGCTGAACCTCACAGTCCAGGTAATGTAAAGACTGTAAAGGAATTAGAAGGAATGACCGTTGATCAAGTCTGCATTGGAAGTTGCACAAATTCTTCTCTGCGAGATTTAAAAATCGCAGCAAATATGTTGAAAGGAAAAACTATTGCTCTTAATACAGTTTTAACTGTCTCACCAGGATCCCGACAGGTAGTAGATCACATGATTGAGTCGGGAGAAATGGGATATTTAATTCAAGCAGGAGCAAGAATTCTCGAGAATGCATGTGGACCATGTATTGGGATGGGATTAGCACCGAAAACTAATGCTATTTCCTTAAGAACTTTTAATCGGAACTTCTTAGGTCGATCAGGAACTAAAAGTGCTAATGCATACTTAGTTAGTCCAGAAGTCGCTGCAATGGCCGCTATTGAAGGAAAAGTTACAGATCCAAGAAAATTTGGAAAACTTCCGGATTTTGATATGCCCAAAAAATTCAATATAAATGATAATATGATTGTACCACCTTTACCACCTGAAGAAGCAAAGAAGATAGAGATTATAAGAGGTCCAAATATAAAACCCTTACCTGAATTTAACCCTTTACCTGATAAATTAGAGGGAGAAGTTCTTCTCAAAGTAGAGGATGACATAACTACAGATCATATAATGCCTGCTGGTGCGAAAATTTTGCCATTAAGAAGTAATATCCCTGAAATCAGTAAATTCGTCTTTAATGTCTTAGATGAATCTTTCCATGATAGATCTCTCGAAAAGGGAGGAGGATTTATAATTGGTGGAGAGAATTATGGTCAAGGCTCAAGTCGAGAACACGCTGCGATTGCTCCGAAATATCTTGGAATCAAAGCAGTCATAGTAAAGAGTTTTGCTCGAATACATTTAGCAAATCTCGTAAATTTTGGTATTGTACCACTCACATTTGTAAATAAAGAAGATTATGATAAGATTGAACCAGGAGATAGCTTTGAGATTGAATTAACTACAATTAAAACTGGTAAAGTATCATTAAAAAACATTACAAAAAATCTTGAAATTGAATTAGCTCATTCTCTAAGTGAAAAAGGTTTAGAGGAATTAATGGCTGGCGGAAAATTAACCCTAATAAAACAAAAACATACCTAATCAAAGTCTTTTTACAAATTTTTTTTTATATTTTTTTATTTTTACTTTATTATGTTTGATAAGAAATTCAAACAAGATCCGAAAAAGCGATTTTCTTCAAGAGTAGAAAATTATATCAAATATAGACCAAGTTATCCTCAAGAAATAATTGATTTCTTGAAAGAAAAAGAAATTTTGTCTAATACGTCAATCATCGCAGATATTGGATCGGGGACTGGTATTTTGAGTAAGCTTTTCCTGAAGGAAGGGAATTTAGTTTATGGAGTAGAACCAAATGTTGATATGAGAAATGCTGGCAAACAATTTCTAACTAAATTTTCAAATTTTATTAGTATTAATGGTTCTGCAGAAAATACAACACTAGATGATAATAGTATTAATATAATAACAGCAGGTCAAGCATTTCACTGGTTTAATTTAGAAAATGCTAAATTAGAATTTCAGCGTATTCTTAAACCAAAAGGGTGGGTTATTTTGATTTGGAATCGTAGAAAAAAACACACCAACGAGTTTTTAATAGAGTATGAAAAATTCCTCTTGAAGTATGGAACAGATTATAAAACCATTGAGAAAAGTAAATTGGATTTTGATAAATTTTTTGGAGACAAAGAGTATAAAACTGCTAGATTTGATAATTATCAGATTTTTGATTATGAAGGTTTAGAGGGGCGATTACTTTCTACATCATACATACCTTTAGATGATCATCCCGAATATGATAATATGTTATTAGATTTGAGACAGTTATTTGAAAAATATCAAAAAAAAGGACGCCTTAAATTCGAATATATTACTGAAGTTATTTATGGTTATCTAAGGTAACTTTAGTGGGATTTAAGTTTCTTTTAAATAATAATCTATTGATCCTCTTATCAATTTAAATTTATCAAGTGAAAGCGGAATTTCACCTTTTCTTAAAAGATTTAATCCTTCATCATTTAATTTTTGTACAGTTTCTTTAAGTTCTTCAAAACTAAGGTCTCTTTGAAGTTCTACTAATAATTTTGAGTATTCTTCAATTAATTCAAACTTATTTATAGACTCAGCAAGTTTAAGAAGATTTTCACAATGTGAAATTGCATTTTTAAATTTTCTATTTTTTTGAAAAGAATTAATTTCCTTTTTTAATTCATCTAGAGATTTTACAACATTTAAATAGGCTTTTTCTGCCTTTATAATATCTGTTTGGATAAATTCTAGTTCTTGCAGATGATCCTCTACTTTATGCTCTCTTAATTTATCTATAATACTTGATAATTTTGGCTTAAGAGTATCAAAAAGGAATTTTTCTTTCAATACAATGCTTTCTTCAATTAATTCTTTTGCTTCTAATATCAATTCTTTTTTAGTTTTAGCTTCATTATGTCTGTTTTCAAGATTTTCCCATTTTTTCTTAATATCATCATCTTTAAATTCAGAGAGTAAATTCTTTGCCTTTTCTATTGTTTCTTCCGTTTTTAGAAAGTCCTCCATATTAAGACCGGCATTAAAGCTGTGTTCTAATTGGCTTAGTTCAGTTTTTAACTTTTTTATCTTTTCAAGACGTAATCTTGCTTGTTCAAGTCGTATTCTTTCTCGCTCCTTTTCCTCTCTTTCTTTTGATATCTTTTTTATACGAGCAATCAGATCTTCTTGTTCTCTAATAAAGGATTTTAGATTCTCTGGCTCTGCTAATTCAATGATCTCATAAGCAAGAGATAATGCATATTTTAAGTCTCCTCTCATATATGCTTGTCCTTGAATCCCAATACGATCATCAATTTCAGAAATAACTTTAATTTTTCTTTTTTCTTCCTTTTCTTCAACTTCTTCTATAGAATCCGATTGATCTTCAGACGTTCTATTCTTCCCCCTCTATTTAGATTTATACTCCTGTAATTGAAAAATAATTTGTTCAAAGTAATCTAAAGACTCTGGACAGGTCTTTTTGTTTAATGCTTGAATTCCTTTACTACTTAATGTTTCTATATTTTCAATCAGTTGTTTAGCTTTTAGAAATAACGATTTAAATCCTTTCCATTTATTTTTAATCTCTTCATCTACCAATTCTCTGAGATATCTTTCTGCTTGATTACCTATTTTAATCAATTCATTGATTTCCATTCTTTTTAACGATAAATAGAAGTCATTTTCTAATTTTGTAAGTGATATGATTAGTAGTGCCTGTTTTTCCTCAAACTCTTTTCTCTCTTTAATCTTTTTTTTGGTTTCTTCTAAAATTGTTTTGTACTCTTCCACCAAATCCAATCTTTTTATTGAACTTGCAAGTTCGATAATTTGGTCACAATTTTTTACAATATCATTAAGCTCATCATTTTTTTGATTATTTTTTATTACTTTTTCTAATTTCCCTACTTCAGATACTTGATTCTTGTATATTTTTTCAGCAGCATCAATTTCAGCTTTTATCAATTCTATTTTACTGCGATATTCTGGAAGATCTAAAACGTCGAGTTCTTTTGTTAAATTTTTTATTCGAGAATCTAATTCAGGGTAAATATGGTTTTCCGTTAATTTTTCACTTTCAATAATGAATTTTTCAAATTTCTCAATAAATTTAACTTTATCTTCTACTTCTTGTATTTTTTTCTTAAAATTAACCCATCTATTTCTGATTTTTTCATCTAATAATTGAGAAAGCAGACTTTCTGCTTTTCCATATATTTCAATTAACTTTGATGCTTCTAGCGAGGATATCGAAGAATTAAAATCTTTTTCCAAATTAGCAAGGTTATTTCTTAATTTTTCCTGTTCTGCGTTCCATTTTTTCTTTTCTTTAGATAATAATTCTTTAGCTTTTGGTACTAGATTTAAATCATACATGTCTTCAAATCTTTTTATGAAGACTCCAACAATATTATGCGCACCTATAAAATCATTTGCTTTAATTAGTTCATTATATTTTTTCTCTACATTAATCGCTTCTCCTTCAATTTCAAAAATAATTTGTTGATTTTCATATTTTTCTTTAATTTCCGATATTAGAGTCTTTTGCTCGGTTATCAATGCATCATCCTGAATTTTTCGTGCCAATTCGATTATTTCTTTTAATTTTTCAATTCCTTCTTTATAATCCTCAGAATCTATTAGTTTTTCAGATTCTTTCTTTAATTCATCTACTTTCTTTAAAATAGGAAGTACAGTTTTTTCTTGATAATCAATAATTTCATATAATTCGTCTTTTGTAATATTCAAGTTCTTAAAGAAATCATAAGATTCTGATCTCATATCAAAAGTTAGATTCCTTATAATTCTAAAATGAGGGAATTCTTCTTTCAATATCACACGTATATTAGGAATGTGGTTTTTTAAAGCTTGAGTAGCATTCTTACCAATCCAAATATACATAGTTTTTATTTTTGTGATATAAATTGCTAAGATATTAACAATTGTGAAAACTTCTTTTATGTTTTCAAAAGCTATCTCGTTAAAAGTCCCATCAAAATTCAGCTTGAACGTTTTTATAACATTCTCAACCATAAAGAATCAAAATTATCCCTTGTAATAATTTAGTCAAAGAATTTGTTTTTAAACGTTTGGGATTTATATAAGCAGATTTGAGCTAAAGATAATAGAATTATAAAAATTTTATTATATCTTACTCACAAAACCTTTTTCTTCTAATAATTTCGTAAAATTTAGAACTATATTTGGATAAAATATGTGTTGAAACTCTAAAGTGAGTATCGCACTAATTTCTTTAAGATTTAAAGATAATCCTATAAAATTCATTAGTTCTTGAACATCACCTCCCCAAACATCTGGAGGTGCTGGAACCTTAAACTCTTCATATTCACTTGATAATAGAATTGGTATATAATATTTCAAATTTCTACGCCCTTTAAAATTTAAAATCCATTTTTGGTTAAAATTTTCGGGTTCTTCAATTAGATTAATGTCTATAGATGCATGTTTACATAATTTATTCCAATAAGATAAAAGATTTTTATCTAATCTTTCTATTTCATTGTCTCGTTCGAGAAGTAATTCTTCAATTATAGATGAATATGAATTCATATTTTTTATTGAAACTAATATGGATTTTTCATAATCGACAAATTTTTTTATTAAAGCTTTTCCCATTAAAGCAATCTCATCTTTTGATATCGAAGGAATCGTAGTTTCTTGAGTAAGTTTATTATAAAGAGATAGTAACAATTCTTTTTCTTTACCAAATCGCTGGTAAAAATTTCCTTCTATAATTGGCCATATAGATATTAAAGAATCCTTATTTTGTATAGAAAAGATATAACTAGTGCATAGAGCGATTGCAATTACACGCTTCAATTCTGTAGAATCACATTTTTCTATTGTATCAAGAGAACTATGCCAAAAAGGATCTTCATGTCCAATCATAATACCAGGAATGCTGATAGGTCGTGCTACAAACACGCCATGATCGCTTCCACCTGAATAAGGAACTATCCGATACCGCATCTGCATTTGTGTGCCATTAATAGCTACTCCTTTAGGATGATCCGCTATTATTCTCGTAAAATATTGAATTATATCATTTAAAATTGAAGGTCTTGAATAAGGTCCAAGACAAATATTGCAAGGTTTTGCTACTATTAAGGGGTGTTCTCCAATCATATCTAAATTAATATTAAAAAATGCATTCTTAACGATTTGCTCGTGTTCTTTAACCCATGGAAAGGTTCCATGAAACTCAGGAACCCAGAGAAATCTTATTGTATGTTTAGGATGTTGCAAAATTTTCTTTTTAATTAATGCTGTAAGTGAACGTGCTAATTCTAATAATCCTGCGGAGCCACTGGCATTATCATTTACTCCTGCTGCTGGATGGCATAAATGTGCTGTAAGAATAATCTCTTCATTAGGTTTTTCTGTACCTCTAATAGTTGCTGATATCACTTCTAATTCCCCATCATAGATTTTAGCGTCAATCATAGCATGAAGTTTAACAGGTCCTTTATTTAATAACTCTTTTAAGTATTGAGCTTGTTCAAAAGGAATACTAAATCCAAAAGTAGTTTTTTCTAAATCTTCAGCTATGGCAGGAAATCTATTATATACTGTCATACCTTTATAACCTGCAGCTCTTTTAGAATCAGGATATACTATAACACCTAGCGCGCCTTTTTCGGCATATAACGTAGGGATAATAATCCTTGGAGCTTCCATTAAAATAATTTTGCCTTTTACATCTAGTCCTTCGAAATCCTCTTCTGAAACCCCATTTCCAACATCTATCAATTCAGCATTGACATCACAACCTTTTGACCTTCCTACAATACACATTGGAATGTCTTGAAATCGACATAAAATTTCATTCTTTGGTTCTACTAAACTTAATTCTCCTGAAGTAATATCCCAACTTTGAGTTACTATCCACTCCCATGTTTTAGTTTTTCCATCGGCTGGATATTTATGCAGTTTAATCTCATCCAACCCAAATGATTCCAATTCTTTCATTACTTTTTCTACAATAACATGATACTCTTGGGATCCTACTACTCGATTATACTGTGAGATTTTCGACACCCAATCAAAAGCATATTTTCCACTAACTTCATTCAAGACTTCATCAATATATTTTGAGAGATCATTCATATTTATGCAACACAGTTATAGAATGTAATTACTAATTAATTTGATATTATAATATAATAATTATTTTAAATATCTCTAATCATTCTAAATTTCGTGAATAATTTTATACGATGTAAGGGGGCAAATTCTATATAGAAAGTTAATTAATATTATTATTTTTGTTGCTATTTGCGACTATGGCATTTACGATACGATGTAGGACCTCACGTGGAAAACTATGCCCCATTCCATCCACAAGCAATAATTCAGCCCCAGGTATAGTTGACGCAATCTCTTTACCCGCTTCAATAGAGTTAAATGGATCCTCTGTTCCATGAATGACTAGAGTTGGGGTATTTATTGAAGAAATTAATGGTTGAATATTACCAGGTACAGCCATAGCAGCCATTTGGCGAGCTATTCCTTCAGGATAATAACTTCTATCGTATTCCTTTGTTCTGTATTCCCTCCCTTGGACTTCATCATATTCAAATTTACCATAAACTAGACTATCGCGTTTGACCAGTTCTTCAATATATGCCTCGCGCTCAGCAGGAACTGGTGCGAAAAACTGAGCCATAACTTCTGGTTTTGCTTGTGGTAAGGCAGGATTCCCCGTAGTACTTATGATTACAGTTAGAGATAACACTCGAGATGGATGTCTATATCCTATAATCTGTGCAATCATTCCACCCATAGAAGCCCCGCAAATGTGTGCTTTCTCTATATT
Organism: Promethearchaeota archaeon; assembly: GCA_019058425.1. Classification (GTDB taxonomy): domain Archaea; phylum Asgardarchaeota; class Lokiarchaeia; order Sigyniarchaeales; family SOKP01; genus Loki-b32. The sequence goes on from JAHPYZ010000002.1 coordinate 102,902, forward strand.
CAAAATGGTTAAAATCCCAATAGCATCATCCGCCATATCTTCTAAAGTATATGGAAGCTGGGGGATTTCTCCGCGTGTATAAGCAGCAGCAATCTCCATCATGTCTGGTATACCAGCTTCATCAAATTTGGTTGACAATCCTACATCTCGATTGTCAAATCTAATGACAAAAAAACCATTTTGGATAAATTTTTCGCATATTTCATCCGGCCAGGCTAGTAACTGGCCACCTAATCCTGCTATCAATAATAAAGGTTTTGATGCAGGATCCCCGATTGTTTCATACTCAATTTCTATATTATTTACATTTGCTTTTGGCATGATATATAATCCTCATTTATATTACTAATTAAACCATTTTTTTTGGATCCAATAGGTCATCGAGGTTGTCTATTTTTAGTCCCATTTCCTTTATAATTACTTTACAAGATTTACCTTCTTTGTATGCTCGTTGTGCTATTTCTGAACATTTATCATATCCGATGATAGGAATTAGATTTGTTACTAGCATTAACATCTGGTCTAATTGTTTTTTAATCTGCTCAGTGTTAACTTTCAGTTTTAATAAACATTTATTGATAAATGAATCAGTACCCCTAACCAATATATCAATAGATTCAAGTAAGTTTATAATCATGACAGGTTTGCATACGTTCAAATCTAAAATACTACCAAACGCCTCTCCAAAAGTTATTACAGAATCATTTCCAATAACTTGGAGACACACTTGAATTAATGCTTCAGATTGAGTCGGATTTATTTTGCCTGGCATAATTGAAGATCCTGGTTCATTTTCTGGTAAAATTAACTCGGATAATCCTGCTCGTGGACCACTCCCCATCCAGCGAATATCATTAGCCATTTTTAATAATGATAATGCTAATAGGCGTAAATTGCTACTAACATTAACAATCGTATTATGAGAAGCAATTCCTTCCGCTTTCACTGGATTAACTTTAAAAGGTAAATTTGTAATTTCTACGAGATGTGAAACCGTAAGTTTAGCAAATTCTTTATGTGCATTTAATCCTGTTCCTAAAGCGGTACCCCCTATGGGAATATAATACAACTCGTTGCATGTATCCTTTAATCTCTTTATGTTCGTTCCTATTTGCTTTTTGTAAACCTCAAATTCTAAAGATAAAGATATAGGAACTGCATCTTGTAAATGAGTTCTTCCTACTTTAACAATATCTTTAAATTCTTCTATTTTTTTTTCTAAATGTACTTTTAATTTCTCTAATATAGGAAATAATTTGTGGATCATATATAATGCTGAGAGATGCATCGTGGTAGGGATTACATCATTAGAAGACTGACTTTTATTTACATGATCATTTGGATGTACTGGATTTTTATTACCCATTGGATACCCTAATATTTCATTTGCTCGATTTGCCAATACTTCATTCATATTCATGTTTGTTTGAGTTCCAGAACCAGTTTGAAATATATCTATAGGAAACTGATCAAGATGTCTATCCTCATCAAGAATTTCATTAATTGCTTTAAGAATAGCATTTCCAATCTCTTTTTCAACCAGTTCCAAATCTAAATTAGCCAGTAAACAAGCTTTTTTTAATTGAGCTAATGCTTTAATAAAATTCCGAGGAAATTTCTTTCCACTTATTTGAAAGTTCTGAATTGCCCGTTGTGTATTTATTCCCCAATAAACATCAATTGGAACTTCTAACTCACCTAAAACATCCTTTTCAATACGATAATTCAAATTCACTCACAAGAATAATCAGTGTTTAATATTTTAATTAGAGGTATGATATAAAAAAAATTTATACTAATTTTGCTAAAATAGTAAGATTCTTTTGTGTATTTTTTTTATTAATTAAAAGAAGAAAAATATGAAATAAGGTTTTATTATGGAAAATGAGAATAAATTTGTATTAGATGATAATCAAATTGAAGATATTATTAAAGATTTAAGTAAAAAAATTGAGAATTATTACGTATTTCCCGAAACTGGGGAAAAAATTTCTCAATTTTTGTTAGATAAATTAAAGCAAGGCTCATACAACGGAATTAAAGATCCAACTAGTCTTGAAAGAATCATTTCAAATGATATGGTTGATGTTTCTGATGATAAGCATTTTTACCTTGAATATGATCCATTAATGGTTCAAACCCTTATGGAAGAGATGAAGAATGGTGTTAGTGTTTTTGACGATGATTATATTGAATTCAAAATTAGTCTTAGATCTGAGCAATACAGAAATTATCATATTATTAAAGCAGAAAGGTTGCCCGGTAATATTGGCTATATTAAATTAAATGACTTTCCCCCCGCAGAATTTGCTGGGGATGTAATAACAGGTGCTTTTAAATTATTAACCAACAGTCATGCTTTTATTTTTGATATTCGCAATAATGGAGGAGGATATCCGTCTTTAGTATCTTTTATGATCAGCCATTTAATTGAACCTAGCTCAAAATTACTCACAAGTATTTATGAACGTAAAACTGACAGTATTTTTCAAAACTGGACAGTACCTTATATTTCAGGAAAACGTTTCCCGAATATACCAGTTTATATTTTAACAAGTCAAAGAACTGCATCAGGAGCAGAAGAGTTTGCATATGTCTTAAAAATGATGGGAAGAGCAACAATCGTAGGTGAAAATACCCGGGGAGCCGCAAATCCTGTAGATATTTTACCTGTCTTGGATAGATTCGTGATTTGGCTTCCAATTGGGACTCCAACCAATCCGATCTCTAAAGACAATTGGGAAGGAAAAGGAGTTTTTCCTGATTATGAAATAAAGCAAGAGAAAGCTTTAGAAAAAGCTCATATGCTCGCTTTCGATGCAATTTCTAAGAATATTGATGATGAGGAAATTCAAAGAATGGTACAATTTGAATATGAATACTGTAAAGCGATGTACAATCCAATTAAGGTTGAATTGAAGATATTAAAAGAATGTGAAGGGCAGTATGAAAGATATAAAATTTCAATTATTGATGATGTGGCCTATTTAGAACGATCAGACTTAAAACATAGGATAATTACAAAAGATAATAAAACCTTTTTCACTGATGAAACTCTTAAATTTTGGTTTGAAGAAGAAAATAATGAAAAAGTACTAATAATTGAAAGAAGAGACTTTCCAACTGTTTTAAAATTGACTAGAGGAAAAAACAATTAAACCTGATTGTAAAAATAAGATTTGAAATTTAATCAGTTAGCGATTTCTTCTCCATATAAATCCAATAAGGTTGCATTTCTGGCGAAACCTCAGTTTCAGGGTATTTATTTATCTCCTGAAATCCAGTTGAGTGATAAACATATTGTGCTGCTGACATAAATTCGCCAGTATCAAGTAGGATTCTTGAACATCCGATTTCCTTTCCCAAATTTAAAAGTTTTTTCAGTAGAGCTTTACCGTATCCATTTCCCCGAAATTCTTGCCTAATATACATTCTCTTTACTTCACCTGTATTATCGTCTAATTTTCTAAAAGCACCCATTCCTATAATCTTATTATTTACTTGTAATAAATAGAATATACCATCAGGTGGCTTATATGAAGTAAGTTCATTAACACTTTTTTCTGCATAATCTCGAATAGACTGTCCCAATATAGAAATCGCATCTAAATCATAATGTCTTTTAATCTCATCGCCAATCCAAGATAAATATTCATCATTTAAATCTATTAAAAGTGATTTATGAATACTCAGATCAACAGGAATATACTCAATCATGTATAACAATTCCTTTTACTCAATAAAGAAGCTAATGTATTAAATAATACTGTCAAAATATTTATTTATTATACTCTTGGTTTGAAAAAATATAATATTAAAGTATAAGTAAAGTTAAATTCATATTTTTTTTTATAGTGGTCTTTAATTTTTAATGAAATCTTTATTGTTTTTTTTTAATAATAACCAAATTTTTCTATTAAAGCCTTAGCTATTCCTAAATTTCTACTAGCCATCTCTATTGGAAACCAAGGCCATTCACATCCTGAGGAGAATTGGAACATCCCTCCTGGTTTCCCAGTATCAATAGTTTTAGTTATTTCCTCAATAACTCTTGAAATGGAATATTTTGGACTTCCTAGAATTTGAGTATTTGTATTTCCTCTGATGCAATTGTCTTTACCAATTTTTTCTTTTGCTAATTCAAGGTCTACTTGATAATCGAGATCTAAAATCGCAGCTTTAGTACTCGATACAAGTTTTAGCATATCTCTCCCTTCTTTATCTACTACTGAATTATCGCCACAAATATGATATAAAACTGGAACATCCTTCTGAATGTAATTAAAAAGCTCTATTGTAGCGTCTAAACAACATTTCTCATATCTCATTGGTCCGATTTGAGATATTGCTGAATCACCAGCTCCAATTATATCAGCTCCAGCTTCAATCTGTAATTTAGCAAATTCTTTTTGGATTGGGAGGATTCTATTGATTAACTCCTTTATCTTCTCCGCCCAATCAGGATTTTTACATAGTAGAAGAACATTAAAAAGATCGAATAAGCAACAGATTTCAGCGAATGGTGCCTCAATCCAACCTATAATACATTGATTTCCCCCCACCTTTTCAGAAAACAATTTAACAGCATTAACTCTATTCATAATCCTTAAATTTTCAAGTAATGAAGGGGGTTCAATCGATTCAAACTCCTCAATTGAAATATGAGTCTTCGCTACGGGAGTATGAGTCTCCCAATCAATCGCAACACCCCACGCATTCGCTTCTCTATATGCATCAGTAGACACATTAACATGATTAATACCAAAAAAGTCAGCACATTTTATTTGCGAATCAACTAAAACTTGTGGTTTTTGGCAATACTCAAGATTATAATCAACATTTGCTAGTGATGCAGCTAAATGCATAATAAAAGGATTGAAAGGAATTTTCTCGGGTATTCCTTTTATTGCTGAAAGAGTTAAATCTCTTGATTTCATCTAATTATACGGTTTTAACTTTTGATTATTAATTTAACTAATACTTAGCTGATGTGTTTAATTAATATATTGGTTAAAGGACAATATCTATTGGTCATAATCCCAATTCTTTTAATTTCTTCATTATATTTTCTTTCTTTTGACCTTTTAAATCATACCACTTATAAAAAACTATAGCACCTATTACACAAAATATAAATGGAATTACACCTTGAATCAATCTTAATCCTAATAAAGCATTGTGGCTATGAGTTGGGCTATTTGGGTTATAGAATGTAGTTGCATGGATTATTGCGACAATAAAACTTTGAATTAATAATGAAATTCGAATGAAAACATTTCTAAAACCTACTAATGTAGCTTCGTGGTGTTTCTTAGTTTTTACAGTAATCTCATCATAACAATCAGCTAGTACAGGGGATAACATTATTGTAAACATAGCTACAGAAATTCCACTTAATAAATTAACTAAATAAAATCCAAATACATTTCTAATAAATGAAGATATCAATAAACTGGATCCAAACGCAATTAATCCTATTGTATACAAACGAGAGTGTCCAATTTTCCTAGCAACATAAATCCAGATAGGCATTGTTAAAATAGAAGAGATTAACATAAAAATTGATCCAATTGTTCTAATTACTTGATCCTGCTGTAAGACATCATCTACAAAATTAATAGAATTCATACTCATTAATCCTAGAGCTATCATGAAAATTGTATAAGTAAAAACCGCTAACATAAAATTCTTTTGTTTAATTGCCATTTTCATGGTCCAAATAAATGATTTTCTCTCTGTAGACTTATGACCTAGAATGAATCGTTCTTTTATTTCAATTGTTTCTTTAGAACCTGGTACTAAAATCGCTAAAGAAACGCTTAATATTAAAATACTTAAAAAAGCTGCGATAGTGAAAGTATGTCGGTTCCCAGGAACAATAATTTGGGACCATATTGTAATTGTTAAGAAATTAGCTATAAAAATAAATATTTGAGTTATCATTCCAGCTTTTCTTCGCGTTTTGTCACTTCGAAAATGAGCTGCAAAAGCTCCAAATGTATGAGTTTGAAAAAGTGAATTAGAAATATCATAAATAAACACGATAATAAGATAATATAATAGAATGGGAAATATACTTTCTATTCCAGTTATAATAGGAGGAGTAAAGATTAAAAAGAAAAAGATAGTTGTGGGAATACCCCCAATAAGTATCCAAGGAGTGTGAAATCCTAATTTTTTTGTCCATTTGTTTGGCTTATCAGTAAGGTATCCTACAATAGGACTACTTATCATACTAAAAACAGTAAAAATGACATTTACCACTGCCATATAAATAGGCCATAAGCTGATAATATCTATCATACCAAGTTCGCTTTCATAAAAATGCCAAACAAAGTTATTAAAGGCTACAATCAGAAAACCATTAAAAAAATAACCCATAGAAAACATTATCATCTTTAATGTTCCTGGACCTCCATTATCATGTTGATTTGATAAATTTTTAGAACTATTCAAAATATTCCCTAATAAATTTTTATTCAATATTATTTATTTCGTTTAAATCTTTATTAAACTAATATTCTTTGAGATGGGAAAGTCTCTCTTTTTTTTTATATTTCCGTAAAAAGATATTTTAACATAGAAGATTTCATAATATTATGAGAAATGAAATCACAACCATAGAATTGACTCCTATTCATGTTCCCTTTAGAGATGCTGTCAGAGAAGCAATGAAACAATCTGAGGGGGGTTTGGGGATGGCTATTGCAGCAGAAGAGGCATGGTTAGGAGGTGATTTCGTTATTTGTAAACTTATTACTAGAAGGGGGAACATTGGTCTTGGTGAATCTTTCCTTTGGCTCCCAGAATCTGGTGTGTCTCCTTACCAAGTTATTGATTCTATTAAAAATTGCTTGAGAAAGTATGTATTGGGGGAAAGTCCTTTTAACATTGAAAGAATAAATTATAGGATGGATAACAATCTTGCTAATAATGAGATGGCAAAGGGACTTTTAGATATGGCTTGCTATGATCTGATGGGTCGAATTACAGAAAGATCTGTATGTGAGTTGATAGGGGGTAAAAATGTTGATGAAATTCCTTTGGCAGCTTTAATTCCTCTAGGTAACCCTATATTAATGAAAGGAATAACCCGATCTTATTTCAAAAAAGGATTTAGAACTTTTAGACTCAAATTAGGAAAAGGAGTAAAAGAAGATAAAGAGATTATTGAAACAATAAGACATGCTTTTGGTGATGAAATTAGATTAAGGGTAGATTATAATCAAGCTTATTCTCCTTCTATAGCTGTTAGAGCTATAAAAGAAATCGAGACTTTTGGTATTGATTATGCTGAACAACCGGTAAGAGCCGATGATTATATAGGTATGGCGTATGTGCAAAAGAGGGTTGATACACCATTAATGGCGCATGAATGTTATTTTTCAATAAAAGATTTTATTTCATTAGTGGAATTAGGGGCAGTAAGAGTTCTCGGGATTAACTCAGAACGTCCCGGAGGAGTAACAAAAGCATTAAAAGCGTTTGAGTATGCTAAAATGCGAGGTCTTGGAGTTGTCTTGCATAATCAACCTTTAGGAATTGCTTCAGCTATGCATATTCATTTTCATATAGCAAAATTTCCTTATATTAATCATGCTACAGAATTATTTGGACAAGAAATGTTAATAGATGATCTAATTCTAAAACCAATTGATTATAATGATGGTATGGCAAAATTACCAGAAGATCCGGGCTGGGGAGTCAAATTAGATGAAAAATCTTTAGAAAAATATTCTACAGGAAAGACTATTGTCTTAGAAAATTAGTATAATCAGTTATATAAAAGATTGATAATAAAATTTCTAAATTATATAAGATATTGTAAAGGAACGGGGAACTAATTCCCTTAAAAATCTTGTAAGAAAAATTTATTAGAAAACAAATTCTTCCTAAATTATTAGATTTAATGAAATTTTTGTATAAAATGACAAGAGTTTGATAAGTTTGGCTCAGAAGAATATATACGAAATCGCAGCCAAGAAGCTGCTAGCACAAGAACTTCCTAAATATTATCCAGAATTTGATTATCATAATAAATTGTTTATTGTAGATACCGAAACAAATTTAGATAAAGTAATTTCTGAGAATCCGTGGGTAAATACTGAAAAATTGGTGGTTAAACCTGACCAACTCTTTGGAAAAAGAGGTAAGGCTAACTTAATCTTATTAGATGCAAATCGTGATGAAATGAAGAACTTTTGTAATGAAAACTTAGGCAAAATGTTTGAAATCGGTAATGTTAGAGGAGAATTAAAACGATTACTTGTCGAACCATTTATACCTCACGAAACAGAGTATTACATATCTATAACATCCGAGAGAGACAATGATATTATTCATTTCAGCATAGAAGGGGGGATTTTTGTTGAAGAAAACTGGTCAGAAGTAAATCATATACCAGTACCAATAGGGACAGATATAAATACTTTTGATCTTGGATCCAAATTACCAGAACTAGGAGATTTAAAAGATACAGTAGTTTCATTTATTAAAGGATTGTATCAGGTTTTTGTCGATCAAGATTTTGCATTTCTTGAAATCAATCCTTTTGCCATTACTGCAGATAAAAAGATTGTTCCATTAGATTTAAAAGCACGCTTAGATGATACTGCTCAATTTCTTCATACGGATACTTGGGGAAACCCAGAGAATCCAATAGAATTTCCTGCAGGATTTGGACAGGTAATGTCTAAGGAAGAAACTATGATTAGTGAGTTGGATGAGAAAACTGGTGCTTCTCTTAAGCTTACTATTCTAAATAGAGAGGGAAGAGTTTGGACTATGGTTGCTGGAGGTGGAGCTTCAGTAATTTATACGGATACAGTAGTAGATCTTGGCTTAGGAGCAGAATTGGGTAATTATGGTGAATATAGTGGTAATCCTAGTCGTGAACATACTGAAATATATGCACAAACTATTATCGATTTAATCACTGAAAATCCTGATCCTCAAGGAAAACCAAAATACCTTATAATTGGGGGTGGAATTGCTAATTTTACAGATGTAAAAGCAACTTTTACTGGGATTGTTAATGCGATTAGAAATTCAATTGACAAGTTAAAGAGAGCAAATGTAAAAATCTACGTTCGACGAGGAGGACCAAATGAAAAGCAAGGATTGGAATTAATGAAACAAGTAGGAAAAGACACTGGTGTTCCAATTGAAGTTTATGACAGATATACACATATGACTAGAGTTGTAGAATTAATAAAAAAATCTGAAGAGGGAAGAACCTAAAGGAGGTAAGAAGATATAATGGAAGATTATGATTTATTTGATAGAAATACTCAAGCAATTATTTATGGCTTTCAACAAAGAGCAATTCAAAGGATGATTGATTTTGATTACCTATGTCAACGAGAAACGCCATCAGTTGCCGCAGTAATCCGACCTACTCAAGGAGCAGCCATTTCATATCACAAAACTTTTTGGGGAAGTAAAGAAATCGTTGTTCCTGTTTATAAAACAATGCAAATGGCAATAAGAAACCATCCAAAAGCAAATGTATTGATTAATTTTTCTTCATTTAGAAGTGCTTATCCAACAAGCAAAGAAGCACTTGAATCAGAGAAGATCCGTACTGTTGTAATAATTGCAGAGGGAATGCCCGAAAGACAGAGTCGACATTTAATTAAGATCGCAGAAGAAAAGAATAAGAATATTATAGGTCCTGCAACAGTAGGAGGTATAAAAGCGGGTGCTTTTAAAATTGGTAACACGGCCGGTACTACAGAGAATATTATACTTTCAAAATTATATAGGTCAGGTTCAGTTGGATTTGTAAGTAAATCTGGTGGACTTTCTAATGAAATGAATTTCATGATTGCTCAAAATACTGATGGAATTTATGAAGGTATTGCAATAGGTGGAGATCGATATCCAGGTTCACGCTTGATTGATCACATCATGCGATATGAAGCAAATCCTAAAATTAAAATGCTTGTATCCTTAGGCGAAATCGGTGGTAAAGATGAATATGCTATTGTAGATGCTCTAAAGTCTGGAAAGATTACCAAACCACTAGTTATGTGGGTTGCTGGAACAGCAGCTAAAATTTTACCAAGTGGTTTGCAGTTTGGTCATGCTGGTGCTATGGCAGGAAGTGATATGGAAACTGCTGAGGCTAAAAATAAAGCTTTGAAAGAAGCTGGAGCAATTATTCCTGATTCATACGAAGATCTTGACAAAAAAATTAAAGAAACTTTTGAAAAACTTAAATCAGAAGGAAAAATTGACCCAATTGATGAATTTGAACCACCTAAAATACCTATTGATTTTAATGACGCAACTAGAATGGGGTTAGTAAGGAGACCAAGTGATGTAATCGTTACTATATCTGATGATAGAGGTGATGTTCCTACATTTGCGGGTATTGGATTAGACTCAATAATACGTGACAACAAATCTTTAGGTTATGTTATTGGTTTACTCTGGTTTAAACGAGAACTACCAGAATTTGCTCAGCAATTTATTGAAATAGTCGTAAAATTAACAGCTGATCATGGTCCAGCAGTTAGTGGAGCCCACAATGCTATTATAACTGCTCGTGCTGGAAAAGATCTAATGTCTGCTTTAGCTAGTGGGATTTTAACTATTGGACCTCGATTTGGAGGAGCAATATCTGATGCTGCTAAATATGTAAGAGAAGCTTTACAGAAAGGAATGCAACCCCAAAAATTTGTTAAATATATGAAGGATGTTGTTAATATTAATATTCCTGGAATTGGACATAGAATTAAATCTGTTCAAAATCCTGATGTAAGAGTTCAATTACTTAAAGAGTTTGTCTTTAAGAATTTCCAAAAGCATCCACATTTAGATTTTGCTTTGGAAGTTGAAAAAATTACTACTTCGAAAAGGAATAATTTAATATTGAATGTTGATGGTTGTATTGGAATTACATTTCTCGACTTATTAGAAAATTTAGACTTTTCTCCTGAAGAAATTGAAGATGTTATATATAGTGAAGCATTAAATGGATTATTTGTTCTTGGACGATCAATAGGAATGATGGGTCATATTTTTGACCAAAAGAGACAACGTGCTGGCTTGTATAGGCAACCTTGGGATGAAATTCTATTTAGTAAATAAAATTCTAAATATTCAATAATTTTTTTACAATAAATCAATTTAAAGGTATATAAAACTTACTAAAAGAACTTTTTAAATAAAATACCCTTATTAGGATTAAAAATAACTTTTAATTTATTCAAAATGTGATGCAACTTATGAGTAAATCGAATGAAAAAATCATCTACACAATTGTGGATGAAGCCCCACGGTTAGCCACATACTCTTTTCTCCCAATCGTGAAAAAATTCGCCAGTGTAGCAGAAATCCCCGTAGAAACAAGGAACATTTCTCTAGCTGGTCGAATTCTTGCAAATTTCCCGGAATATTTAACAGAAGAACAAAAACAATCAAATGATTTGGATGAGATTGGAGTATTGGTCAAAAAACCCGAAGCTAATATCATTAAACTTCCAAATATTAGTGCTTCAATTCCACAAATTAATGCAGCTGTTAAAGAACTCCAAGAAAAGGGATATAATGTCCCCAATTATCCCATTGATCTGAAAACCGATGAAGAAAAGGCGATCTTGAAGAAATTTAATATTGTGAAGGGAAGTGCTGTAAACCCAGTAACCCGTATGGGAAATTCAGATAGGAGAGTTCCAGGACCAGTCAAAAATTATGCGAAAAAAAATCCACACTCTATGGGTATTTGGAGAAAAGACTCTAAATCTCACGTAGCCACAATGCAGGAAGGCGACCTACGATCAACCGAAATCTCAGTTACCATTACGGAACAATCGGCAGGCAATTCAACCATTGAATTTATCGACACTAAGGGTCAAAAAACAGTTTTGAAGGACAAATTGGCTTTAATTCCAGGTGAAATCATAGATGCTTCCATAATGAGCAAGAAATTACTTAGATCTTTCTTGGAAGAACAGATCAAAGATGCTAAAGAACAGGACGTCTTATTCTCGGTTCATCTAAAAGCAACCATGATGAAAGTCTCCGATCCAATCATATTCGGCCACGTTGTATCGACTTATTTCAAAGAAGTATATGAAAAATATGCAGAAACCTTCAATCAACTTGCTATTAGCCCTCGAAATGGCTTGGGTGAACTTTATGCTAAAATTAAAGAATTATCCCCTGAGAAGCAAAAAGAAATTATAGATGATATCGAGGCTTGCTATGCAACTCGACCAAAATTAGCGATGGTAGATTCTGACAAAGGGATAACCAATTTACATGTCCCTTCCGATGTGATTATCGATGCATCAATGCCGGCAGCAATTCGGAACGGTGGTCAAATGTGGGGTCCTGATGGAAAAGCGTATGATACCAAATTTGTCATTCCCGATTCGAGCTATACCAGTGTGTTCCAAATTACCATTGATTACTGTAAAGAGCATGGAGCCTTTGATGTTTCAACAATGGGAACCGTACAAAACATAGGTTTAATGGCTGAAGCAGCTGAAGAATATGGCTCTCATAACAAAACTTTTGAATTAAAAAGCAAAGGAAATGTCTGTGTAGTGGCAGAAAATGGTGAAGTATTATTGGAACGCCCTGTTGAAGAAGGAGATTTCTTCCGTATGTGTCAAACTAAAGATCTACCAATCCAAGATTGGGTTGGATTGGCGGTAAAGCGAGCTAAACTCACCGGCTACCCAACTGTGTTCTGGTTGAATAAAGAACGAGCCCACGATGCTGAATTGATAAAGAAAGTGAATCTGTATCTGAAGGACCATGATACTACCGGTTTAGATATAAAAATAATGAACCTGGAAGATGCCACCCGAAATGCATGTGAGTTAATCAGTAAAGGAAAGAATGTTATCGCAGTTACAGGTAATGTTTTGCGAGATTATCTTACTGATCTGTTTCCAATCCTTGAAGTTGGCACCAGTGCAAAAATGCTCTCAACTGTTCCATTAATGGCAGGAGGAGGATTATTCGAGACTGGAGCAGGCGGAAGTGCACCAAAACATGTTCAACAATTTATAAGCGAAAATCACTTGCGATGGGATTCATTGGGTGAGTTTCTTGCATTGGCAACTTCATTTACACACATTGGTCGCCGATTAAATAATTCTAAAGCTATGTTGCTGGCAGAAACATTAGATCAGGCAATTGAGAAATATTTGATTGAAAATAAATCTCCCTCCCGAAAAGTCAATGAAATTGACAATCGCGGTAGCCACTTCTATTTAACAATGTATTGGGCTCAAGCTCTCTCTACTCAAGATAAGGATGCTGATATGAAAGCCCGGTTTGCACCTCTTGCCCAAACATTGATAGAAAATGAAGCCAAAATTACCGAAGAGTTACTCGCTGTTCAAGGGATACCGGTAGATTTGAAAGGTTATTATAAACCTGATGATGAAATTGCCAAGAAAATGATGCGTCCAAGTGAGACTTTTAATGCTGCACTCGATGCATTATAATATCCTTTTTCTTTTTTCTATTCTACTTCTCTATTTTTGAATCGGTAAATATTTTTTTTATTACATTTTTTTTGATTTTAATAGAACCTGGTGAAGTTTATTTTTTTATTTTCATTTAAAGAAATATAATGGATACAAAAATCGTTCTAATTGGAGCAGGGAGTCCTGCTTTTGGTCCACCATCATTAATTGACTTAAACCGAAGTGAAATCTTAGCTGGATCTACTATTACGCTTCTAGATATCGACAAAGATAAGTTAGAGATGGTATTCGAGGTTCTCTCAGAAGATAATAAGAAGATTGGAAATAAATTCAATATAGAAAGCACAACTAATAGAGAAAAAGCTCTAAAAGGAGCAAACTTTGTTATTAATTCTACAGAACATGGAGATCGATTTGAATTACGATGGCAAGATAATACAATTCCTAGAAAGCATGGAACAACTGAAAGGATGGGAGAGAATGGTGGTGCAGGTGGATTCTTCCATAGCGCCCGTCAAATACCAGAGATTATTAAAATAGCTAAAGATGTTCAAAGAATATGTCCCGATGCTTTTTTTATAAATTATTCAAATCCCATTTCCCGTATATGTCTTGCGTTGAAAAGAGTTCTTCCTAATTTAAAGATGTTTGGTCTCTGTCACCAAATAGAACTTCTAACTTCACATCACATACAAACTATGATGAATAGAAGTCTAAATGATATGCAACTAATTACTGGAGGTCTTAATCATTTTGCCTTTTTACTTGGATTAAAAGATTTAAAAACTGGAGCTGATTTAGTCCCTGAATTTAATTTAAAATGTTTAAACTATTTTAATGATAAGTGGGATAGATTTCATTTTGCTGATCTTACATTTGAGATATATAGAAGGTTTGGATGGTTTCCTTATGTTGGTGATAATCATATATGTGAATATTTACAAATTGGATCTCAGTATACAACGGAACAAGATTTAACAGACTGGATTACAAGGATGGATCAAGGCAATAAAGGACGTACTGATCGGTTAAGAAGGTATTACAATCGATTAATGAAAGGAAAATATCCTAGAAAAGGAATGCTAATGGGAGATCCTTCTGGAGAAAGGGCAATCCCGATTATTGAGGCCATAATAGAAGATAGTAATTCATATGAAATAGCTGTAAATATCCCTAATGATGGGATTATTGAAAATCTGCCTCAAGATTTAGTAATTGAATGTTCCGGAACAGTTAATAAGAATGGTATTCATGGTGTAAAATTAGGAAACATTCCTAAGAATATTGCGGCAATCTTACGTATTGAAGCTTCTATTCAAGATTTATGTGTTGAAGCCATTCTGCAAGAATCGAAACAATTAGCCATTGATTGTCTAGCAATTGATGTGAATTGTGGTAGTTTTGAGATGGCTGAAGCAATATTTAATGAGATGATGAAGGTACAAAAAAAATATTTGCCAAATTTTAAATAATTATTATATTAAAGATATGATTTTACTTTACTAATTCAAATGTAAGATTTTTGAAGGGGATATAAAATTGAAAGAAAAAACTTTTAATAAACATCTTTTAAGACAAATAATATTAATTGGAATGCTCTTTGTAGGTGATCGAATATTTTTTTTCTTTGAACAAAATTATTTTAACACATATATAGATCATGTCTTATTTCTGCCAGAATTATATATATCATTAATGGTTTCTCTGTCTGCTACAATGGGGTTAATAATGATGTTTGTGTGGGGGATATTTAGTGATAATACAAGAACTAAATATGGTAGAAGGCGTCCTTATTTACTTTTAGGCATTATAGCAGGGGGTGGAATGATAGTTTTCGGTTTATCACAAAATTATTATTTATGTTTAATACTCGATGTTGTGGTTATCGGAATCTGTGCAAATGCATATTTAATGGCTGAAAGAGCACTCATCCCAGATACTGTGGAACTTGAAAAGAGAGGAAGAGCAAATGGAATTATAAATATGGTTAGCTATATTGGTTTATTTATAGGAGTAGTGTTTTTATTACTTGGAAATGAATTATTTGGGGTTCCCGATCCGCGTCCAGGAGCTACTGGGACCATTATACCTCAAGAAGGTCATCTCATCTTATTATCTATTGGTGGAATAATATTTGCTACAGTTGGAATCATAGGATTTGTTTTAATAAAAGAACATCCTACTCACGAATTTCCAGAAAAAAAAAAATTCCTGCATGAACTTAAACAAACCTTTAATTTAAAGGAATTAAAATCTCAAAAAGAATTCTTTAAAATGACTTTAGCATATCTTATCTTTCAAACTGGTACTGGATCGATTATGGCCTTTCTGTTTCTTTTTATTTTTGAACTTGGAGCTTCAACACTAGAATTATTGATGATAATCGGAATAGCTTTTCCAATTGTTATTATTCTAACAATTTACTTAGGTAAAATAGTAGATAAATACGGTAGAAAGAAATATATACCACTAGTGATTGGAATTATAAGTCTTGGATTTTTTCCCATACCTTTCGCTACAATTGGATCGTCAGTAAATCTAATATTGCTAACACTTTTCTTTCCTTTTGCGTTGACAGGTTTATTAGCTTTAATTACACCACTTAATGCATGGGCTCAAGATTTATTACCAGAAGATAAACGCGGAAAGTTCACAGGAATATTTAACATTGTTCAAACCGTTTCTCAAATCATTGGATCTATAGTTGGAGGTTTGGCAGCAACTATTTTTGGAATTCCATGGTTATTCTGGATAGCGCCGCTTTTTTATCTCGCGTCAATCCCACTTTTTCTACGAGTTAAAGAAACTTTAACAAGGGATTAAGATATTTAAAATTTAGGAATCCATTTCGCTTCAGCTTCGAACATCTCTTCAACCATCTCATAGATTTGTGTGGTTGAGCAAACACTAGCAGTATTCGGATCAAGTAATATAGCGTGATATATTTTCTCTCGGTTCATTTCGAGGACGCTTTCAACTGCAGCTTTTTGTAACATTATATTTGAAATACATAACGCTTGGCATATGGTGGGTAGGACAATTCCTCCTTGAGGATGTAAGCCGTGGTTATCTGCAAAAATAGGGACTTCCACACAACATCCATTTGGAAGATTCGTAATTAAACTTGCTTCTTTATTAATCACATTTCCATTGAATCCAAAAGGTTCATTGGTCTCC
>JAHPYZ010000059.1 GCA_019058425.1 Promethearchaeota archaeon
GTATCAGGAGGTTTAGATAGTTTAATTGCTTGTCATTTAATGCAATTGCAAGGGATTGAAGTTGTCGGTCTAAACTTTACTTCGCCTTTTTGTCAATATAATAAAGAATCCACAACGGTAGAATGCAATTTAGATTTGTTCCAGGAAAAACTTGCAATTAAATTATATTATTTACCATTAGAAGAAGATTTTCTAGACATAATTAAAAATCCTAAATTTGGGTATGGAAAACACATAAATCCTTGTATCGATTGTAGAATTTACATATTAAAGAAAGCAAAAGAATTCATGAAAAAAATAAACGCAGATTTGATATTTACTGGAGAAGTTCTTAATCAAAGGCCAAAATCACAACATATGAAAGCACTGAACATTGTAGAAAAAGAATCTGGACTTGAAGGAAAACTCTTAAGACCCTTATCAGCTCATCATCTAAAACCAACTATATATGAAGAACAAGGTTTGATAGATAGAAAAAAATTGTTAGGAATTAAGGGTAGGAGTAGAAAAATTCAAATGGAATTAGCTAGGAAATATTATCTTTTAGAAAATTACTATGCTTGCGGTGGTTGTCTATTAACTGATGTTAATTTTACAAATCGAATGCAAGATTACTTAAAACATAATGAAAAGCCAAGATTGGGAGATATAAATATTTTAAAATATGGTCGACATTTTCGATATAAATATATAAAAATAATAGTAGGGAGAGATGAAGTTGAGAACAAAATACTACTTAATCTCAAAAAACCGAATGATTTAATAATTGAAGCTAAAGAAGTTCCTGGTCCTATTACTATTCTCCAAGGGAAATTTGATGAAAATTCATTGAAATATGCGGCAAAACTAACGTTAAGATATTCTGATTTGAGCGAATCTCGCGGTAAAGTAATCTATGGAAAAGATTATAAAAATTTGGATAAAGAATTAACTGTTGATGTCGAAACAGATGAAATTTTAAAAAAATATTTACTATAACCTGATCGAGAATACAATTGTGTATATACCTATTACGAAAATGATGTAATAAGATAAGATATAAATAAATCTACTTTTTTAAAGGATTTATAGATACCATTAGATCTTTTTAATTATACTATATTAAAATTATTCAAACCTTTAGGTAATCTCATATGATATCCAAAAATAATAATAATCTTACCATTATTGAAAAAATTTTTCCTTACTTGATAGAAACTATAGATGACTTAATTATAATTACTTCGTTAGAGAATTCATTCAAAATTGAAGAAATTTTTGAATGTAATTTTTTAGATCAATTAAATTATTCAAAAAAGAATCTTTTAGGTAAATCTCTACTGAATTTATTTCATTATGGAAATGGAGTTACCGAAGAAAATTTCATTCAGCTATTGAAACAAGATAATTGTAAACTAGATATCCAAATGATTCAAAAAAATAGAAATCTCACGTGGACAGAATTACGCTCTCGAAAGTTTTACGATGAAGATGATTGTGATAAAGTACTTATAAGATTACATGATATTTCAGAAGAAAAAAGTATGGAATTAAAAACAAAGGAATTAGAAAAATTTGGAGAATCTGAATGGAATTATCGATTTATCTTTGAAAATGCGAATGACTTAATTAGAGTTACAAATAGCAATTTTGAAATTGAATATATAAATAAACAAGTACATGAACGCTTACTCGGTTATTCTGATGAGGGATTTTATGGTAGAAAGATACTTCTGCTTTTTCACCCGGAAGACAAAAATAAAGTAATTAGCTCATTACATAAAGCTCAAAAACAAGAAATTGTGACCATTCAAGCAAGATTAAGACATGAAAATGGTATCTACAAATGGTTTGAATTTACAACAAAAAGTTTTTTTGATAATACAGGAGATAAAAAATTTCTTGCTATTGCTAGAGATATAACTGATCGCAAGAAAATAGAGCAAGAAATCATAAAATCTAAAGAAAACTATAGAAATATGATTAATGATTTAGATGTTGGTTTCTTTCGAGTTAGTTTGGATGGTATCGTCATTAAATATAATCGAAGATTTAATGAAATATTAGGGATTCCCCCATCAAAAGATTTAATTGGAACTAAAACATTTGATTTTTGGCAAAACAAAGATGATAGAGATAAATTCATTGGAGAATTAAGGAAGTTTGGATATGCCAAAAATTATGTTTCAAAAGCTAAGAGAATTGATGGAACTGAAATAATTCTAGAAGGAAATTCTCATATAATTAAGAATGACGATGGTATTCCTATAGCAACAGAAGGTACAATTACAGACATAACAGAAAAATACCATCTTGAGTATATAAAGAAAGAAGCGGAAGAGAAATTAAAAGAATCAGAAATTAAATATCGTTCTTTGTTTGAAAATATGAACGCTGGATTTGCATATCATAAAGTTATTGTTGATGATAATAATAAACCGATAGATTATGAATATATAGAGGTAAATCCCGCATTTGAAGAATTAACGGGAACGAAAAGGGAAAATCTAATAGGAAAAAAGGTAACAGAAGCTATCCCTGGAACTGAGAATGACTCAGCAGATTGGATTGGAAAATTTGGTAATGTAGGACTCACTGGAATTCCATTGACAATTGAACAATACTCAGAAGCACTTAATCGATGGTATAAAGTTTCGGGATATTCCCCAAAATTAGGATATTTTGCTGTAACTTTTACAGACATTACTGAACGTAAAATGGCAGAAGAAAAGTTTAGGACTATAGCAGAGCAATCACTTATGGGAATATGTATTATTCAAGATTTCAATATTAAATATGTAAATCAACAAATGGCAGATATTTATGGATATTCTTTAGAAGAAGTTAGTGAATGGAAACCGAATGAATTTATAAAAGTTCTTCATCCAGAAAGCCGAAATTTGGCATTAGAACAAATAAAGAAAAAGCAGCAAGGTTCAACCAATGTTATTCATCATTATATCGCTAAGATTATAACAAAGAATGGAAACGTAAAGTATGTAGAAAATTATTCAAAATCTATTACATATCAGGGTAGAACGGCAGATTTGTTAACTCAAATAGATATTACCTCAAGAATGGTTGCAGAGCAGAAAGTAAGGGAATCTGAAGAAAAATATAGGAATCTATTTGAAAAATCTCCAATTGCTTTGATGGATCAAGACTTTTCAGAGATGAAAAAATATATTGATGATCTTAAAACTACTGGCATTAATGATTTTGAAAAATATCTTGATGAAAATCCTGAAGAAGTCTTTAATTTTATGACAAAAGTTAAAGTAGTCGATGTGAATCAGAAAATTTTGGAGGTTTACAAAATCAATAATAAAGATGATTTTATCCTTAGAATGAATAAGTTAGGTGAAAATATTAATGAAAAAATGTCAGAGGAAATATATTCAGATAATAGAAGGGAATTTTTATCTTTAATAAACGGTAATAAAACCTATGAGTCAGAAATTGCTACTAAAACTCTTTCAGGAGAAAATATATATCTTTATGCTAAGACAGCAATAGTACCAGGATTTGAAAAAACATGGAAAAAAGTTATTGTATCTCTTGTAGATATAACAGATAGAAAGCTAGCTGAACAGAAATTAAAAATATCTGAAGAAAAATATCGTTATTTATTTGAGAGTTCACCTCATGCTCTTCTTCTTATTAATATGGAAGGAATAGTAATAGATTGTAATTTTACATCTGAAAAATTATCTGGTTTTACTAGAAGTGAACTAGTTGGAAAGAGTTTTGCTAATACTTCTTTCATCCCAAAAGAATACATGTATACCGTATTAAAAGACTTCAAAACACTCCTTAAAAATAATATTATAGAACCAAGAGAAATTCAGTTATACTCAAAAGAAGGATCTCAAATTTGGGTTTCATATCAAGGTTCTATTCTATCAATTGAAGATGAGAAAGTAATTCAAGTGATCATAGAGGATATCCGTGAAAGAAAAAAAGCTGAAGAAGAATTAAAAGATTCAGAAGCTAAATATCATCAATTATATGAAACTTCTCCTGATGGTGTTATTTTATCAGATTTACGAGGAAAAATTATTGAATGTAATACTGCTATAGAATCAATAAGTGGATATTCTTCTAAAGAATTTCTTGGAAAAAACTTCATAGAATTAGAACTATACCAAGATGATGGTTTAGAAAAGTTAAAGGAAGGATATAAAGATTTATTTGGAAACAATCTCTTAGATGCTGTAGAACTTCCTATTAAAAGTAAGAATGGTAGTTTGAAATGGGTGCAAATAAGTTCCACTTTATTCAATATGAAAAGAAAATCGTATATACTTGCTGTTATTCATGAAATAACAGGTATTAAGCAAGCTGAAAAAGTTTTAAAGGAAAGTGAAGAAAAATTTCGTGGTATCTTGGAAACATCTTCAGTTGGAATAATGGAATTTGATGTGATAAATAATAAGCTTGTATATATTAATCCTAAATTATTAGATATAGTTGGATATATCAAAGAAGAGTTAACTGAAAAAGTTTTTCGGAATGATCTTATTCACCCAAAAGATTTAAACAAACTTTTAATGACAAATGAGGAATCAGAATTAGAATTTAGAATTACTGATAAGCAAGGAAGGTTAAAATGGCTATCTGGGAAAAGAGTCCCCCACTATAATGAAGAAGGTAAAATAACTAGTATTAGAGTATGGTTGGATGATATTACTGAAAAAAAAATGTATGAAAACCTAATTTATGAGTTGAATATTAACTTTCTCAATTTCACAGCGGATATTCGAAACAATATTGATTTGCTCTTAAACACATGTTTAAAATTACTCGAAGGAGATATGATTTTATACACATACAAATCAGTATCTGAAGAGCAAGAATACTTTAAAATGATCACCTCTGAAAAAGTTAATTATAATTACAACTCAGAAGATTTTTCTCAACTCTTTATTAGTGCCTTATTCTATGAAGAACACGACTTTCCTCAAACCTTCTTTAATATAGATCAAATGAACTATGCAAAAACTGATCCTTTTATTATAGAACATAAATTCAAGGGAAGTTTAGGAAAAGTAATTAAGTCTCATGAGGGTTTAACCAGTGCTATATGTATTTTTTACAAAAATAATCCAGTTATAAGTGGCCAAGATAAATTAGTTCTATTTTTAATATGTGATGCTTTAGAAATTGAACAAAGACGATGGCAAGTTCAACAAGATTTGGAAGAGCAAAATATAACTTTAAATAAAATAAATAAATTAAAATCAGAGTTATTTTCAAGAACTTCTCATGAATTGAAAACTCCTTTAATCTCAGTTAAAGGTTTCACAGAATTATTACTAACCCTATATAAATCTAAATTGGATCCCGAAATCATATCGATCTTAGGAGAAATTAAAGATGGAAGTAAACGTCTTGAAGAGATTATCAATTTATTATTAGAGAGTACTAAATTAGAAGCAGGACAATTATCTTTAAATTTACAAGACGAAGATTTGACATTTTTAATAAATTTCTGTGTAAAAGAGTTAAATGGTTTAACAAAATTAAGGAACCAGTCAATTATTCTTAATTTACACAGTAAACTAGAAACCAAATTCGACAAAGAAAGAATTTATGAAGTAATTTCGAACTTATTAGTAAATGCTATTAAATACACACCTCCCGGAGGTAATATTACTATTGAATCAAAGATTGAAAATGATTTATTTGAAATCCTAGTTAAGGATGACGGTATTGGATTCACAGAAGAAGAAAAGAGTCTCGTATTTAAACAATTTGGAAAAATTGAACGATATGGACAAGGTTGGGATGTTGCAGCAGATGGAACTGGACTTGGCCTATATATCACTAAAAAACTTGTGGAATTACATGATGGAGATATATGGTTTGAATCTGAGGGAAGAAATAGAGGAACAACTTTTCATTTCACAATCCCTATAAAAAAATAATGATTTAAAATACACAGAATTTTATGATAAACTTTTATATCTTTAGAAGAACTGGACTCCTAATTTTTTATAAAATTCCTTTGTTTTTTATTAATCAAAAGAAATGACCTTTATCATATTTTCAAAAAATAAATAAATCAAATGAAAAAGATGAAAGAAATAGAAGAAAATAGAGATCTTGAGGATATTCCGGAAATAAAAAAATATTTTATGAGAATTTACGCCGTTTTATCAAAAGATATTAGAGACAAACTAAAACTATTAAATGTTACAAAAGAACAAAAAAAGAAAATTAAGAAAGAATTAGCTTTTTTACCAAAAGATAAACAAACTGAATATTTAGATGAATTAATCCAGCAATATAATTAACAATAAGTTGTCTAAATTTTTAATCTATTTTTAATCCCAAAATTCTAATAATATAAGGGAAATTACTACATTATAAAATTGTTAAATATAAGAAATAACTGTTCCGTAAGATTCAGTTATTAAATATCGATAACAAATTTTTTTAATAAAAATACTTTTACCTTTTTAAGATTATCAATCAATTTGTTTGATCAAACTCGTAAAAGTAATTACTTTGTTTTTTTACAAAATCGCAAATCAATTTTTACACACCATAGGGGATTTGATATAAAAATGAGCGAAAATGTAGAAAAGTATATAAAAAGAAAAGTATATAAGTCTACAAGCTCCAGAATTGCACAAAAGTTTGTTGATGCTGGTTTAGAAAAAATAAGAGCATGTATCAATTGTGGAACTTGTACCGGAAGTTGTCCAAGTGGACGTCGAACCGCATATAGGACTCGCTCTGCTCTCCGCCGAGCATTAACAGGTGACGAATCTGTTTTACAAGATATTGATATTTGGCTTTGTTCAACCTGTTATTATTGTTATGAAAGATGTCCTCGTAATATTCCAGTAACAGATATGATTATAAAACTTAGAAATATAGCAGTAGAGGAAGGATATATTCTAGATTCACATTTTGGTTTAGCAAACAACATTTTCTATGCTACGGGACATGGTGTACCTGCTAATGGAGAAGCAAATAAAAAGTGGAGAGATTTAAGAGAATCATATGGATTACCACCATTACCCCCTACTGTCCATTCATACCCTGAAGCAGTCAAAGAATGCCAAGAATTAATGAAGGCTGTAGGATTTAGAAAATTAATGGATAACGCAGCAAAATTAAAGGAAGAAAGGGCAAAAGCTGAAAAAAAAGATGAGGAGAAATAAATATGAATGAAGATTATAAATGGCATTATGGTCTCTTTCTGGGATGTGTAATTCCGAATCGTTATCCTATGATTGAAGCTTCAATAAGACATGTTTTTGATTATCTCGGAGCTGAACTTTTAGACTTGCCTGGTGCTTCATGTTGTCCCGCTCCAGGTGTATTTAGAGCGTTTCATATACCAACCTGGTTGGTTATTGCAGCTAGAAACATTTCTATCGCAGAAGAGATCGGAGTAAGCCCCATAACCGGTTGCAATGGATGCTATGGAACTTTGAGAGATGCATGGTATGAACTTGAGCATGAATACGAATTAAAAAAAGAAGTAAATGAATACCTAGCGAAAGTAGGTAGGAATTATAAGGGGAATCTTGAACCTAAACATATCGTTCAAGCATTATATCTCGATATGGGATTAGATCACCTAAAAGACTATATTAAGTTAAAATTTTCAGACTTAAAAGTGGCAGTTCATTATGGCTGCCATATAGTAAAACCAAGTGATAAAAGACCTTGGGCTGGTGAATATGAAGCACCTAGATTCCTTGATGAAATTGTTGAATTAACTGGAGCCAAAAGTATAGATTATAAAGATAAATATATGTGTTGTGGTGCAGGAGGAGCTGTTAGAACTGCTGTTAAAGAAGTTGCAGCAGACTTTACGAGAGAAAAATTAGTGAATATGAGAGATGCAGGAGTAGATATTATTGTTAATTGCTGTCCCTTCTGCCACTTACAATTAGATCTAGGACAAGTTGAGGTAAATAATTTTTATGGAGATATAATTGGCGAACCATTTAAGATACCTGTTATATATATCACTCAACTTTTAGGAACTGCATTTGGAATGGATCCAAATTTATTAGGCTTAGTTAAAAATCATGAATTACAAGGTGTTTCTCCATTTATCTCAGTTGATCCATTTTTAGAATTAGTTAAAGAGCAATTAATATAGGTGGAAAAAAATGACAGAAACCAAAAAGGAAATCGATATTACCGGGAATGAGAGACCTAGGATTGGAGTTTATGTATGTCATTGCGGAGTAAATATTGGTGGTGTTGTCTCAGTTCCAGATTTAGTAGAGTATGCTAAAACACTACCAAACGTAGCAGTTGCTAGAGAATACAAATTCTTTTGTTCTGATGTAGGTCAGAAGACTATTAAAGAGGATATTGAAGCTGGTTTGGTAAATAGAGTAGTTGTTGCTGCATGTTCTCCAAGAATGCATGAACCTACTTTTAGGATTGCATGTAAAGAAGCAGGTTTAAATCAATTTCTGTTTGAAATGGCAAATATTAGAGAACACTCAACTTGGGTTCATATGAAAGAACCAGAAGGAGCATATGAGACTGCTAAAGACCATATTAGGATGGCTATAGCTAAAGCAAGAGAACTGGTACCTTTAGAAGTCCAGAAAGTAAAAGTTGAACCTTCTTGTTTAATAATTGGAGGTGGAATTGCAGGAATGAATGCTGCTTTAGACCTTGCTGCCGAGGGTTATAAGGTATACTTAGTTGAAAAATCAGCAACTATTGGGGGTCATATGGCTCAATTAGATAAAACATTTCCAACAATGGATTGCTCAAGTTGTATTCTTACGCCTAAAATGTCAGAAGTGTCAAGAGAAAAAAATATAGAGCTCTTAACATATTCTGAGGTAACAGAAGTTACTGGGTATATAGGAAATTTTGAAGTCACAATATTAAAGAAACCTCATTATGTAGATCAAGAAAAATGTACTGGTTGTGGAATTTGTGTTGATTATTGTCCTGTGGTTGTTGGTAATGAATTCGATCTGGGATTAGCTACAAGAAAAGCAATATACATACCATTCCCTCAAGCAGTGCCCGGACAATATACTATCGATATGAATCACTGTATAAAGTGTGGTATATGTGCAAGAACAGATGTGTGTGAACCAGAAGCAATAATATATGACGAAGAGCCAGAGTATTTAAAAGTAAAAGTAGGAACAATTATTGTTGCAACTGGATGGGATTTATATGATCCAACAGAATTGAAGCAATATGGATATGGTAAATATCCAAATGTTATTACTGGACTTCAAATGGAAAGATTATTGAGTTCTTTTGGACCAGTTGTTGGGAGACCAGTGAGACCTTCTGATCTAAAAGAACCTCATAGTATCGCTTTCTTACAATGTGTTGGAAGTAGGAATTTTAGGGAGGGAGGAAATCAATATTGCTCTAGGGTGTGTTGCATGTATAGCTCGAAACAAGCTCGCCAATATAAGGAAAAACATCCAGAAGCAGATGTGTATATATTTTACATGGATATTCGAGCTTTTGGAAAAGGATATGAAGAATTTTATGAATCTGCAGGTCGAAATTATGGAATTAATTATGTAAGAGGCAGAATTGCAGAGGTAACTGAAGATGAAGATCACAATGTTATTATTCGATCTGAAGATACTCTACTACAACAACCAATTGAATTAAAAGTAGATCTATTTGTTTTATCTTGTGGTTTAGAACCTCGAGCAGATTCAGATATGATCACATCATTGTTAAGAATTCAAAAATCTGCAGATGGTTTCTTTTTAGAAGCACATCCAAAATTAAGACCAGTTGATACTTTAACCGATGGAATCTTTATTGCGGGAGTAGCTCAAGGACCGAAAGATATTCCTGATGCAGTAGCTCAAGCTAAAGGTGCAGCTTCAAGTGCAGCGGTTTTAATGGCAAAGGGAGAAGTTGAAGTAGAACCATTTTTTGGAATTGTTCGACCTGAAAGATGTATAGGATGTGGTATGTGTGTCGAAAATTGTGCTTATGGAGCTATTGAGCTTGTTGAAGATCGATGGTTTGGAACTGTGGCTAAAATTAATGAAGCGCTCTGTAAAGGATGTGGCGCGTGTTCTGGAAATTGCAGATGTTCTGCAATAGACATTAAAGGTTTTACTGCTGAACAAATTTATTCAATAATTACTGATAGATTATAGCAATTAACTAATCAGATTACAATTTTTTATTCATTGAAGATATTGAGAATCTTTTTTTTTACTTAAAATGTGTATGATGATAAAGATTTAAAAATTACATTTAAAATTAATAAATCTATAAATTTTATAAAGAAGAGCTTATGATATTATTGTGCAATCAGTCTATATCAGATTATTCTTTAAGAGATTTATCTTTTTAGAAATTTTATTAAAAGCGCTATTTAGGGGTTAATAGTTTAATTAACACATGGATATATAAAGGAATAATATTGATTATATAACAGTAATTGCCTTAACCCACAAGTATATTCTTAGAATGACTCATAGGAGGTTAGGGGATAATATTCCAAGAATATATTCTTTGTTGATATTAAAATGAAATTAAAAATTGGTGGTTAATATAATAAATAAAAGTTTATTTATAGAAGAGGAGCTTCAAAAGAGTCTAAAGGTTGAGATCACTTGTCCAGTCTGTGGAGAAAAAGGACAAGTTAACGTACCAAAAGGTATCTTGAAAAATCAAGGGTTAACAACAATATCAATACCTAGTAAATCTTTGTGTGACCATAACTTTCAAATCTTTTTAGATCAACAATTTTGCGTTCGAGGATATCAGAGAGTTGATTATGAAATTGTACCTAGTAGTTTAAAATCAACAAATTTCACTTGTCTAATGTGTGGTGCGGAAGTAATGTTTAATATTAATGATGAGAACTCATACTTAAAAAAAAATGTTAATGAGAAATTCTTTGGAAGAGCAACATGTTCATATGAAGTAGCGCATTATTTTGAGGATGAGTTACATGTAAATAATGTAATCGTTGAGAATAATGGACAATTTCAAGATTATTTAAATACTTATAAAATAAAGCTTCAAAATTATAATATTGTTGATAATAAAGCTCAAAATTTTTATAAATTAAGTAACGAAGGTCGAAAACCATTAGAATCCCATCCTATCTTTAATATTTTTCTGGTCTTTAATACATTTAATAATTGGGTATTTGAACTTGTATCACCATCTCAAATTAATGTAATGGAATTAATAAATCTACTTAATATTAAAGTGCAAGAAACTAATAAAGTTTACGCTACTATACCTGAATATTTGAATGTTTCAATAGTGGAGCATAATTTCCATATCTGGAATTCTGGTGACAGTTTCATATGTATTAACTTAAAAGAGGATTCGGAAATACCATGGATGAAATCAGTAATTTCAAAGATGAATAATCAAATTAATTCTGATGCTTACATAATTTCTAAGATTCCTAGGATTTTATTGATATCAGAATTTCTTAATCACTCAAATTTAGATCAAAAATCAGAAGAATTAATAGATCGATTAATTTTTGATGATTTACTTTATTCAAAGATTGAGATTAAATATAAAGACAGAATACCACGAATAATAGAAAGAATAAGTCCAATGTTTTCTATTGATCAAGAATATTTACTGTCCTATTTTAAATCAAATCTCAATACTGTCGAATTTTTAAGAACAACCAATAGTACTGATTCATTTGAGAAGCTTATTAAGGTTATAGATTTTGTAAATAGGAGAGATTTACTAATGTGAACTTGATATTATTTGATATTAAATTAGACTTTTAATTTCAGATAAAAATTCGAATTGAGAAAGGAATATAAAGAAATTATATAAAAAATGAAAAAAATAAGAGGTGAAAATAAAAATGACAACGTTAGGTAAGCGAATAAATGTTTGGAAAAATTTGATCAAATTAGGGGGTACTTCAAAAACTGCAAAGAAATTTAGTAAATATTTACGAAATCTTGTAGTATTAGGATTAAAAGATAATTTTCTTAGTTTTCTTAAACAACCACATAAATTCTCAGATGTTAAAGATGAATTTAAAATAACTGATGATAATTTTCTTTATTTGTTATTAGATACACTTCTAAGTGATAACACTATTGAAAAAACAAATAATGGATATTTCATATTACGTAAATCCTTAGATATTCAACCGATACCTCCTTCGCATGTTTTACAAAAACCAATTCAAGAATTATTGGAAGGTATGGCAAATGCTGTATTTGATAGATTATATAATAAATTCCATGATGTATCAACAGGATTTAATCTATTTCTTTTTGAAGATGCTTTATCATTAAAAACCTATGAACTAATACGTTATGCAGCACTTTCATTTGTTCCTGATGCTTTAAAAAAACCGGGAAATTTTCTTGATTTAGGGTGCGGAAGTGGAATGGAAACAGCAGATTTCTGGGTTCAAATAATGGAGAAATGCAATTTTCAACCCAAAAATGGTTTTAAACTAATAGGGGTTGATATAAATGATAGTTTTATAGATATTGCTAAGAATGAGTTTTATTATATAGTTAAAAAATATTCAGACATAACAGAGGAAGCTTATTCAGGACTCAAACCTTATCATCCTGAATTTAAGAAGGGAACAACTACTCAAATTCCATATCCTGAAAATTACTTTGATTATATATATATTTCACAAGTATTACACTGGACCGATTTGAAATCTTCTTTAGCAGAAATGTATCGATGCTTAAAACCTGGAGGTATTTGTTTTGGAACAAATGTTTTATATCCATATGTCGATCATTATCTAAATCTAATGTTAAATACTATTGAAGGAGCAGGAGGATTTTTTACTAAAGATAAAATGAAATTAATTGCAAAGCAGGAAGGGTTTTCTGATCTTAAGTTTTGTTCTCCCCTTTCAGTATTTAAATTCAAAAAATAGAATAAAATCAATTTTTTGATTTTTTTTTTTTTATATATAAATATGAATTTATGAAAAAGTATTACTATAAAAGTTCTATTTACTAAAAGGATAATTTTTAAAAATAATCAAGATAAATATTCTCGAAGAGTAATAGATGTGCTTTGAGATTTTTTAATCTTTAAATTTATAAATTTTAATTTTCTATATCAGTTAAAGATTACTTTTCATTTTCTTTAATATGTTTAATATGACATTTATTTTTATATTCATTTTATCATGTTATTATACAAAATTACAGGTTTCTTTCAAAGTACCAATAATTTAGAAACTATGTATTTATTTAATTTCTGATTAATTAGTGATGGTTTTCTAATTTGAACAATCAAATTACCATAAGGAATTTAGATAAAGAAGATGCTGATAGAATTTTAAATTTAATTAAAAAGGTTTATGGAAATTCATATTTTGAAAAAGAATATTATGATATTGATTTCATTCAAAACACACTAAAAGAAAAATATACTTACTGGAAAGGTGCTTTTTTAAATGGAAAGTTAATTGGACAAATGTTATTTTCTCTAAAGCACAATGCTGGATATTTAAAGGTGACAATGGTGGATCCAGATTTTCAGTGGAGAGGGATTATAACACAAATTGGTATGGAAATGATAAAATTGAAAAAAGTAATGAACTCCTCTATTCTAAAGTGTGTTTATGCTATAATTAATGAGCATAATATTCCCATAATCAATGTTTTAAAGAGATTCAATTTCAAGTTATTAGGTCGAATTCCAAATCATGATAACAATAAAGGATTAAAGATTTTTGGTCTTATCCAATATGATTTTAACTGGAAAATTATTAAGCCACATGTGAAACTAAGTCCATTAGTTTATAATTCAATTCATACTGCAAAGATAAAAAGAATTATAGCAACTTCAAATTCAAATAAAGCTGCTCAAATTTTCAAGATCGATGATATATGGATTACCAGATTTAAAGAAAATCATAAAGGATCAGTTCTGATTCAAATTTGTGTTAACGATGGGGAAAAAATAGCTGAACTTACTGAAAATCAATATCAAAAATGCTGGTATGATTTTTTATTTCTAAAGGATAATATCAACTTAATAAGTAAAAAAAAAGTAATCGAATTGATATTACATGAATATTCACATAATAATAACATAAATTCAATCTCATTTCCTTTACAGGTTGATGATATAATTAGCCAGAATATCTTAATCGATTTAGGAGCAAAGTACTATGCTTACCTTCCTTTTTATTACAGAGACTATGATTCAATATTGTTAGGGTTTTCAAAAACAGACAAAGAGGCGTTTTAAAAATTAAACCTAAAATAATGTTTATTAAATCTCTTCCATCAGAATTAAGATCTACAGAAGAATTTGCCTCAGAAGTATTGAATAATCCAAAATATGATGATTTCCCGAAATATATAAATAAATTTGATATCCAAAAAGCTTTTGATGAATATGGGTATAAATTAAATCCTTATAATTCTATGATTTATTCCAACACCTTAGGATCCCCGAATATTGAAGGCCATTTCTTATCAATAAATATACCCGAAATAGAATCCATTGTTATCAATGAAGCTATTACAGAAAGAAATATTAATGAAATAATTGACAGGTTGGAGGATATCACTCATATAGGATTAAGCGTTTATGCTCATAGATTAGAGAATGCAATTAAGGTAATCAAGATTATTAGAGAGGACTATCCTGAAATTGAATTATTTATCGGTGGACCTGGGGCATTATATGAACGATTAAAATTACTTGTTAATAATAAGAACATTTGTATTGGTAATGGAATTAATTGGTTAAGAAAAAAATTTGAATTACCTCAATTAAGGAATGAAGAATATAAGATTTCTACTTTAATCATGAACACTCGGATATTACCTATAAATATTAAAACAGCTTATATGGTAACTCAAATTGGATGTCCATATAATTGTGATTTCTGTATAACAGCTAAACAATTACGGTATAATCCCTTTTCGAAGTCAAAAAATATTATAAAGAACTTAGTTTCTTTATTAGAAATGGATCGTAAGGATAAATTTCTATATTTATGTGAACCTAATGCTTGTTTACCTGAACGAGTTTGGAATAGAGTTTTTAATTATTTCATGAACTACAAGGGAACTTATGACAATTATTTATATATTATTTGTTTAATTTCATTGAATCATCTAAAGAATTTTAACCTTAATTTAATACAAGAAAAATGTCGAGTTAAATTTCTTTTAGTTAATTTTGGCATTGAATCAACTCTTAATGGAGGTTATGAAAAAAATTATGGAATATCAAAGAATTTCACAAAAAAATTATCTGATCTTGGAATCATTACAAACCAAAATTTTATTCTAGGATTACCCCACCATACCCACAAGAATATTGAGTTAGAAATTAAAGGAAATCTTGAGTATAACTCTACAATGTATTTCATATCAACATTAAAGCCATTACCTTCGACAAATTTATATGAACACCTTAAAAAAGAGGGACGACTTTTTGGAGATGATTTACCTGCTGAATTAGTGTATGAGGATGGATATTTTCCTTTTAATCATCAGGCACTTGGTGGAGGGTTCTCAGCACTTAAATATGCATTCAAAGCATATTATGAAACAGAAAAAAAAGTTATAGATGTTTATTCAAATATGGCTGAAACATTATCTAAAGCTCCTATAGCTGAAAATTCATCTTACTTAAAAAAAATAATCAGAACTCTCATAGATCTTAGTGAGCAGAACTTCAAATTATTCGAACCCAGGATGGTAAAACCACTTTCTGATTTATATCGTACTAAAATCGATAGATTGATAAAAAACTTTCAATGAATTAGTAAAATTATTTTAAAAATATAGAATTCTCAGACTCTTCAAATTCTAATTTTAATTCATCAAAAATTATTTTCATAATATTATACTCTGTCGAATACTTATCAATTAAAAGTTGAAATGATAATTTTGTTTCATTAACATTATTAATCCATCTCAATTTTTTATATAACTCCAATAATTTAACCTTGAATTCTCTTGGTGATATCCATTTGTTCAAATCGCTAATTATTTCTCTTATTATTACTAAACCATCTTCAATATTTCTAAAAGAAATAATAGGAAGATCAGACTTATTAAGTCTTATCCATAAATGGATATTATCTTCATCCTCTAAGATCTTACTATAATTAGTAAAATAATCCGTATTATAATTAAAAAGTTTAATTCTATCCTCTAAAACGGCATCATTTACTTTGAATATCTCAGTTATTTCAAAGTCCATTCTTGTATAATTGCTTGAATGGGACATTTTTTTAATTTCAAGACCTAAAAATGCTAAAATACCTGCAATCCACTTAGAAAAATCATAATGCATTTCAGGATAAATTCCAAAATATTGAAATATGTATTTATTCCCACTACGTTCAATCATAATATCTTTTGTTGTTTTATTGTTAATCATAAAGTTTTTAAACCTATTTAAAGTGATAACAGCATCCTCCTCTGTAATAGTTTTACCTCTGGTAAAGACATTATGATACATCATGAATACATTTAAAAATCTTTTCAGATCAAATTTAATATACTTACTTAATCTAGTTAAGAACTCATAATAAATAATTAAAGCTCTAAATGTAATTTTTTCATAAAAATTATTCATCCTGTTATCGACAGCAACCTCCAAATCCTTAAAATTTTTACCCTTCAAAAATAGGTTCATTACATTTTCTAAAGTCTTAGTTATAAATGAAGAGTATGATTTTACATCATTTTCTACTTTTCCTCTTTTCTGCTGTTGTTGTTCTCTCTCATACTTTAAATATCTCTCAATCCAATCATCGAGATATTCCGGTAGTGTTATAGATTTTCTTATTTTCTTCTTTGATAGTCTTCTTGGTTTTGGAAATGGCATAAATATTTAAAAAGAAAAATATACTAAAAAAGATATTCTATATTCTTAATCATTATAAAAATCGATAATATTTTTTATGAGATATTTATCATATGTTTATCTTATAATAAGGTTATTAAAGAAAAAATGGAATCTATCTTCTTAGTCTCTTAAATCGATTTATTTTCTGATAATATAAAACTTTACTACTTTTTAATAAGATTTCCATCTTGTATTTAAAAGTTCAATCATTTTTTGAGGATCTGATGTTGGAGGTTTACAAATTTTATTAATACACACATATCCAGTAGCTTTCTCATTTAATTTAATAAAAAACTGAACAAAATTCGACAAACTGTCGATATCTGAGAATTCACCTTTTGTATTTCTATGTAAAATTACTTTATTTGGAAGATAACACTTTTGAATCAATTTTATAAGGTCATAAGTATCCTTAGCACCTGAATCACCTGCGATGACTAATGAATAACTTGGTCCAACCGCAAAATCAATAGCAATTAAAAACTGGGTATATGCTAATGGATTTGATTTTACTTTTTCAGAAAAAACTCTATTTAATTTATCTGCTTTTTCTTCTAATTCATGATTTCCTGTTATATAACTCAATCTCAGTAAATTCAGCATAGCAATTGAATTACCTGAAGGAATGGCACCATCATTAATTTCTTTTTGCCTTATTAATAAATTTTCGCTCTTTTTTGCAGTAAAATAAAATCCTCCGATACTGCTATCCCAAAAGTCTTCAATTTGAATCTTATGTAATTCGAGAGCAGTCTTTAAATAATCAATATCAAAAGTGGCTTCATATAGCTCAATAAGCCCCCAAATGAAAAAACTATAATCAGTTAAGTAACCTTTTATTTCTGAAACACCATCTTTATACCGATGTATTAGTTTTTTATTAGTATCTCGAAGATTTGAAAGTATAAAGTTAGTTACTGTTTTTGCCATTGAAATATATTTTTCATCTTCAAATGCTATCCCTGCTTTAGCTAGCGCAGCAATCATCAGGCCATTCCAGTCAGTCAATATTTTGTCATCCTTTTGAGGATGAATTCTCTTTTCTCTTGATTTAAACAATAACGAACGTAATTCCTCAATATCCTCATGCATTTCAATTTCAGGGAATTTTTTTAAATGTAAGATATTTTTTCCAATCTTTTTCCCTGATGTTTCTTCAAGATAATTTCCAGCATCCCTTATGTTAAAGATTTTAATAGCTAATTCTAATTCTTCTTTTTTGAAGATTTTCTCTAATTCTGCTTTAGACCACACATAGAATTTCCCTTCTTCTCCTTCACTATCTGCATCCTCAGCAGAATAAAATCCCCCTTCTGGTGAAAGCATATCTCTTAGAACATAAGTAAATATCTCCCCAACCGTTTTTTTATAAATATTATTTTTAGTTGCTTGATATGCTTCAATATACGCTATTGCAATTAATGCCTGATCATAAAGCATTTTTTCAAAGTGAGGAACCAACCAAACTGAATCTGTTGAATATCGATGAAAACCAAAACCAATATGATCATAAATTCCTCCTTTCCTCATTTCCTGAAGTGTGGTTTCAACCATTTCTAGTGCTTTTTTATCTCCAGTTCGTTTCCAATATCGTAGTAGAAAAATTAAATTGTGTGGAGTTGGAAATTTCGGACGATCACCAAATCCCCCATTTACAGAATCAAATTGAATAGATAACTGTCGAAATGCCTTTTTAAGAGTTGTTTCTGAAAATTTCTCTCCTGGTGATTCTTGATCAATATTCTGAATGCTAAAGGTAATTTGATCAGCTGAATTCATAAGTTCGCTTCTTTGGTTATTCCACAACTCTTTAATTTTATTAATTAGGTCTATCAATCCAATTCGCCCAAACCTAGTTTGTTTTGGAAAATATGTTCCAGCAAAAAATGGTTTCTTTTCAGGAGTCATGATAATCGTTAAAGGCCATCCTCCTGAGCCAGTCATCATTTGGCAAACCGTCATATATAATTTATCAATATCTGGACGTTCTTCTCTGTCCACTTTTATTGAAATAAATACATCATTCATCAGGTTAGCAATAGTTACATCTTCAAAAGATTCATGAGCCATTACATGACACCAATGACAAGTGGAATACCCTATTGAGAGAAAAATAGGTTTATTTTCTTCTTTTGCTTTCTGAAATGCTTTTTCTCCCCAAGGATACCAATCAACTGGATTTTTAACATGTTGTAATAAATATGGACTTTTTTCATTAATTAAATGATTATGATCTGTTTCTTTTGTAATCATAAGGTTAATATAAGTTAAATGAAATATCAAAACCTCGGTTATAGGTTATTAATTTTTGTTAAAATTATGTTAAATATCTAAACTTTTGATATTTGCTCAATTATAAAATAGAATTTTTGAGAAGATAATGATTTTTAATTTGATTAAGGAGTGAATATTGTGTTTTTGTAATTTGGAGAACAAAAAGTTTAAAAGTGAACACTTGTACTTTTTTAATAATTAATAGCGAACAACTGTACGCTATTGAAAAAACTTAATATGTTAAGAGGTGATACGCTTGAAAGTAGCAATTTTACTTTTTAGTCCTACTGGAAATACATTAAAAGTAGGAAAAATGTTAGAAACACAACTTATTGCCAGAAATGAGCAAGTCCAATTGTATAATTTCACACGAGACAATAGAATCTTTAGAGAGAACAACATAAAATCTTATTTGAAAGAAATTATAAAAGAACATGATCTTCTGTGTATTGGATCTCCTGTTTATGCTCATCATTTACATTATAATGTAAAAAAAATTATTAAGGCATTGCCCAAACCTGAAAATGGGTGGGCAAAAATAGCGGTTCCATTTGTAACTTATGGTGCAATAAACTCTGGAGTAGCGCTTCGTGAAGCTGCAAAACTCTTAAAACATTCAGGGAGATTTACAATTATGGGTATGAAAATAAACGCGTTTCATTGTATGACAGCTTTACCACAGATTAATGTTAAAATAAATGAAGGAATGCCAGGAGAAGAAGCTGTACCTATTATCGAACAGTTAGTTAATAAGATTGTTAATTACAATTATGGAATTGTTAATAAATCAAAGGATATTACAAAAAAATTAAATTATCAAAAATTAAAGAACAGATTAAAAGCTAAGATTATTTTCAGAGAAAAGTTTTGGCATAAACATTTATACCCTCAACTTATTTTTAAACATGATGCTTGTCAGAAATGTGAGCAATGTGTAGATATTTGCCCAGTGAATTGTATTGAAATGACGAATGAGGGACCTTTACTCTTAAACAATCCATCTTGCATTCATTGTGGAGCTTGTATTCTAGAATGCCAATTTAATGCTATAGATATTAATACAAATTGGGATAGATTGAATAATATGCTCGAAAAATCCATTAATGGTTTAGGTCCATTAGTCAGCAATGAAAATCCCAAATCAGCTGTTTATTCATAAGTGAATAAATAAAAAAATAAAGATAAAAAATAAAAAATTTTTAAGTCTATTTTTTTTTAAATATTAAAAGGAAGGATTCATGCGGTTAAAAAAAGAAGAAATAAAAAAGCAAATAGAGGATGCGGCTCGTGAAGACTTCTTAATATATGGTTATACTAAAACATCTATGAGGAATATAGCCAAAAAGGCAAGAATTAGTACAAGTAACATCTATAATTACTTTAAAAGTAAACATTATTTGTTTTATTCCTTAATAGAACCGGTTTATGAAAAAATTATGGCGTTATTATCTCGTTTACTCGAAACAGAAGAAAAACTTGGTGAATTTGAATTTTTTAGGAGGATTTCAGATGTAGTTGCTCATCCAGTTGGAGAAATTATTAAAGAAAACGCAAAAGAATTAATAATACTAATGGATAAAAGTGAAGGAACTAAATACAAAAACTTTAAAGAAGAACTAATTAAAACAATCGAGTCCCATTTTATGGAGAGTATTGTTCATGAGAAGAAAGTTAGAGATAAGAATTTGACCAATTCCTTTGTAATTCATATCATATCTAATAATTTTATAGAGGGCTTACTTGAATTAGCAAAACACTATAAAGATGATGAATGGGTTGATGTTAATATAGATCTCTTAATGAAATATCACATCAATGGAATCTCTGGATTATTGAATTAAAATAGGTTTATTTATTATTTCAATTTTGAGAAATTATTATTACTATTTATATTTGCCAGATTTAACCGTTTGGGAAGAATTATTGATTTAAAATATAAAAACAACCTTTAAATAAATTTTTAATCTTATATTTATTAATTTTAATAATTATCTAATTATGATAACAAATTTTGGTTATGAGGGAGTATAGAAAATTATGACTGAAAGAACTCAAAAACTTATGATGAGTACACCAATAAAATCTCTTCAAGTTGCTAACCTTGATATTGCTGATGATGCTAGAGCCAATAGACCTGGAATGCGATGGACATTAGATTTAGAAAGAGCAAGATTATTAACTAAATCTTATAAACAAACTGAAGGAAAGCCAATGATATTAAGGAGGGCAGAAGCATTAAAGTATATCTTAGAGAATATGACGCTATATATTCGTCCAGGTGAATTGATAATAGGGAATTTTGCTTCTACACCTGATTCTGTTGTTCATTACCCTGAGTTTTCATACAAATGGGTTGAAAGAGAAACAGCACCTGGAAAGATATATTCCGAATTATTAACTTCTGAAGAGAGGGAAGAATTAATAGAAATAGATAAATATTGGGAAAATTTAGCAATTCACCATTTACATAAGAATACAATCCCGAAAGAGTTATATAATGAATTTTATGTTTTCAATTGGGAGTCTGCTACTCCAAATTTCGAGAAGTTATTCCAAATAGGATTGAAAGGCTATATACAAGAAGCTGAGGAAAGAAAAGCTAGGCTTGAGAGGGAATGGTTAGATGGAAATCTTAATGGGGATGATTACGTAAAGAAGAAGAGATTTCTAGAAGCTGTAGTTATTACTTTAAATGGTGCAATTAATTGGGCAAAAAGATATGCTAAATTAGCCAGAGAAAAAATTGGAAATATTGAAGATCCAGTGAGAAAACAAGAACTCGAAATTATAGCAAATAATTTTGAATGGGTTCCTGAAAATCCTCCAAGAACGCTATACGAAGCTTTACAATTTTATTGGTTAATTCATCTTATTATTAATTTTATTGATGTTCCAATGGTTGGAGATGGAATAAGGTTTGACGTATGTTTTAATCCTTTTTATGAAAGTGATTTAAACAATAATAATATAACAAGAGAAAAAGCTCAGGAACTAGTCGAATGTATTTTTGTGAAGTCTCAAGAAACAGGATTCCTCCATCCTCCAATATGGTCTGGAGCAGGAGGAGGTGCAATAGGATTCCAAACTGTTACTATTGGTGGAACAGATTCTGAAGGTAATGATATAACAAATGAGATGTCATTTATTGTTTTAGATGCTATGAATAATGTAAGAACAGTAACACCTCCATTAGCTCTAAGATGGAATGACCAGATACCTAAAAAATTAGTTGATAAAGCAATTGAAGTGATAAGTACAGGAATGCCTCAACCTGCCTTCTTTAATGATAAAGTTAATATCACAAGACTATTGACATTAGGAGTTCCTTTGGACGATGCAAGAAATTATTCCATAAATAATTGTATGGTACCAACAATTCCTGGGAAAAATTTCAATCATCGTTCAGCGTGGGCTACGGCTATTCCACTTCCGCAAGAATTAACAAAAACTTTAAAAACAATTGGAGAAAAAGCGACTTCAGTTGATGAACTTATAGAAGATTTTATGGAGAATTATAAATTCAGAATCAAGAAATTAGTTTTTTTGTCAAATATAGCAGATGTATTTTATCAAGAATATGTACCCCGACCATTCCTTTCAGCTATATTAGATGATTCAATCGAGAGAGCACAAGACGTTCGAGACTGGAATTATGTTCTTGATTATAGGGATGTTGTTCTTCTTGGTCTCAACAATGTAGCTGATTCTTTTGCTGCGATAAAGAAACTTGTATTTGAAGATAAAAAGATTACGATGAAAGAATTAGTTGATGCAGTTAAGAGAAATTTTAGGGGAAAATATGAAGAGATTAGAAGATTGTGTATTGAGGCACCCAAATTTGGTAATGATGATGATTATGTTGATTCAATATCAAGTGAAATAGGAAAAAGAATTACTATTGAAACAATGAAATGTAAGACAAATTATGGAACTCCTTGTATTCCAGACGGTACTGTTGCATCAGCATTCTGGTTCTTAGGAAAAGGTTGCGAAGCAACTCCAGATGGGAGAAAAGCAAGAGAAACTCTTCATGATGGAAGTATATCACCAGTTCAGGGGAGAGATCAAAAAGGACCTACCGCTGTTTTAAAATCAGTTTCAAAAGTAGATCCTGTAAGTAGCTGGAACCATCTTCTCAATCAAAGTTTTATGCCACAATATTTAAAGGACCATAACGCAGAAGTATTCGGTCAATATTTGAAAACTTGGGCTGATTTAGGAATTCATCATATTCAATTCAATGCAGTAGGTAAGGAAATACTAGAAGAAGCTCAACGGAATCCTGAGAAATACTTAAATCTCATGGTGAGAGTTGCAGGATATTCAGCTTTTTTCGTAGATTTAAGTAAAGATTTGCAAGATTCAATAATAGCTCGAACTCCGCAGTGTTTTTAGAATTAAGTAAAGAGGAAGATCCTTTGAATGGAAACCAGACAGGAATAATATTTAACATTCAAAGATACAGCATTCATGATGGACCGGGAATAAGATCAACAGTATTTCTTAAGGGTTGTCCACTAAAATGTAAATGGTGTTCAAATCCTGAGTCGATTAACCCTTATCCCGAAATATTTTTAAGAGTAGAAAGATGCAATCAATGTGAGAAATGCTTAGAAGTTTGTACTCCACAAGCAATAACTTTTATTGAAAACTCTATCCGAATAAATAGAGATAAATGCGATTTATGCATGAAATGTGAGAACATATGTTCATTTGGAGTAATAAATCATATTGGGTATAAAATAACCGTTAATGATGTAGTTACAGAAGTTATGAGAGATGAATTATTTTATAATAATTCTGGAGGGGGGGTTACCATTTCAGGAGGAGAACCCCTGTATCAAATAGGGTTCACACTCAATCTATTAAAAGAATTCAAAAAAAGATCACTCCATACTACTATAGATACGACGGGGTATGCTAAATGGGAAGAAATTGATAAGATTTTTGATTATGTAGATCTAATACTTTTTGATATTAAACATTTAAACCAAGAAATCCATCAAAAAGGAACTGGAGTAAAAAATGATTTAATATTAAATAATTTGGTTAAGATTCTCGAAAAAGGACTAAGAATTTGGATAAGAGTACCTGTTATTCCTGGATTTAATGATTCTAGTCATTATATGAATGAATTAGGAGAATTTTTATCAGGGAAACCAATTGAGAAAGTTTCTCTGTTACAATATCATGAATGGGGAAAACATAAATACAAGTATTTAGATAGAATATACCCCCTTAGTGATACTTCCTTTATAGAAGATGAGCAATTACATAAGTTCAAAAATATAATAGAATCCCATGGTTTGGAAGTTACCATAGACTATTAAAAAATAAATTTCTTTTCTCTTTTTTTTCTACATTAAACCCGAAAAGTGACATCTATAGTTTTAATAGTTAAAAAGTATTATTTCCATATTCATTTAAAAAAATAAACTCTTCTATAGGAATCCTTGGAGGTCTTTGTTTCTCTCCCAACTTCATAGATTCGGATAATACAGGATTTAATTGATCTGAATGTCTCCCGATAATTACCAATGTAATTAATCTCATATCATTTGGTATATTAAGTATACTTTTTGCTTTTTCTTCATTAAAACCTGCTATAGGATGAGCAACTAGTCCTAATTCAGTAGCTCTCAATATTATAAAAGCAGTTGACATACCAATATCAAACAAGTAATACCTACGTTCTTTGATTATACAGTCAAATTCTGGTTTACTGAATACAGCAATAATCATTGAAGCCTTTTCAACCCATTTATTACCCTCAGATAAAGTAGTAAATAATTGATTTAATTTTTCTTTTTTATTGATAAAGATATATCTCCAAGGTTGTTTATTAGCACAAGAGGGAGCAATTTTTGCTGTATTTGCCAGGTCGATAATTAAATCATTTGAAACCTTTATTGCGTCTAATGATCGATATGCCCTTCTTTTTTCAATAGCTTCTTTAACATTCATATAATCTTTCCACCAATCATGAAAGCTTTTATTATAAAATAAAAAAAAAATTTAAGATTTTATCTCTTGTAATATGTGCTTTACTTCTTCTGGATGCCCTTTTACAGAAACTTTAGGCCATATATGCAAAATTTTACCTTCTGGACCTATTAAAAATGTACTCCGAGTCACCCCGATATACTCTTTACCTCTAAATTTTTTCTTTCCCCATTTACCATAGGCTTTTAATACATTTTTATCAAGATCACTCAAAAGTATTACTTCTAATTCCTTCTTTTCGATAAATTTTGCATGAGATTCAGGAGAATCAGGGCTTATTCCAATAACTACCGCGTCTAACTTTTGTAATTCAGGTAAAATTCCAGTAAAACCAATAGCTTCAGTTGTACATCCAGGTGTATTATCTTTTGGATAAAAGTAAAGCACAACATATTTTCCTTGGAAATTTTCTAAACAAACTTCACTATTATCTTTATCTGGAAGACAAAACTTAGGTGCTTCATTTCCAACTTTTATTTCTAATACTTGTTCGGTCATTTTATAATTCAACTCAATCTATTTAAACGATTTTGGATTTGAATTTATTATTAATTCTACATGTTTTCTTAATATTATCAATATTGGCGTTATGAAGTATTAGAGATAAAGTGAAAGAATTTAACAAACTAACAAATTATAGGTTTTTAATTAATAAATTATAAAAAACACCAGAAATGAGAGAAAATTTGATGAATGAAATATTAAATGATTTTACAGTAATAGAGGAAATACCAGTTCGATGGGGGGACATGGATGCAAGAGGACATGTGAATAATACCATATATTATCGATATTTTGAGAGTTCAAGAATAGCATTATTTCGATTTTTTAATATTTATGAGGAACCTACGAAAGTTCGCATAGGACCTATATTATCTTATCAAAGTTGTAATTATAAAGCACCATTGACCTACCCAGATATAATATATGTGGGAGCAAAAATAACAAACATAGAAGGATCAAAAATAATAATAAAACACATTTTACTGAGTAAGAAGTTAAATAGAAAAGTAGCGGAAGGTGAAGCTCATATTATTTGGTACGATTATGAACACCAACAAAAAGCAGATATTTCAGATGATCTGAAGCAAAGACTACTAAAATCTTAGTTAAACTAAAAATTTACGGATAATTTATAAAAAAGATTAAAAAAAATATTAAGGATCATTTCTGAAAGGATGACGAGCATTTTCAGCGTTCGCTATTCCATCATCCATGGTTGGTAAGCCTTCCATTGCTTTTCTAATAGCATTTCGAGTCGCTTTATAATTATTAATGAAAACTCTTTTTCTAGCACTGGCACTGGGATGAACAAATACATTAACGATTATTAAGATTCGATCTGCTAATTCTCTTGGAAGAATTCCATCTTCTACACATTGC
Source organism: Promethearchaeota archaeon (assembly GCA_019058425.1). Taxonomy (GTDB): domain Archaea; phylum Asgardarchaeota; class Lokiarchaeia; order Sigyniarchaeales; family SOKP01; genus Loki-b32. The sequence goes on from JAHPYZ010000059.1 coordinate 26,470, forward strand.
ATTACTGCTTTAGCAATAGCAGCTTGTGCAGGTCCATAAGTTAAACTAGCATGACGAAGAGATGTAGGTCGAACAGTAGGAATCATAATTGTAGGAGGTTTTACTTGCATATTTGGTTCAAGTATCACTTGAAGCCCCTCACGACCCTCTTCTGGATTGGTCAAAGCTTGAGCATAAGCATTTCCAACAGGTCCATCCTTTTCACCAATCAAAAGGTCAATATGTGCAAGTTCAGCACGATTCCCAACAAGAGATTCCCCTACCTTTAATCTAAAATCTGTTATATTCTTAGGCGTAATTCCTACAGCATAAAATCGGCTCGTGATTGGTTTTTCTCCTATTTCAAATTGGATTTCTGTTTTTTCGATGAATCCTAACTTTTCAAGCTCAACACGTAATTCATCTTTTATTTCGTAAGAAAGTGTATCCCCTACAATAATGGGTTGACGAGTCTTCCCGACTGGTATTTTCATCATATTTAAGCAAGTTTTCGCTCCCAAAGCTCCAGAATTTATCAAAAGTCTAGCTAATTTCTGAATTTTTTTCTGTAGTGTTTGAGCTTCTTGTAATTGATTATTTTTTATATGGTTATAGATTTCAAGCCAGATTTTGGGCATTACATTTGCAGATCCTAAGATACATCCCGCTGCGCCTCCAGCCAGAGCTCCTAACACATTCTCATCCCATCCAATCAAGACAGAGATCTTATCGCTGACTTTTTCTAATAAAGCTGAGAAATATTTATAATCTCCACTTGAATCTTTAATTCCAACAATATTTTCGATATCTATAAGATCTTCTACAACAGTCCACGGTAATTCTACTCCTGTACAAACAGGGATATTATATAATATTATTGGAATGTCTGTCTTCTCTGCTATAGTAAAATAATGATCATACAATCCTTTTGCTTTCGGTTTTAAGAAATATGGTGTAACGATTAATACGGCATCAACACCAATGTCAGTTGCTGCTTTAGTGTTTTCGATTACCAATCTAGTTCCAGAATCTCCTGTTCCTGCTATTACTGGTACTCTCCCATTTGTTTCATCTACAACAATTTCAATAACTTTTAAACGTTCATCAAATGTCATATTGACAAATTCTCCAGTAGTTCCGACAGGAACTAATCCAGTAACACCTTGTTCAATAAGATGATTTACAAGATTTCTTGTATTCTCCTCATTTAAAGATTCATCTTTATTAAAAGGAGTCACCATTGCGGGCATAACTCCCGAAGGTCGAAAATCAAATTTACTCATTTTTTTATACTCACTCTCATTGATTTTTATTTATGCAAATTTTGGGCAGCAATTATATCGATGCCATTTTCAGTAAGAATTTTCGCAGTAGTGTTTATAGCAATATATCTATCAAGATGATTTCTTCGCATAAATTCCCAGTGACCAGAATCGATGATTTCTTGCTTATCTCTAAAATAATCTAATATATCTGAAGGGTGTTCTCTGCTCCCATCTAATTCTACATCACCACCTTCATGTTTTGCACTAATATTCTTCACTTTCTTAGCAACTTCAATTAATTCATCTCTCTTATCATATGGCTGCCTTACAATACTTTTTTGGGTTTCAATTACATGGTGTTCTAATCTTACAACATCTTCAAAACCAAATTCCTTCCTAATATAAGCTGAGAGTTCAAGAGTTTCATTATTAATTGAATTAGCAAGATTGAAGCCAATCAATGGGCTTGTTCCATCCTCACGAGCAAATAATTTAGCTGTTAATAAAGTCCATAAACATGCATAAGGATTATCATTACCCATATATACTGAAATTTTAAACTCATTATCAATTCCTAGTTTATGAATAAAATATCCAAGCAATACTGTTCCAGGATTAACATTCAATACTTGTTTGATTCCGTAATTTGTATAGTAATAAAGAAATTCATCTATCCATTTCAATGCGAAATCATTAGGTTGACCAACTCCTCCAAAATACCCTGTAATTGTCTCAGGACCCCCTAAATGAACATTTACCGGCATTCCGTCAGGTCCCGGCGCAGTCCCCTTTGTATCAAGTGTTTCAACATAAGTCGCTCCTATAACCTGCATTGCAGCAGCCATTGCTAAAAGATCTCCATCTTCTTCTTGTTCTTTCATTTTTCTTACCCGAATTATTCGCCCTGGCATTAAATTTTGATCATTAATTGCAGCTTTAGTCATATCAATAAGAAAGGGAAAATATTGACAAGCAGAGAGTTCCAAGGTTACTGCATAATCTTTATTAAATTCCATTTCTTGTAATTTTGATCCAAGTATCTTTTTTCTATATTCATCTATACTTATAAAAGCATTATCATCTCTTTGTTTAATTAACCATTCAACGTCTGCTGCGTATTCTGGTTTTTTCGTCCTTAATTTTTCCATTAAATTATTGAAATTTCTTGCATCTCTAGCTTTTTTATTTATTTCATTGACTCCACCGTATTTATCGATTACTTTGAATAATTCAGTTATTAACACATTATTCTCATCAATGAGAAATTTATTTACTACATCTAAAGCTTGATTTGTAATTTTTAGTTTTTTTCTTAAATCATTCATTTTTACAAAATTCTCTTTTAAAATTTTATAGATTTATCTATTTTCTCATTTTAATAAATTTTTCTTAGTAAATTTTAGAATATATTGAATTAAGAGAATCGAAAGGTTTAAACTTAAATCTAATATTTCTGTTATTATCAAAAACTATAATGTATTATAAAAATGTATAAGTAAAGTGTTTCAATTTTAGGAACTGGATTTATCGGATTATGTTCAGCAGCTTGTTTTGCTGATAAAGGTATTAGCATCAACTCATAATTAAAAAAAAAGCTGAAATGATTAATAATGGAATAGCTCCTTTTTATGAAGAAAATTTATAAGAAATTATGAATAAGATTATTTTTAGATTATAACTCGTTAAAATCTAAATAAGAAATTAATTTTTAAACTCTATTGAAATATCTACATAAGAATCTTCTTTTTTGTCTGATATGTGAATTTGTTCGATATAACATTTAATTGGTACCCCCAGATCAGTTGATAATTTTGTTTCAATCATTCCCGATATTAGATAAAAATGATAGAGAGAATCATAATTGTTTAAAAATTCTGAATTTTTAAATCTAAAAATACCTTTCTTTCCTGAGCTGTCAATTTTTGGATCCGATATATGGATTGGTTCAAAAATATAATAAGAGGGAAATACATCTTTGAATACTTCAAAATGTAATTGTTTGAGAGGAGATGTCTTAAAATCCTCCAATTTTTTTATTATTAGTTTACTTATTGGAAATTTTATATCACCAAACATATTACGTCCGATTTCTTTGAATATTCTTTCGTTATTCGGAAATTTTATCTTTAAATCTTTAAGGAGAGCCTTATAGAAGGAAACCA
>JAHPYZ010000125.1 GCA_019058425.1 Promethearchaeota archaeon
GTCCAGAGGGAGAATTTAATTTTACCCAGAAATATAGCTCTCACTATTTAGTATCTACTAATTTTAACCTTGTAAATTATGCCAATGGGTATTATCCTTGTACTCGTTATACTACGGCATGTAATATGCTTGAAGATATCACAAGTGAGGAAAATCTTACGGTTAATACCTGTAGAGATGTTTTAGACGCTGTACATATGGAAGGTGAATATGCAACAAAGTATAGTAATATCTTTGATCCCGTCAATCTCAATTGCCATCTTTTCTATAACCACAATTTTAATCACAGTTTTACTTTTAATCTTGAAGAAGAACTTGCGAGTGTCCAGATTGGAGAAGAAAATGTAGTAGAGGAAAATGGGATGTATTTTAAAGAAACTCGTATATCAGCTCTATTTAGAGGAGACCTAGCAATACCCGGTTACTCACTACTCTTATTACTTACAGTTCTTGCTTTTGTATCAACAATTATCATTTATAGATTTAGCAAATTAAGTACTAAAACTTAAATATGGACATTTAATTGCTTGTTTCTCAAGAATTTAGGTTGAAGAATTTCCTGGAACTATCTTTTGAATTTTTTCTTGATCGTTAGAAATGTAATTAACACAGCGAACCCAAGTATTAGAAAAATGTTGTATCCCAGTATTGATGGAGAAGATGGTTTTATTTTAAGTACCCTTACTATTGCGTAACCTATATTACCTGCAACATCCTTAGCATAAAAAACAATATCAACCTCACTGAAAGGTAATTCATTCCAGAGTTTTTGATCTATACTTCCATTATAGGAATTAATGCTAATATTATTTAACCCTCCGTCTAAAGTGTACCAATAAGAATCAAGTAAATACTCCTCAATAATTATAGAATATTGCGGTACTTCTTCCTGATATTCTTGAAGATAACTAGGTTCTAGTATGGTGATGTTTGGAATAAAGATGTCATATTTGTTGCATATGGGTAAATAATCAATAACATCACCAAAGATATATGGTGTTTCTCCAAGGCCATCCCCGTCACAATCAAATCCATCATAATCATCCCAGTAATTCCCAATAATACTATTATTAAGATGATTTTCACTCGATTGAAATGTATGGACATGGAAAGCGTTTTGGATAAAGGTATTGTTGTAAAAGTAATTATTAAATGAATGATCTATATATAGTCCATAGATCTCGTCTTTTATGATATTCTCATAAAATGTATTATTATTACAGTAATATAGCGATATTCCAAGTGAATTCGTAGTTAAATTTAGGTTTGAAATGATTGAATCATTGCATCTAATTAAGATTACTTGTCCAGCATTAGAAAAATTACTTGGTTTCAAATTACTTATATTCATGTAGGTATAAATTTTTCTCCCGTTCACAGTATTGGATTCGTTGATATTAAATGAGATTAATTGTTCAATAGTCCCATTTAACCCTACACCACAATTATATAAGGAGTTTTCAGTAATTGTAATATTGTGACAATCATTGATATATATTGCATACTCACAATTCTCTATGATATTACCAAAAATTTCAGTTTGATCGTTATGAAATAATTCAATTCCAATCTTATTTTCTTTAGCCGCATTTTGAAAAATGGAGTTGGAATAACAATTATCTAAATATATCCCTTGTTCACCATTATAATTTACCGTGTTTCCTGAGACTTCATTATTATCAGAATTGCGTAAATTTATCCCTTTTTCACCATTATTATTTACAATGTTTCCTAAGACATCATTATTATTAGTATTATACAAAAATATTCCATCATAAGAATTTTCGCAGGCAGTATTTCCCATGATGGTGTTATAATTACTCTGATCTATTTTCAAACCTCGACTACTCTTATTAAAACAGTTATCTAAAAGATCGTTATCATCACAATGGAACAGGTCTAATCCAATATACTCCGTATTCTTTACTATATTTCCAATGAATTGATTATTATCAGAATTATATAAATAAATCCCCTTGTATGAACTATTATAAATTTGATTCTTCAAAATTTTGTTAGAATTACCTCCCCAAAAATTTATACCATATTCATTTTTCTTCATGATATTCTCTGAGATAGTGTTATTCCAACAATTATAGAAAAGCATCCCATAAAAATCATTCTTTATTTCATTATGATGGATTGTGATGTTGTGAGAATAATATAGGTATATGTTTAAGAGGTCTAAATTCGATATTATAGAATTACTGCATTCAATTAGGATAATTTGACCTGCATTTGAAAAATTAATTGATGTTAAGCCTAATTCATGAGTATAATAATATACAAATTTATTATTTACTAAATTGGTAGTATCAATATATTGTGAATCTTGACTATCCCCATAGAATCGAAAACTACAATTGAACATCAAGTTGCTTGAAAAATTGTTGTTATATGAAAGTTCATATATGTAGATTCCACATTCACTATCGCGAATAATATTTGCTATGAAGTTATTATCTTTACTTCTAAGAACATAGATTCCAACTACCTGGTTCTTAATTGCGATATTTCTAGCCACTGTATTATATGAACTTAAATACATGTGAATTCCAAAACCGTTATAATTGCAAGTATTATTTAAGATTGTGTTATTATTACAGAATTGATTTAAATATATCCCGTAGTTTCTATTACCATTTGCAATGTTACCTGAAATGGTGTTATTATTGCAATATTCTAAAACTATTCCTTTACCATTATTGTAATATGAACAATTGTTATCAATTATTTGGGAATTATTAAGATGTGATAATAAAATTCCAGCATAAGAGGAACCTGAATTGTATAGGGTACAATTCTCAATCCTAAAATAAATATCCGAATTTTCAATCATAATACAATTTCCTGATTCTTCGCCATCTATTATCAAGTCTTCTATGATATAAGGATCATTATAAGTACCTGAGCCTGTACAAATTCCTGCAGCTTTCGCTACTGTCCAATTGCTGTTAATGTGAATTCTTCCGGATATTTTAGATATCTTTAGATTATCCCTACTAGTGTTGGTTTCTGGAGGGGTGTTTTGTTGAATATTGACGCTAACGATAAAATATGATAAAAAAATCATAGAAAATAAAATGATAAATTTTTTTAAATTCATTTTCTTTCAATTATGCTAGTTTTTGTCTGATACTTAAATATAAAAATAAGATCCTATTTAATACCTTACTTGTTTAAATACTAAATTATTCAGCTATTTATTAGATCTAAGTTTATTAGTAGGTATATTCATTAAGGAGTTGATTAAATCAGAGACACACCGAGCTGTAGAGTGCAGTTGCCCCATATCGACCTTATCGAGAGTATCTTCCGCCGTTAACAAGTAATAAGGAGACCGAATCCAATGAATAACGTCGATATCAGCTTGCGTACTAAAATGCCCAGCTTCTCCTATAGGAGGAGTTGTGAAAAAATTATCTGGAATTAAAATCATGTTCTCAATATTATGTTCTCGACAAGCTTTAATAACTGGAGCAACCAGATTTTCGTTTCGCGATATAAAGGTTGCTCCAAGTGCTAAATTACCTGTTAATGTAAAATTATGAGTCTTAGGATCCTCTCCAACTTCCTTTGCACACATATGCTCTAAGTTTAAATCGACTAAAACATCCTTCATAATCGTATCCTTATATTTACGAGCGAATGCTTCCGCACCAATTCCCCCATAAAGATGACCTGCCGATAAGCAAAAGAGTAGACTCCTCGGTCGTAATTCTTTTGAGATTTTTGCCCAAGCTTGTAATTGCGATAGGAACATTACTAAGCCTGTTCCATCTTCCGTTGCCCCTTTAAACGCTGAATCATGATGGCTTGATATCATTATCATTTCCTTTGATTTTCCGGGTAGAATCCCCCAAATGTTATGTGCGTGACTTTGTTCTTCAGTTCCTTCAAGGATAATTGTTCCTTGTACTTTATCGTTTTTAACTAAATCTCTAACTTTTATACCATCATATTTCCCTACATATAATGCGGGTATTGGTTTCATTACACCATCATACGGTCCCCAATGAGTATTAACATTTGAGGGATAATCTCGCAAGATTAAAACTAAACCTAACGCTCCCCGATCAAATGCGCGCCAGTATACAGAATCTTCTCTTCTCTTTCCTCCAAGAGCTTGTGGCGGAAAATTACTCAAAGCAAAAGTTAAGATGAGTTCTGATGTTTCATCAAGAACATGTTTAGGATCAGAAACATAAAACAATTTTGCCAATTTAATTAATTTGCCGAGAGGTAAGGTAGGAAATTCAATATCAGCAACAACAATCTTATCCTTGACATCTTTATTTTTGAAATCCTTCTCTTCTCCTTTCCCAACGTACACTAAAGGAGCGGTTATTCCATTTTTATCTGTAAATCCTGTGTTAAGAACATAAAAACATGGTATTTCAATTGGCTTATTTCCGTTTTGAATAATTAGTTTCCAATTACTTGCACTCCAATCCGTCAAATCCAGACGTTCCTTTTTAACCGTTTCTAAGCCAAATTCTTTACACTTCGTAAATAAAAAATCTTCGATTTCATGAGCATTGATAGTTCCAATTCTTCGATGCGGAAATTTACAAATTTGTTCCAAAATTTGCTGAATTTCTTCAGATGTAGGAATATTCAATTCCAAATCAGAATCTTTCATATTTATAATTATTTCTTCAGCTTTCTTTCGGATTTTTTTTATTTTAGGAATCAATCTTAATAAATTAAATACAAATTTCCTCTTTGATAAACGAAACTCTATACTCTCCTCAGAGGGTTCTTGAAGTTCATTCATAAACTGATATTTTCCTTCAATATATTTATAATTTCCTTCAGTTTCCATTAAAAAAAAGAATATAATAATTGCCCTATCAGTGCAAACATTTAAACATTAAATTTATCATGTTATTAGTAATTTAAAAAAAAATGTGAGAAAGGTTAAGGGAGGTATTATTCTCATAATATTTCACAAAAGAAGTTTCCTCCAACTGATTTTCATATTTTTAGAAATTTAATTGAAATGAGGCAAATTTTATGGCACCAACTGATTATTCAGCTCTTAAGGATGAGATTTTAAGTCTTATTGCTAACAAAAAGCACGGAAATGTTGTGAAGAAACTGTTAGGGGGATTTAAAAAGCTTGTACCCGATGAATATGATGCGATGGGTGAAATTTTCAAAGCTATTATCGAAGCAGACGTGGAGCAATTCAATGATAAAATATATAAAGGATTTATGTTTATGGCTTCAGCGAGATACGGACCAAAATTGGTCGATTTTGAAAAGCATTTCATTAAGAAATTTTGTGAACTTCCAGGTGAAGAATTTAAGGTAATTTCAGAGGGATGGCTCCAAGACGGTAATTCGGAAATCACAGGGATGCTTTACATATCGAATTTTAGGATTATTGCTTCAGGAAAGAAGGAAATCAAGCAAGCGAGATTAAGTGGAATGGGTCTAGAATTTATTAGACTGGGATCTTATGCTGTCCACAAGTCAGTATCAGATTCCATTGCTAAATCTATGGCAGTTGATATGGAAGCGGCTAACATATTGAATTATGGCCACATCTATCCATTTAAGGACAATTATGACATAGAAGAAAAGAAAATTAAAAAAGGGGTTATCAAGTATAAAGTCGACGTTCCTTTCACCGATAAAAAAGGGAAAGAAAAAGTTTCTGATATGAACATTACCGTGATTGTTAAGAAAGGACCTAAAATGGATAAACATATTGCTAAAGTAGCAGAAATACTCAAGAAGAATTCAAAATAAATAACTTAAAATATTTTTTTTTTCAATTTTCATTCCTTATAACCATTTATAACTTCATTTCAAATGAAGATTTATAAAGTCTAAACCTATTACATTCTTGGTGTTAAAATTATGGTTGGCACAAAAGTTCATGTAGCATATGAGATTAATGATCCACCGCTAATTGTTAAGCCTAATGATGAAATTGAAGGAAAGATCATAGTTACAAACGGAGAAAAGAAGGATAAAAAGTTAAAAAAGTTATTTATTGAACTATACGATATGTATATGGAATTCGTCACCTCTACAGATCCTGAAACAGGGGAAGAAAGTGAAGCTTGGAAAGATTTTAAGAAGGAATTAAAGCAATGGGATATTGCTTCAGGCGAGAAACTAAAAGCAGGTGAGAAAAAAGAATATCCTTTTAAGATTAAATTACCAACGTGGCAAAAAAAAAAGGGAAAAGGGAAAGATGATGATTTATATAACAAATGGCGATTGGAACTACACTTTAACCAAAAAACATCAATGGTTGCTTCTAGAGGATCCGAAAAATTAGATGCAACATGTATATTACCGATAAAAGGTTCAAAATTAACTCCTTCATTTGGGGATGTTAAATTAGCCAAGAAACAGAAGAAGCAAAAGAAAGCTGAAGAAAAAGCGAAAGCATCTGAAAGCGAAGGTTAATAAAACTAATCTTTAAGAAGATCTTAATACATAATCAATTTTTTTTATTCTTCAAATTTAAGACTAATCTGATTCTAAAAGTAATTAATTTATGAAAGGTATTGCTAAATTAATAAAGTAGAACATATCCTCCACACAAGAATAAATATCTGAACATCTTCTTCCGTTAAATTCCTTCACACCAACTGATTCTAAATTTTCATTATCCATCATTTCTTTCCTCCTAAATTTCTAAATACCTAGCTACAAAACAGATATTTTTAAAGTTCGGGTAATAATTAATGAAAAAAAAGAACAAAAAAGATCTAAGATATAAGCGTAAAATAGAAAACACTTACAAAATTAAAATTACAAATTACTATTTCAAAATTACAGATTTTTAAGAAAAAATTCATTATGACCTTTTTAACTGTAAATCATAGCATTGTTTTACCAAATGCATTATCTCATTTATTTGATCTTTATTGGTTATAGTTACTCTAAAAACAATATTTGCATAATTAAATTTGTTAGGGAGACGTTCTATATGAAATTGTTCGAACTTTTCAAGATTTGGTTCAAATTCTCCGAACCTTAGAAACAATATAATTT
>JAHPYZ010000060.1 GCA_019058425.1 Promethearchaeota archaeon
GGATTATTGAAGACGGCTGTACGAGATGACGATCCCGTAATTTTTTTTGAAAATAAGAGGACTTATTACCACACTAGTGAAGTGCCATTAGATAAAAATTTTTCGATACCCTTTGGTGAAGCAAGGAAATTTACTGAAGGTGATGATGTTACTATAGTTGCTACAGGTGCAATGGTTTCAGAAAGTATTACAGCTGCAAGAAAATTAGAAGCGGACAATATACATTGTGAAGTAATAGATCCTAGAACTCTAGTTCCATTTGATAAAAATTCTATCCTTAATTCTGTTGAAAAAACAGGTAGATTATTAATTGTTGATGAAGGTTGCAAAACTTGTTCAGTAAGTGCAGAAATTGCCGCGATTGTTGCAGAAGAAGGTTTTCACTTTTTAAAGAAAAAAATTATTAGATTAAATACTCCAGATGTCCCGATTCCTTATGCTGATAAACTAGAAAAAGCAATTGTTCCAAATGCAAAATTAATTCAAGAAAATGTTAAGAAGCTAATTTAACAAATTTCTTTTTCACTTTAAATTAAATTTTTAAAAAAATACAAAAATAAATCATTTAACATCTCGAATGTTATTCGAGATACAATTTATTGAATAATATGTGTTTGATGCAAATATTTATATACATATCTGTCTAATTTTATTATTATTAAATATATCCCGACTTTTTTCTGATTTAAATACAGAGGAGAGAATATTGAGGAATAGATTAATAACATATGCACTTTTAATGTTAATACTCTTTATTTTGATCCCTAAGGGTAATGCCCACTTAATATCAGCAGGCTCATGTGAAAATTTTTCATATACGTATGAATCAACGACAGAAATAGAATCATATATTGGTGGAGATCCTGTGTTTATAGGAGCTAAAAAAATAAATATACTATATGGGGGCTCTAATTCTTATTCATTTACTTTTATTGACGAACCTAATAGAGCTTTGACGGGTTGGTTCGCCATGGATTTCAACTTTTTAGATCAGAATGGAAATCCTCGAGATTCCTATGTTGATAAACTTGAATACGAAGCAAATGGGTTTCTATATGAACGTTATGGTGATGTAGATTGGATTAAAGCTAATATTTATAATTTTTCTAAAGAAGTTCCTGGATTACCTCATGGAAAATCACGTTGGCTATATGCTTGTGGAGTATCTAATGTTACAATTAAAGAACCAAAAATAGAAATTATTCAGGATATAGAAACCTTATGTTGGGAAGTAAAATATAATTTTATTGTTGCTAAAACATATATAAATAATTGGACTGCTAATTGGAATGTCAACAGTACTGGTGCTTATAGACATGTTTTTCATTTTTATGTATTAAATCAAACCGCCCATACCAAAATCGATTTCATTGCTTCAAATTTTAAAATAAATCCAGGCATAATTATAAATAAAACTAAGTTTGAAAACGCTTATTTTGCTTCTGGTTGGCATTATGCTTTAAAATCACAGATAGGTGATCACAATTGGACTGTTGATGGGAAGAATATTGATCCCGGTGAGTGGATACAAATAGCTCATAACGCAAGTATAGCGCAAGGGGGAAAATCCCTAATAAAAATAGATTTAGGTTCGAAATTTATCTATAATAATAATGAGGAAAAATCCACAATAAATAAAGTCCTAGTAGATGAGGGTTCTACAGAAAATAAATGGCTTACATATTACCAATATTATTACGGACTCAATTATTCTAACATTCAATCAATTGAAATAGATCCTGAAATTATCATATTTTTTAGTCCAACTGGAGGGAGATATATTCCAGGATATAATGTATTCCTCTTAATTACGATAATTTTCCTAATATACGGAGTTAAATTAAGTAGGAAATATTAGACCAAAGCTTTTTGATGTTTAATTCCAATATTAAATTTATGAATCTATTTTTCATTCGCTAATTTTTTTAAAAAATCCTTTCGTAAAGGACAAAATATATCAAGCATAACAAATGGCCCATCACTTATACAAGTATCTCCGTGGGGAGTGTTAGAGGGAATGCGAAAAAAATCTCCTTGTTTTACAATCCGTTCTTCATCTCCAATACGTAGTTCTGCTTTACCAGCATAAACCATACCAATTTGCTCATGCTTATGAGAATGTATGGGAACCGTGTGACCTGGTAATGTGGTATTGAGTGCCATTGTCATTTTCTCACCATGTAGTCCAGTAAGAATGGTTGTCTCTAATCCTTCCATCTGCGTGAATTTCGGAGCATCTTCAATGTCAATAAAATATGGACTTTTTTTAGTTTGAATTTTAGCCAACTCCATCTTAATTTAAATATAAACTATTAATAAATCGACTGACTATGATTTTATTAATTATATTATTACTATACTTAATTGTTATATAATATTTAAACCAAAATAGCAAATGTGAAATTAATGGATATGAATCGCCCTGAAACAACTCTTTTTCTAATGCAGTCTTTGGATGGAAAAATCTCTACGGGGGAAGTTGATGAACGAGATCAGGAATTAGATTTTCCTAAAATCAAAGGAATTAAAGAAGGAAATTACCAATACTATGATCTATTATTTAAAACTGATAGAGATGCTTTAATCAGTGGAAAAGTTTTAGCTAAAATCGGTGTAAATTCAAATGAAACACCTGACAATCATAAGGATGTAAATATGATAATCATTGATCGCAAACCACATCTTACAGATAAGGGTCTTAATTATATATTAAATTCATTCAATTCTATCTATATCGTTACAAACAATAAGAACCACCCAGCATTTGAATTACCAAACAAAATAGATTTAAAAATTATTTTTTATCAAAATGAGATCATTATTGAAGATTTATTTGCAAAACTAAAGCAAGATTATCAAATTGAAAAACTCTCAATCCAATCAGGAGGCACATTTAATTCTATGTTTCTAAGAAAAAAACTAATAGATCATATTTCACTGGTAATAGCACCCTGTTTAATTGGTGGAAAAGATACTCCTACGTCAATAGATGGAATATCCCCTCAAACTAATGATGATTTATACAATATCAAAGCTTTAACTCTAAAGAAATGTGAAGTATTAAAACATTCATATATTCATCTATATTATGATCTGATAAATGAGACTATAATAGAAGTAGATTAAATTAATTATTGGGAATCAATAAGCTTTAGATATTCCGTACAAATCTCAACGAATTGACCTAATGCTTCTTTTTCAATATTCTCAGGAGTATCCATTCTTGTATGATAATAAGGAGGCAGCTCATCTTTCAGATTAAGACCACCTATCGATACAGTGGGGATTCCCTTTTTGCTAAATACCGCACCATCGGTTGCACCAAAAGGCAAAGAACCAATTTTCGCGTTTGGATTTAATTTTTTAGCAATTTCTAATATTGGTTGGTATATTTTCTGATCATGTGTAGCACCAATCCCTGGTTCTCTATCAATAATGATAACAATTTCTTTTTTGGCAATACCATCCATATTAATCACAACTGTTCCTTCATCCTTCAATTCGTTAAAGTGAGCACTTACATATCTTTTTGATCCTCTTAATCCCGCTTCCTCTCCCGCAAAAGAAATTAATGAAACTTTAGTGTTTTTAGGAAAAATTTCTGGATTATCTTTATTATCTGATAAAAATTTACCTATACCAAGGACTATTGCCACTCCAGATAAATTATCGAATGCACCTAAGACAGGACGATATGAGTGAAAGAATATATAGACAAAGATTATAGGGACAAAAAGGAAGAAAAAGAATCCAAAAATTAGAAACAAAACCGGAATTTGAATTAATAGAATTTGTAAAATAATTTTTAAGAGAATTACAATGAATATTATACCCACTCCTATATATCCTACATTAATAATTATTTGCCCAAATCTCTTCAAATAATAAAATGTGTTGAACTCGAAAGCAGAATCATGATGTGCTGAAAAAATGATAGAATTTTTTACATTATTTGAAGGTTTAATTGTCCCAATAATATTTTTTGACATCCTTTTAGGGAATAAAAAATCAAAGGTCTCATGATATTTCATTACTTCTAAAATTAAATAACTCACACATATTATAATTAAAATAACTGCGATAACCATAAAGATTAGACTAAAATTGGTATCAATTTGCCATATCCTAAAATCTACTAGCAAAGAACACCAATATAAAATGAGTGATACTAGGACAAGAAAAACAGCATACCGTATCCCGCCCAAAAATGCGTGAGGGCTACTTATATATTCCTCCTGATGTGCTTCATCACAGAATTTTTTTAACTCTTCCTCAATCATATCTCCCGCACGAAGTTCTTGCTCAGTCCCAGATTCCCGGGGACCAACTTCATCACATATTTTTTCTATGAATTTATACATGTAGTCATTTAAGTTGACATTCGTCATTAATAACAGATTTGATGTTTAATTATTATTTTTAATTCTTAGAAAGTAAATACTATTATAAATTTAGTCAAATGTTTTAATAAGGGTTTATTTCAGAAAGAAAATTGGAGAATAGTGATTAAAATTTCAAAAAACTATGAAAAATGAGAAGGAACTATAGTTTATTTAGATTAATTTTGCGATTTTCTCACAAGTTCTTTTACAATCTAAAAATATTAATCCTAATCTTACATCCTTAGTTGTAGAAACAGTTAATACTGCATTAGGACCAGCTTGGAGCACTAATAAATAACCATCACTTCCTTTAACATAGAGTTGGTCAAATTCTCCTTTTTCCATCTCGATAACTGATCTTTCAGCTAATGAAAGTAATGCAGCTGTCATAGCAGCAATCCGTGTCTCATCAACTCCCTGAGGAAGAGCAGAAGCAATTGGTAAACCTTCAGCAGATACGATTGCAGCAGCTTTTACTTCAGGGATAGCACTTAACAATTTTTTAAGGATGTCATCCAAGCTCTCGGTTGTTGTTTCTACCATACCAGTCAATTTTTTTGGTAATTATTAATTAGGGTATTTTTTTAGATATGATTTGTTAATCCTACTTTCTTTAGTTATATAATCTTACTATAATAGATATAATTAACTTATTTTAATTTTATTTATTTTTTTTTATTTCGAACTTTCTAATAAATTATATTATTATTTCTTTATTAATTAACTTTAGAAATTTTTGTATAATTTAATTCCTTAATCGCTGTTATATTTTTAATACCCTTATATTTGTACTATATATCAAAATTATTATTTAAATATTTTAGCTGTTTGTATCATTGCATTAATATTTTTAGGGTTACATTTCCCATTGATTTGTTGAGTCGGTGATACCACTAGTGAACAATGATGTTTTTTTGCTTTTTCAATTAGTTTAGTAACATAATTCTTTATTTGGTCAGGAGTCCCAAATGATAGAAGAGATATATCTAAATTACCAATGAAACATATCTGATCACTAAATACTTTAAAAAGTTTAAATATATCTACTCCAGCATTAGGTTCTAAACTTTGAACAGCGTCAAATCCTAAATCAATTAATAATTCAATCATATCAGAGATATATCCATCGGAATGTATTATAATGTGTTGTTTTCTATCATGAATTCTATTGATGATTTCTTTATAATTTTTTGAGAAGAGTCTATCCCAAATTTCTTTCCGAATAAATGTTCTGTTTTTGTATCCCAAATCATCTGCTATTATAAATGTTTTTGCTCCAGTGGCTTGAAGTCTTTTAATTAACTTTAAAATATAATTTGAGAAAAACGAGATTGCTGTTTCTAAATGGTTGAAATCTCTCTTTTTAAGACATTTAGAGAAATAAGAAAAACCCATTGATTGCCAGGTCTTTTCAAATAATCCAGGTAAAGAGAGTACATATTCTAATTTCGAATCTGGTTTCTTTATGAATTCTTTTAAATTATTTAATGTTTCTTTAGAGGGGAGATGTAAATGTTCCCAACTGGTTATTGTTTTTTCATCTCGAAAAACACCTTTCCATGAATACCAGTCTCCTTTGTAAATTCGCCCCCACGCGGCTACTCTTCTATTGTTATCCAAGTTATAACCCCCTTTACCTCGTCGAAAATCCCATAAGGAAACTGCATTAAAACCCATTTGTTCTATGATATAATAATTCTTATCATTAAGGTTGTAATGTATTTTTTCAGTCTTTAGAGTATATTGATTTAAATAGTTCTCAATAAAATCTATTTCTGGATACCCAGTGCAATATAATGGAACTTGGGATGGTTTTTCTTTTGATAATGCTTTTAAAAAATCACTTTTATGTTTCTGCATTATTAAGCTAAATTAAATATTAGATTATGAATTATTTCAATAATTAATAAAATTCTTTATACGATTGATAATGGACTATTGGACTGTAGTTGATAATATTTATAATGAAACGTTATCTCTTTCCTTTTTTATCCTTGCTATCTTGATGTTTCATTTTGGCCGAAAGGGGATTAAAGCAAATAACAAACATGGTGGAGTTACTACAATAATCTGTGGTTTTTGTTTTGTTGTTTTTGGATATTATAATTCTATTATGAGATTTTTCCCTTATCCTTATAATGGATTTATGGTGTGGTGGATAATGATTGTGTCCGTAGTTAGTTTCACTTTTTTCGCATTAATTAAAAGAGAAAAACGCAGAATTGAATCAGAAACGGAAGTTAGAGTTTTAAAAAGTGGAAAAAAGCCAATTTTAAGAAGGTATATTGAGAGAATGACCAAACAAAACCCTTATCAAACAGAAATTACATTTAAAATGGAGTTAATTAGAAAAGGTTTTCACTTAATGGGTTTTCTTCTTGTAATTGCATATTTTGGCTTCTTTGCACTTTATCCAGTTACTCGAATAATAAGTGATAGTGTAATAGTATTAATTCATGACATCCAACCTGCCTATGAGTTAATTTGGGGGCCAATCTCTTTGTTTCCACATAGTCATGGTGATTTTCAAGCTGTAATTGATCTTACCATGATGGCTTTGATTGGTGGTCTAATTTTTGCTATAATATCTGATTTAATTAGAATAATTTGGAGTCCAGAATATTCAATGTTTAATTTTTTGACAAGATCGATGTTAAGAAATAAGGAAATAAATGCTATGGGTCCACAAATATATATAATTACAGGATTTATTTTTTCTTATATGCTGTATATGGTGGGATTTCTTCATATTTTAGTATTTTTTACGGGAGTCCTTATTGCATGCCTTTCCGATGCAGCTGCTGCATTAATTGGACGAAGATATGGAAAACATAAAATCACAGTAAGAAGTAGAGATACCAAATCAGTCGAAGGGTTTTTAGCAGGAACAATCTTAGCATATATAATTGGATTGATACTTGTAGGGCCTGTATATGCTATAATTGGAGCTGTAATTTTCTTTCTTACTGATTATGTTCCAATATATACAGCTGATAATATATTAAATCCAATCTTTATTCCTATTGGAATCCAGATATTAATACTTATATTAGGATTACCAGTTGGATGGTAATAATACTATGTTTGAGTTAATCAACGATTTAAAAGATATCAGGTTAGCCATATTTGATCTTGATGGAGTAATTTATAGAGGAGATACTTTAATCCCTAATGCAGATAAGATAATAAAAGAGTTTAAGGATCATTCTATCAAAGTAGTATATAATTCTAATAACTCGACAGCAACAAGACAAACCTATGTTGAGAGATTGAAAAATTTCAACATAGAAAGTGAAGTATCTGATTTTTACACGAGTGCTTCAATCACCTCTGCTGAAATAACAAAAATCAAGAGATCTGCTAAAATTTTTGTGATAGGCGAAATTGGATTAAGAACTGAGCTACAATTTTTAGGACATACGATTATAGCTGAGCCAACTAATTATAAAGAAATTGATTTTGTAATTGTAGGTCTTGATCGAGATTTTAAATATAGTAATTTAGCAATTGCTCAGAAGTGTATCTTGGAGGGTAATGCTAAATTCTATGCCACGAACGCTGACTCAACGTTACCAGTTGCTCGTGGATTAAAACCGGGGGCGGGAGTAATGGTTAATGCTTTAAAAACTTGCACAGGTAAAGAACCTATTAGAATTTTTGGCAAACCTGAACCTTTTGGTATTGAAATGATATTGAATGATACAAAAATCTCAACCGAAAATGCAGTAATTTTTGGTGATCGATTGAATACTGATATTATAGCAGGTAATAGAGCGGGAATAAAAACAGTTGCAGTATTAACAGGAGTTACGACCATGGAAATGATTGATGAATTAAAAAACAAATCTGAAAATTCAACCATATCTGATAGGAATTTAATACCTAATATTGTAATTCAAAAATTAGATGAGGTTTTTAAGAAAAAGTAGAGTCTTTTGTTTAAGAAGATTTACATTAATCCTGCTCTTAGCATCATCAAACGGCTTATTTCTTGAAAAATTTCACTTACATTTTCACCATCTTTAGCAGAACATTCGAGATAGCCAAAAAGATTATGCTCTTTAGCTATTTCAAATGCTTCCTCTCGGGATACTGCTCTTTTATATTCAAGATCTAACTTACTTCCAACCATAAGAACAGGTAATTGGTGATTGTCCCCTTTATAACCTTGTTTAAATATTTCAATCCAATCATTAAAATTTCTAAGGCTGGTATATCTGGTTATGTCAAACATGAAAATTCCTCCAGAAGCTCCAACAACGTAACTTGGCATAAGAAATCTAAATCTATCCTCCCCTGCAAAGTCCCAAATCTGTAAACTAACTCGTTTTCCGGCAAGTTCTACCTTTTTAACGTGAAAATCTACCCCAATAGTTATAACAGAATCGCTTTTAAAAACACCAGTGAGATATCGGTTTATTAAGGTGGTTTTTCCAACACCACCATCTCCAAAAAATACGATTTTAAACATTGCATCAGCCATTTAACTCAACCGTTTTCTCTACTTAGTAATTTCAATACATTAAAATTCGATTTTTTAAAGCTTATTGTAGAAATAATTTTTAGTTTGAATTTCTATATTGCGACTTTTTGTATGTAATTGTCTGATGTTTCTTTTTTTATATTTTTATAATTATAATATATTAAATTTATAAAAATGTTGGTTTTAGATACCTAATAAACTCAAATTTAAAATATTTTTTAGTATTATAAGAAGAAATATTTTTTAGTAGAAAAAAATTTAGTTGATTTTGAGTATGTCTACAAAAATTAGCATTGTAAACGTTAAAGATTATGATTCAATTTCCCAAGCAGTTGTGGAAGCGATTAAATTAATTGAAGCTGATTTCCATTTCCAATTTTCTAATTCTAACCAAATTCTTTTGAAACCAAATTTACTTACTAAAAAGAAAGACGCATGTACTCAAACCAGTTTTGTTGAAGGTGTACTTTCTTATCTAAATGAGAAAAATATTTCAATGAGTAATGTGACTTTAGGAGATAGTCCTGGACAAACGGGATATACGGCTTCTGATGTAGCAAAAGAAATCGGAATTCTTGAAATTTGTGAAAATCATGGGGTAAAGGTTGTTGACTTTGAAAGTGATGTTCCTATGATTGAACAAATCGAAGGAGCTTTAAGATTAAAAGAAATACGTGCTGCAAAAGCAGTTAAAGATTGTGATATATTAATAAGTTTACCTCGTCTAAAGTCTCATATCGAAGCAACCATGACAGGTGCAATGAAAAATTATTGGGGAATTATACAGGGGGGATTAAAAGCCCAATATCATTTATTTGGAAAAACTGCTGAGCAATTTGGAGAAGTTCTTACAGATAATTTTTCATGGATAGTAAAAAACAAACTAAATAGATTAATTGTATACGATTTACAGGAGATCATGCAAGGAAGGTTTGGTCCTGGAGGAGGGTCGATGAAACAATGGGATTTAATTCTAGCTGGAACAGATGAAGTAGCTTTAGATGTAGTAGCCCTGGAAATTGGTAAAGTTAAAATAAAAAATGTACCACATGTTAAGAATGCAATAGAACGAAACTTAGGAGTTGGAACTTTGGAAAATATAGAAATTCTGGGAATGTCTCTTGAAGATGCTAAAAAAAGAACTCCTAAATTCAAAGTACCAGGAAAAAAGTTCACGCATTTTATTGCTTACATGTCAGGACATATGGCATATAAAATAATGAAACAAATGCCAAATTTAATAAAAAATAAATGTGCAAAATGTGGTCAGTGTGCTGAAATTTGTCCTGCAAAAGCAATAGAGTTTATAGAAGGTAATTACCCTGTATTTTCAAGAAAATCTTGTATATCTTGTCTTTGCTGTGCAGAAATGTGTCCTGAAAGCGCAATTAAAGCAAAAAGTAGAGGGATTGGAGGATTATTCGATTAAAAGTTATGGTTTTTTCCTAAATCTGAATAATTTTTTATGAAATAATAATATGACATTCTACTCTTAAGAATGGAATCATATTGAATAAATTCGTTTGCAGAATGGGCAAATCCACCAATACCTAAACCTCCAGTAATAAAATTCAGCCCCAATTCTCTTTGAATTTTGCTTAAAGGTGCTGCTGCTGCGCTTATTGGCCATACTTCAGTTGTAACACCTAAATTATTAGCACTATCTATAAGACTTTTAACTAGAACTGAATCTTTTTTTACTCGAGAACTCTCGTAACCTATAATTTTTGTTAATTCGATTTGAGAATTTGTCCTTTCGGAAAATAGGTCAACTTTTTCTTTGATTTCGTTGAATAGTTCTTCAATCGTGATATTATGAGCGAATCTAATATCTATATTGCAGACAGCTTGATTAGGAACATAATTTTTTGTCCCTTCTTCCAAAAATCCTGACTTTAAAGTAGAAATATTAAAGGTAGGTTTATATAAATAGTCAATAAATGCTTGCTGAGAGTCCTCTTCAATTGTTTGTTCAATTCCTGCCTTGCGTTTTATTTTTTCTAGATCTAACTCTTTCAAGAGATTATTAATGAGGTATTCTTCTTCATATGTAAATTTATATGGGTTTTTTAAACTATTAATTTGAAATTGATTATTGGAAGAAATTGTATTTAGTATAGATACTAAATCTACTGCCGGATTTGGGATCATTCCACTGAAAGCAGAATGTGGTTCTTTATTTTTGGATGAAATTTTGATTGTTATTGATAAAATTCCTTTATATCCTAATTTCAAAACTGATTTTCCCATTAAATCCTGCTTAGTTGCAGGATAATAAGCATCTAGACATTTTGTAAATATTTTTCTTTGATTTTTATCTTCAAGGAACTTTAGTAAGGATGGGGAACCTTTCTCCTCATCGCCATCGAATAATAGTGTCAATGAGATTGGCAGATTTTCTTTATCTTTCAAAATTTTCACAATATTTAAAAAACATAATAAAGGTGTTTTTGAATTATAAGCTCCCCTGGCTATGATACAATTCCCTAAACTATCCAGTGGAGGAGGAAGTATTTTTATTTCCGCTCCAAATGGTTTACTGATCCACTCATTTTTTTTACTAATTGGTTGAGTGTCATACATCATGTAGATTAAAAGTGATTTATCAATATCTCCTTTTATATTGGCAATTATAAAAGGATTTATTTCACCTTCATATTCATTTATTTCTTCAGAAAAATCAGATATATATGAAAGTAGATGATTTTTTGCTTTTATAATTCCTTCACGGTTAAGTGTATTACTTGGAATTTGCAAGAAGGGACGTAATTCCTTTTCAATAAACTCTTTATTGGAGTTTTTTATAATATCAAGTAATTTTGTATCAGAATTCGCTATTTCCATATGTATTATTATAATTGAATAGTTTTATTTAATTTTCTAAATTTACAGAAACTGAAATATTTAATTTAGTGAAACATATGAATGATTCTCGTTCGAGTAAATTTTGGGAAGTCTCTCAACTTATTAACGAAATTAAGACTGGAGGAAATCTAGACGGAATAATTTTTTCTTATAGAGATGGAGAAATTATAAGAGAGAATATAGGGAATGAATTTAATAGTAAAAAATTTGCTTCTATGTGTGCTACTGTCTTAGAAAGTGCTGTTGGTATTGGAGAATCAATAGGTAATCAAAAAATTAAAAAGGTAATTGCGGAATTAGAAGAAAAAACAATATTAATAATAGAATGTGATAGTTCAACATTTTTCATATTAATTATAAATAGAGTATCGCACATCTCATATATTATGAGTAAATTAGAGGAAATAATTCAAAAGGTTATAAAAAGTTAGTTAGTTCCTATAGATAGCTCATCCAATCTTGATCTAATTTATTTAAAGCATTTTCAATTTCTTTTCTTACGTCCCAATTATCATCTCCTAATGCAGCAATTAAAGGTTTAATTGCTTCTTTATTACCGATTTCACCTAAAGCTTTAGCTGCTGATATTCGTATTTTAAAATCATTTTCTGCCAACAATTGGAGGAATGGGTCAATGGAATCTACATCTTTAAGTTTGCCTAATGCCATAGCAGCCCAACTTTTAATAAAGACATCTTCATCATTAAGACAGGAGATAAGAGAGTTCAATGATTCCTTACTACCAGTTCTTAATAAAATTTTTACTGCAGCTCTCCGAATCTTCCAATTATCACTTTTTAGTAATTCATTTGCAAATTCCATAACTTTTTTACTATCAAATTTAATCAATGCATCAACGGCTACTCTCCTTACACTTCCATTTTCATCCTCAATTAAATTAAAAACATTATCAATAGTATTCGGATCAGCAATTTCACCCACAATTTTTACACAAAACATTCTAATTTGCCAAGATTTATCTGAAAGTGAGTTGATAATCCTATTATCTGTTTCATTATTTAAAATTCTTAAGAGAGAACGATAAGAAGAACCACGTAAACTTGGTATCTTACTTTTAAAAACTGAAATTAGTAGATCAATAGCATCATCATCCCTAAGCATCCCTAATAATTTAATTGCTTCTCTTCTAGCATATATATTTCTTCCTTTTACAACTTCATAAAGCAGCGTATATGATTTAATTTTCTTTAGAATTTTATATAGAGCATTTTTAACGAGGTTTCTGATTTTTGTATCATCTGCTTTTAATAACTCCAATAAAGGATTGATTGCCCTCTTACTCCCAGTATTGCCTAAAACTCGAATAGTTTCCTTTTTTACTGCAATATCTTGAGTATTTAATAGATTTAAAATGTGTTTTACATTTCTTAATTCTATGATCCCATCTAAAGCGTTTACTGAATTCTTCCTAACTATAGAATCCTCATCTTTCAAAAGATTGATTAATACACTTTCACTCTCTTTGTTTTTGATCTTCCCGAGAATTACCGGTATTTCTCTCTTGATATATAAATCTTCTGTAGTAACATAATCATTGATGGCTTGTAAATTTCCCTTTTTCCCAATTTTTACAATTGCATGTATTAAAGATTTGTAAATTTCTGTGTTTCTAAAATGAAGTACATCCAATAAAGGTGATACTGCCTCACTCACATCCGTTTTTCCTAGTAAAATAATAGCTTCCTTTTTTACAGAAATATCAGAATCATTTAACGCATCAATAATGAAGGGTATTGAACCATTTAAATTTTCTTCTCCTAGCTTTTCAAGTATTTTTTTTCTTACTGAACCATCTTTGCAATTCTTATATTGTTCTTTTAGGAAGTTAATTCCATCTAATTTATAACAATCTGCTAATAGCTCAATTAATTTTAACCTTAGTTGAGGATGTTGTTCGCTTAAAAACACATGTTTTATCTCTCGAAGATAGTATTTTTTAATATCGGTAAAAGAATTTAGAAGATCAACCGCTTTAGTCTTCTCTTCCATATCCTTTGATGTAGATAATATTGAAAGAAGGAACTTAACTGCTTCATTTTCATTCATTGTTTTAATTTTTTCAGATATCTGGTCACTCTCAAAATTCAAGTTCAAAACCTTAAAATATATGAAATATGTGTAAAATAAAGAATTTAAAAAGAATCTTTGAATTAGTAATAAAAAGTTGATTTATTTATTTTTATTCTTTTAAAAAAAATGTTTTAATTTTAGAGATATGACAAATTTTAATATTAGAGAACCAACTAACAAAGAAATTTCAAGTATTATAAAAGTGCTATATTCTGCTTTTGGTCGCACGCCTCCAGAAGATATTAAAGTAGAAGAAAAAATATGGAAAGCTTTAATAGATAATGAAATTGGAAAATTTCTTGTATCTGAGGAGAAAGGAAAAATAGTAGGCTTAGGGGGTATTTTTTCATTCGGAAAAGTCAGTACTTATGGATATTTGGCGGTACTGCCAGAATACAGAGGAAAAGGAATAGGTACGGATATATTTATAAATTTAATGGATATTTCAAATGAATTAAAGAGTGAAACTAATTTATTATATGCTTCGAAGTTAGGAGAACCTAATTATAAGAAATTAGGTTTTAAGAGAAGATTTTATGGTGAAATGTATAAGTTACCTATACAATCACCAAATTTAGGAATTGATCTTAAAGAAGTAAATATTCTGAGAAATGTTCCAGATTGGGTGTTAGCTTTAGATAAAGAAGCGATGGGTTTTGATAGAACTAAATATTTAAAATTGAGAATTAAATTGGGTGATAGAATTTTGGTATTCAAAAATGATGGATATGGATTATTAGCAAATAAACGATTAGGTCCTTTAATTGCAAGAAACATGGAGGTTGCTCAACATATTATCGAGAAAAGTATAAAGTTAGGAGCAGAACATTCAATTATCGCAGAACATCAATATCTACCAAAAAATTTCTTTAAAACAATGTCATTCACTAAAATGGAAGATAGAGGGAGTATTAAGATGGTACATGGTAAAGTGATTCCCGAAAAATTAGATTTATTATATGCAATAGGTACTTTCGCAAAAGGATAACTCAGTCGAAGGGACTAATTAAAATAAATCGTAAACTAAAAAAGTCAGAATAGATGAAACAAAAAGAATAGTATTTATAAATTTTTAAAAAAAAAGTATGTGAAGGTTATGGCTGAAGTCGAATTATGGCAACATTATAGAAAAATGCTATTTAGTCGCCTTTTTGAGAATGCTGTTCAGGATTTATGGGAAAAAGGAAAGATTTCAGGTGAAATGCATCTTGGCACTGGAGAAGAGGCTATAATAGTGGGTGTGGTTTCACAATTAGAACAAGGCGATGCTATAGCAGTTGATCATCGTGGAACACCCCCCTTTTTGTTGAGAGGAATTGATCCTGTTTTATTATTATTAGAATTTTTAGGTCATTCCAAAGGTCTATGTGCAGGTCAAGGAGGTCATATGCATCTTTTCTCGAAAGAACATCTTATCGCCTCTTCAGGTATTGTAGGATCATCCGGTCCGGCAGCTACGGGTTTTGCTTTAGCTTTGAAATATAGAAAAAAAAGAAATATTGCAGTTGCATTCTTTGGAGAAGGTGCAATAAATCAAGGTATGATGCTCGAATCAATGAACTTGGCTTCTGTTTGGAATTTACCTGTCCTTTTTGTTTGTAAAGATAATGATTGGGCTATTAGTACAGATACAAATGATACTAGAGGAGGGAGTTTGATAGATAGAGCAAAAGGTTTTGGTATTGAAGGATATGAAGTTGATGGAAAGGATGTAGAAGCTGTTTGGAAAGCAGCAAACGAAGCTATCTTAAA
Organism: Promethearchaeota archaeon; assembly: GCA_019058425.1. Taxonomy (GTDB): domain Archaea; phylum Asgardarchaeota; class Lokiarchaeia; order Sigyniarchaeales; family SOKP01; genus Loki-b32. Next base: position 15,574 of record JAHPYZ010000060.1, read on the forward strand.
AATCCGTAGTGATAATAGACCTCAATTTATTCATGCACATTGTGTGCACACAGAAGGACATTTTCTTGGAGATCCACTACTTAGATATCAACGAAATCCAACCTTGTTAGCTGAAGTTGCCGAATCTCTCAAAGAATACCCAGGCGACAGTTTAGATGAGATTCTTCTACTTTTTCGGAAAATCGGTGGTCAAACAAAGAAAAAAGTTGATCCAATAGTTATTATTCAAAAAAAATTAAAAAACGACCCAGATCGTCTTAAAAAGATAGAAGAAGAGGTTTCAAAGGAAATAGAGCAAATAATTAATAAATCATTAGAAATTTCTGAAGGAGGGATAAAAAATGCCTAAACTAGGATTCGCTCAAGCAATTGAAAGTGCAATAGTTAAAGCAATGGAAGAAGATGAAAATATTATAATTTTAGGAGAAGATGTACATGGATTGCGACCAAATCTTTTCGCCCGTTTTGGTAAAAAGAGAATAATGCCCACCCCCATAAGTGAAAGCGCGTTTGTTGGTGCTGCAGTCACAGCAGCAATGGCAGGATTACGTCCCATTGTTGAAATAATGATAGTAGATTTTATTGGTGTAACAATGGATGCTATATTGAATCATGCAGCGAAAATTCATTATTTTTCTGGAAATAAATGGAATGTTCCTCTTGTTATAAGAACTGCGTGTGGAGGTGGTTATGGTGATGCTGGTCAACATGAACAGAGTCTATGGGGATGGTTAGCTCATATACCCGGATTAAATATTGTTATTCCTTCTAATCCTGCTGATGCCGGTGGATTGATGCTTTCATCTATATATGAAAATAATCCCGTAATATATTTTGAGCACAAATTATTATCAGATTACTGGTTAGATTTTATGGGGCGTGGAGGGAGAACAACAGTTTCTTTTGATGTCCCACAAGACGGATTAGAAGGAGAGGTACCAGATAAATGGGAACCAATTCCTTTAGGAAAATTGAATAAAATAAGAGAAGGAAAGGATATTACTTTAGTTAGTGTTGGCGTCGGTGTTCATCGTTCTATTGAAGCTGCAAAAATTTTAGTAGAAAAAGGTATTTCAGCTGAAATTTTAGATTTAAGGTGTTTAGTTCCACTAGATTTGGAAGGATTAAAAAAATCTGTAGAAAAAACTAAAGCACTTTTAGTTGTTGATGAAGATTATAAGGGATTCGGACTTTCGGGGGAATTAAGTGCTCTCCTGTTAGAAAAGGGACTGTCATTCAAATTTGGTCGTGTATGCACTGAATCTACTATTCCATATTCAAGAAAATCAGAAGATGATGTTCTTCCAAATACACAAAGAATAATAGATGAAGCTCTTAAAATTTTAAATAAATAAATTTTATTATTAACTATTGAAACAATTAATAACGTAAATTACTTTTAATATTCTTCCATTCTTGTATATTATATTTTCCAAAATTATTTTATTGATTAGAAATATATTTATTAGTAATTAATTTTTAGTAGTTTTTAAGATAGTGAGTAAAGAATGGAAATAGGAAATTCAAAATACAAATTTTATGTTATTGCTCCCTTCAATTCAAGAATGGTTTTCGATTATTCTACTCTAATCGGAAAATATGAAAAAATAAGAAAGCAACTCTATATTAAATTGGATAAAATATATCCTGGTCAAGTTCTAATCGAAAAATTTAAGGATGATGCTGAGCCAAATGAATCAATTAAAAATTGGGCAAATGAACGTGAAAAAGTGATTCAAGGCGAACTTGATGAGCTATTATTTACAGGTACAGGAGGGAGTGGTGCTACTCAAAGAGATAAAAGTATAGTTACAATTCAAGTTAACAAAAAATACTTTTTACCATTAGATATAATTGGAGTTGATGTATTTTCTTCACCTCCAATTCTTCTTTTCGAGACTATTAGTTTTCACGAATATGGGATTGGAATGATTTATTGTAAGCTAGATATACAATTTAGACAAGAATTCATGAACATCGAGGAGAAAGAACCAAAAAAGATAATGGCAGATTTTTTAGATAAAATTGTTAGATTTCCGGATCTATTGAGAGAAAGTGAATCAATTGGTAAAAATATATTTAATATATCTAAAAAGATCTTTGATGAATTAGAAATTGGAAAACCAATACTTACCTATGAGGAATTATATAGTATCCAAAAGTCTGATATTCCTTTATGGGGGCATATAGTACTTGTAAGAAATAAAACAAATCCACAGGAAATAATACCTATAAAAGATATAATGAAAAACATTATCGAAGTTAGTCATCCTGATGGTAGTATCAATTTTGCTAAAGATACAGAGGGATTTGTTCATATTGGATGGGGAAATAGTTTATGGGCGGGATTAAATGATAGAGAATTTAGTTATGCTAAAGAAGTATTAAGATATATGGAAATTGAATGGCGTACTCTTCAAATTTTTAATGAAATTTTGTATAGGCGTTTAAATCAACTTGCTTCCTACCAAGGATTACAAAAAAGACGCGTCAGAAGAGCTGTTAGATGGATAAATAAATTAAGAATGGAAATGGAATTGTATTCTGTGAATAAGTCAAATTATTTGCAGAACCTAGCTCCTTTTGCTCATTTTATATATATGCAATCCATCGAAAGTTGGAGGAATTCTCAAATGGAAGAATTTTTTATGAATAAATTAGATGTTTTCGAATATTTACACGACAGAGGCAAAGAAAGATTACAGGAATTAAGTGATAATAAGATGAATAACATATTATTCATATTTACTTGCCTTTCTCTAATAAGTACATTTATTGATGGCTTAATGTTTGTTTTTGCAGAAAATATTGTAGATGTTTTGGCGTTCAGGCTATTTCTTTTAATATTCCCTCCAATTGCATTTATTGTAATCATTGTTTTCCTTATTGAGAGAATTATTAATCGTAGAAAGTAAAAAGTTTTTAAATTATATTTTTTCTATTTTTTTTAATTAAAAATTAGAATCATATCTAAACTAATACAATATAAGAAGTGGTTTGTTATAAGACTTGAAAGATTAAGAGTTTTGAATGATAATGAAATTTCAATGATCCACGAATCCACTGTTAATTTACTTAGTAGTATTGGAGTTAATGTAGATTCTGAAGAAATCCGTCAACTTGTTCAAGATCGTGGAGCGGAAATTGATAATAGAACCAATTATATAAAATTTCCTAAAAATCTAATTGAAACTCAATTGAAAAAGGTTCCTAATTCTTTTTCTTTATTTGGATCAAATGGTAAATTTAAAGTTGATGTTAATACAGAAACCGTAAATTTCGCAACTCAAGGAGCTCCAACTAAAGTATATGATGAGAATAATCCATTTAAAACTCGTGATGCGTTATTAATTGATTTCAGAAAATTTTTAAAAATTATAGATTCATTAGATCATATCTCATGTTCACATTTAGATGTTTGGCCAGTTGATGTTCCGTATACTACTTTGCATTGTCAAGCAATTAAAGAATGGTTGAAAAATAGTCGAAAGCCATTTGGAATTGGATGTCGTGGAAAAATTATGTCCAAAGATTTAATGGAACTTCTTTCTATAATAGTTAATGGTAAAGATGAACTTATTAAAAATCCAAGAATAATAGGATTTTTTAATCCTATCAGTCCACTTACCTTACCAAGAATTTTACTTGGTGGATTTTTTGTATTTGCTCAATATAGACAACCTTTAATTATCGCCCCTTCTGCAAGTGCTGGTTTAAACGCCCCCATTACACTTGCGGGATTATTGACACAAACAAATGCAGAAGTACTATCCTCTATCATAATAACCCAATTAATTAGTCCCGGAACTCCTGTATTATATGGTACTGTGAATACTCCGATTGATCCGCGAACGGGAAATGTGACATGGGGTTCAATAGAAACAAGTCTTATTACAATAGCAAGTGCTCAATTAGCAAGATATTACAACATTCCTTCTCGTGCTTCTGGCTGTATAACAAATTCAAATTTATTTGATATGCAAAATGGATTTGAAAGGTTTAATACACTTTCTTCAGCAGCATATGCAGGAATAAATTATATAACCTGTGCGGGGACTTACGAATGTGGTTTAGCATCAAGTCTAGAATTAGCAGTAATCGATAATGAGCTAGCGGGAATGGTTTCTCGAGGTCTAAAAGGCATTGAAATTAGTAACCAAACTATTGCTTTAAAGGAAATTGAGTCTGTAATATTAGGGGACAAGAAAGGCTTATTATTTCTTGGATTAAAACATACAGCAAAAAATATCAAGAATGAGTTATTTATCCCTAGTTTGAGTGAAAGAAGTTCGAGGAATACTTGGATAAAGAGAGGAGCGCTTGATATCATAGATAAAGCTCAAATTAAAGTTCAAGAAATTTTAAAATCCCATAAAACTTATGAATTAAAGTCTGATTTGGAAAAAAAATTAGATGATTACATAAAATTCGTTGAAAAGAGAAATATTAATGAATACATTGATTAAATTCTTAATGTTTACAATAATTATATTAAAGAGGGCGGTCCCTGTTTAGCACGTTTAAGTACTTGGTTAAGGTCAGGTGAATCCCATATTGATTCAATCCACCATGTTGCTCCAGCATCAGCAAAGGGCTTAACAAGAGATTTAGCAACTTCAAAATCATCTCCGGGAGTTTTTCCTTCAATAACTATATTAAAAGGTGATTTTATCGATTGATTATCTTCAATATAGGCTTTAATTTCACGAATATGTGCTGGGGTAATTTCTTCAAAGTTACCTTGTTTATTCTTTATTGTTGGAATAATTCCATCATACTTTAAAACTCTTTGCATCGATTTTTTCCATGGCCAAGCACCAACAACCCATATTGGAATATGGTTTTGAATCGGTTTTGGCATAGAATGTCTCTTAAAAAATTCACATTTGTTGAGATTCTTTATTTGATAATGTTTACCTTCATAATTTGAAAGTTCTCCTTTCCATAATCCATTCATAATATCTAATCCTTCATCCATCAACTCAGCTCGGACTTTTCTGTCAGTTTCCTCACCAAATGCATCAAAACCTGTGTCTATAGCACCAAGACCTACGCAAAGGTTTACTCGCCCTTTTGATAAAATGTCGAGAGTGATTACTTCACTCGCTAATTTCCAAGGACGCATCCTCGAAACAGGACTGAGTAATGTCCCAAGCCGTATCTTTTCAGTTTGTACTGCTATAGCTCCTAAAGTAACCCATGCATCAATACCGTAGGTTGGTTCCCAAACAAAAAAACCATCCCAATTAGCCTCTTCAGCGGCTTTAGCATATTCTATAGCTTTAAAAATATCCGCACGTGGAAAAACAAAACCGTATCTCATTGAAATCAGCACATTGGTTAATATATATAATATTATTATTAAGAATAAAAATTGTACTTCAATTTAAATCCAATATATTTATTGTAAGATTAGCACTTTAATCGTTAAGAATAGTGCCAGTCTAGATTTTGATGTTCGAAATATTTCTTATATAGCTTAGCATACTTACCTCCTTTTAGGAGTAGAGTTTTATGAGTACCTTCTTCAACAATTTGCCCATGATCCAATACAATTATCCTATCAGAATTTACAATTGTAGAGAGTCTATGAGCGATAATTATTGATGTTCGATCAGCTAATAAAATCTCCAATGCTTCCTGAATGATTGCTTCAGTATAAGCATCTACGCTTGAAGTAGCTTCATCAAGGATTAGGATTTTGGGATCTGTTAAAAGAGCTCGAGCAAAACTTACAAGTTGTCTTTGTCCCGCTGAAAGACTTTTTCCTCTTTCTCCAACTTGTGTTTGAAGCCCTTCTGGTAAGTATTCGATAAGTTCTTCAGCGTGCACTGCTCTTATCGCATTTATTATATTCTCATCTGAAGCATCTTGTCTACCATACCGGATATTTTCCTCTATTGTACCTGTAAAGAGAAACACATCTTGTTGAACTTTACCTAAATTTCTTCTGAATGAGTCTAAAGTCATATCTCTAATATCTGTACCATCAATTTTGATAGAACCTCCTTGAAATTCGTAATATCTAGCCAGAAGTGATACTAATGATGTTTTTCCCGCACCAGTTTGCCCAACTATTGCTAATTTTTCTCCTTTCTGAATTTTTAGATTGAATTTATTAAAAATCCATTCACCTTCTCTGTAGCAGAAATCTACATCTTCAAAAACAATCTCTCCTTTTAATTCACCAACATCAATCGCACCCGGATTTTGCATTACATTTGGTTCTGAATCTAAAATATCCAGCATTCGCTCATAAGCCGCCATTCCAGCGCTAAGTTGAGGAAAAAATGTCGTAATTACCATGATGGGACGAAAAAATCTTTGAAGGTAAAGAATATATATAAAAATTGTGCCTGGATTAGTTATTCCTCGAAAAGAGAGTTGACCACCAATATATACTATAATTATTAATGTAATCGAAGCAATTGTTTCAAGAAGGGGTCTCCACATATGTGTTACAGATGTTAATTTATAACCAGATTTAAAATAATCTTTATTTGTCTCAAAAAACTGGTCAGAAACCGTAGATTCTTGTCCAAAGCTTTTACAAACATGTATACCTTCAATTGATTCTACCATTGCGGAATTTACATCACCTATCGCTTTTCTATAGGTTCTACTGACAACCCGAGCTATTTTTCTAAGAATCATAACAAATAAGAAGATGAAAGGAATTGCTATTAAGGTTATAAGAGCTAAAGTCAGATTTAACCATAAAAGTATACCAAATGTCATAATACTAATCAAAATACTCCCCATTGCATCAGCTATTAATATCGTCGTATTCCCAAAATCTAATGCGTCGTTTGATACTCTTGTATTTAAATTACCACTTTGGTGTTTATCAAAAAAACTCATATCTTGCTCTTGTAGTTTATCAAATATATCCATGCGCAGATTTTCTAAAAAATAAGGAACAAACTTACCTATTTCTTTTCTCCTTAGAAAAAAAATAATCCAAGTTGTTATAGTTAGAAGTAGATAGCTTAAACCTGTTATGATAATAAGGATAAAATCACCGTTTATTTTGGAGAGCTCATCAACAGCAATCCCAACTAGTAAAGGACTAATAATTTCAATAACGGTTGAGATGAAGATAAACAAAGAAATGAGGAGGATACTTTTTCTAAAAGGTGCGATTCTTTTTATATATCTAGAAAATAATTCACGATCAGAATATACTCTTTTATATTCTTCCCCCATCATCCCAGCTAAAATACCCACAATAACACTTCCTTAAATTTTATAGACCTCTTTTTCTGATACCTTTAGTTGTTTACCGAAAATACGACGATAATCTTCTGATTTTTGTAACAATTCATCATGGCCTCCTTCCGCCACAATCTCTCCACGTTTAAGTACAAATATTTTGTCTGAAGTCCTAATAGTGTGCAATCGATGAGTAATTATCAATGTTGTTCTATTCTCTAAGATATTTTCCATGGCAACACCAATTTTTGCTTCTGTTTCACTATCTACAGCAGAAACGGAATCATCTAGGATAAGAATCTCAGGATCCGTTAAAAAAGCTCGTGCAATAGCAATACGCTGCCGTTCGCCACCAGAGAGTCTTGTTCCTCTTTCTCCTACAATAGTCCCGTATCCTTTAGGAAAATCTTTTACAAAATCATTTACTTGGGCAAGATTTGCAACGTTAATGATTTCTTCATAAGTTGCAGACGGCTTACCAAAAGCAATATTCTCTTGTATTGAGCGCGAAAATAGATAGATATCTTGCTCTATGTAACCTATATGTCTTCTTAATGTTTCAAGGGGATAATCACGAATATTTATCCCATCTAATAAGATTGTTCCTTCTTGTGGTTCATAAAGAAGTAGAAGTAACTTTGCAAGGGTAGTTTTTCCACAACCAGTTGGACCAACAAGAGCAACTCTTTGAAATGGAGCAATTTTAAATGTCAAATTTTTTAGTACAGGTTTATTATTTTCTTTACTATTCTCATAAGCAAAGGTAACATTCTTAAATTCAATCTCTCCTTTAAAAGTACTCAACCATTCTTTATGCTTTTCGCTGCTTGATTCGATATCTTCATCATAAAGAGCAGTATACAATCGTGAACATGCCGCAAAACCACTCATCATGTCGTTGGTTGCCCACCAGATTAGACTTGTGGGATCTATTAAATTTATCAACAATAGATTTATAGTAGCTAATTCACCAACGGAAAGAGTATTCTGGTAAACAAATATTATACTAATAATAAATGTAAGTCCAATTGTAATATAGAGAATTAATAAAGGAAAATATTTTGCTTGGACTCTGTATTCACCTATTGAATTATCTCTAAAAGCATTAACTGCACGACGAAATTTTTTTCGTTCTAGTTCTTCTGCAGCGAAAGATCTTACAACAGGCGCGCCAGTTATACTATCTTGTAACACTACTGCCAAATTTGAATGTTTTCTTAAACGTGTAGCGGCATAAGGAGAAATTTTTTTACGATATTGCAATATAAAATTAATGTATAAGAAAATAAGGGGAATGCAAATCAATCCCAACCTTAAATCGAGAGTATTAATTAAGAGAAGAAATGTAATGAAAACTTGAAAAAAGGGATAAAGGTAAAAGGCACCGTGAGAAATCATCGTGTTAATAATCCTTACATCGTTGGTTGCTAATGCTTGAAGATCGCCAGCTTGAGCAGTATCATGATACCGTAATGGTTTTAATTGAATTTTATCAAAAAATTCTTGTCGCATATTTTGCTCTGTCTTCAAACCTAGATAATGTCCTGCCATCATAGTTACATAATCCATGATGTTATTAATAAGAAAAAGAGCAAGAGTTATAATTAGGATCAAAATTAAATTACCAGCATCATGAGGTATTAACGCATTGTCAATTATATTTCCTATCGATACTGGAATAAGAGTTCTTGTTAAGGTAACGATAATTATGCCAATAAAAACGAATATTAATAATAATTTTTGTTTAAAAAGATGGTAAATGAGCCATCTTGGATAGCTTTTATATTTTTTGTCAAGAGTGTTCATATTAATTGCTCTTTACCATTTAATATTCTTTCTTTGCTTACAAGAAATGAAACAATTTTGAAATCCTGGCAAATATATTGTTATAGTGCTAGAGTGAATTTAAAAATTGCTTTATTGACATGTAAACAGTAATTCTAGCAAAAATTCTAAAAAATATAAAAAAAAAAGGTAATAAAAATAGAAGTATAGTTATTTAACCTAGTTCTACATCCATTTTCTTACGTTCTTCTAATAGGGAATCTACTACAGTTGGATCTGCTAATGTAGTAACATTACCAATATCAGTTCCAGCTGCAATAGCTTTTAAAATTCTCCGCATTATCTTACCACTTCTAGTCTTAGGTAGAGCATCAGCAAACTGGCTCACATCAGGCTGAAAGACAGGTCCTATTTCTTATCGAACGTTCACTTTTATATCTGGATGATTTTGATTTCATTTAATATTATTTAAAATTTATTCGGATTTGGATTTAAATAATATTATTCATATGAATATTATAAGTTAAAAAGAGGGAAATTAGATGGAAATCTTTGATAAGAAAATAGATGAAATAACAGAGAAAGAATTATTAAGGTTAAATAGCGTTTTCGAATCCAATCGGATAGATTACAAAATTACTTATAAATTGGGTAATCCAAAAGATTCTAATGAATTTTTAAGAGATGTAGTCTCTTTTGCAAATTCATTTATAGATTCATTGATAATATATGGAATAAATGATAAAAGACAAATAATTGGAATGGCACGAAAATCAGATTTTAATGAAGATAAGTTACAAAATCATTTCATTAATCTTTTAAAATCAAGAATAGAACCTAAAATCATAGGATTTATAAATGTACAGCCAATTTCTTTAAAAAATGATAGATTTATCATGATTGTTAAGGTATTATCAAGCAATCAAATAATTTTTGGAATCAGACAAAAGTTATCCAAGGCTATTCATGGAAAAGAAGTCGATGCTTATGAATTTTGGATAAGATCATCAGGTAATAAGGTTTTAATGAATTTAAACAATGTAATTCACCATATACTTTATAAAAATAAACCAAATCTGAAAGTACTATGTTTTAATAACAGACTTAGCAAGAATATCACTAATTTAGTAAAAACAACTAAAACTCAATATATTAAAAACAATTTTAGGTTGAAGAATATTGGAGAGCTATCTGCAAGGAATATATCTATACGTTTGTATTCTCAAACGGATGAGTCAATAGGCATTCTCAATAAATTCAATTATAGGAAGTTAATATTAAAGGAAAATGACTCAATATCTTCAATAAGCATTACTGATCAATTAAAAAAAGAAAAAAAGTATAATAGTCCAAGTATCTCTCCTAACAAAAGAAAAAATAGAATATTTTGGTCATTTCAATATGAAATAGATAAAGTAGGTCCTTCAGATTCATTAAAACTTCCACCAATGTATATTAAAATACCTAAAGGTATGAAAAAGGGGGAATTATTATTTGATGTCAGAATAATTTCTGTAGATGCAGTAAGTTTTGAAAATACAGTATTGAAATTATTTTGGGAGTTATAAAGTTCTTAATTTTTAATAGTGGTTTGCTTCAAGATAATAATGGGATATTTAAGGACTTACTAACAGGAGAATCTATTAAAAAAAATGAGAAAACTCATTTACACCATATAAATTATGATAAAAGAGATAATAGATTAGAAAATTTATGTTTTTTAAAAGAAATTGCTCATAATAAAATATCAGCTAATCAATTTAATGAAAACTTTGCTAAATTTTATAGAGATATATTGATAAGAAATAAGATTTTATTAAAACAAGGCATCATTCCGAAAACTTGGCTGGATAAAAATAAAGTTATTCTTAATTATATTGATGAGAATCAACTAAATCTAAATAAATGGATTTAAAATAAAAAAAAATAAAAAATAAGAATTTAATCTGTCTCAACGTCTATCTTTTTACGTTCTTCAAGTAGATCGTCTACTACAGAAGGATCTGCTAGGGTTGTGACATTTCCAATATCCGTTCCAGCAGCAATCGCCTTTAAGATTCTACGCATAATCTTCCCGCTTCTAGTCTTAGGTAGAGCATCAGCAAATTGGATTACATCGGGTTGGAAAACTGGACCAATTTCTTGCCTTACATGCATTCTAATCTCTTTTGAAAGTTTTGCTGACTTTGCAACTCCTTGCATAAGGGTTACATATGCCCAGATTGCTTGACCTTTAATTTTATGAGGAAAAGGAGCAACAGCTGCTTCAGCTACTTGTGGATGACTTACTAATGCAGATTCAACTTCCATAGTACCAATCCTATGACCAGAAACTTTAATAACGTCATCTAATCGCCCAAGAATCCAATAATATCCATCCTCATCACGTCTTGCACCATCTCCTGTATAGTAATATCCGGGATATCTCTCAAGATAAGTTGATTTAAATCTCTCAGTATCTCCCCAAACATCTCTTAACATACCGGGCCAAGGAGTTTGAATGGCAAAATATCCACCTTCATTAGGTTCGGTGATTTCATCCCCTTCTAAGTCAAATATTACTGGTTTAATACCTAAAAATGGCATACAACAAGATCCTGGTTTTGTTGGAGTTGCTGTAGCAATTGGAGTCATAATAAAACCTCCAGTCTCAGTTTGCCAGTAAGTATCAACAATGGGACAACGTTCTTTTCCTATTATTCGATGGTACCAAGTCCAAGCTTCTGGATTTATTGGTTCACCAACAGTCCCAAGCACTTTTAATGAGCTTAAGTTATGCCTTTCAACTGGATCGTTACCATATCTCATTAAAGCACGTATTGCTGTAGGTGCCGTATAAAAATGAGTTACTTTATGACGTTCAACAATATCCCAGAAGCGATCAACATCTGGATAAGTTGGGACTCCTTCAAACATTAAGGAAGTAGCACCATTAACTAAAGGTCCATATACGATATATGAGTGACCTGTAATCCAACCTATATCAGCGGTACAATACCAGATATCTGCCTCTTGGTAATTAAATACAACTTTGTGAGTAAAAGATGTATAAAGTGTATATCCCGCAGTGGTATGTTTTACGCCTTTTGGTTTTCCAGTTGTTCCACTTGTATATAATATAAACAATGTATCTTCAGAATCCATTACTTCAGGCTCACAATCTTCACTCATCTCCTCAATAAAGTCATGATACCAGATATCCTTGTCTGTGTGAGGCACTTCCCTTCCAGAGCGCTTTACAACAATAACCTGTTCTATGGTTGGAACTTGATCAATAATTTGAACGACATCAGCCATTTTTGGATAATATTTACCAGCTCTTAATGTTTCGTCGCTTGTGAATAGGAGACGAGAATCAGAGTCTTCAATTCTATCTTTTACAGCTTCCTTTGAAAATCCTCCAAAAACAATTGAATGAATAACACCTATTCGAGCACACGCTAGCATAATAATTGCTAATTCTGGAACCATAGGTAACCAGATTGTTACTCGGTCTCCTTTTTTCAATCCTAACTTTTTCATTCCATTCGCAACTTTACTGACTTCCTTCAAAAGTTCATTATAAGTAAAAGTTCGTACGTTTCCGGGTTCATCTGCTTCCCAAATCAAAGCAATTTTTTCTCCTTTTCCTGCTTTAACATGTCTATCTATAGCATTATAGCTAACATTAAGTTTTCCGCCAACAAACCATTTACCAGGAAATAAATCTGTTTTTTCCCAAACTTTCTCATATGGTGTAAACCAATCAAGTGATTTCGCTTGTTCATCCCAAAAACCTTCCATATCCTTAATAGAATATTTGTAAAGCTTTTGATATTCATCCATAGACATCCCAGTTTTAGCATAATCAGGATTCAGATCAACAGGATTAAATACGCGAGTTTCTGTAAGAATGCTCTCCATTCTTTCTTCTTTTGACATAATTTTTCACTACTTTGAATTATTTAATTTCAGAATTTCATAAATCTATTTTTTTTTTAAACTACTTACTTTTAAAATTGTTATTTTATAGTGGATAGTTCTAATTCAAAAAAGAGCTGTATGAAATTTAAACATTTTATTTATAATTTCAAAAACATTATATTGATGATAATACAATTAATAAAGAGACTGGAGTATATATTTATATTTGAAAGAATTAAACTAAACTTAAAAAAACAGTGAAGTATAATATTATGACAGAAGATTGGAGAGAAAAGTGGAGAGATAAGGAAATAACCGCTGAGGAAGCAATTAATAAAATTATTCCTGGGAATAGAGTTTTTATTGATTCTGGATGTTCTGAACCACAGTTATTAACATCAGAATTGATTAAACACTCAGAGAAATTAATTGATACAGAAATACTTCACTTTTTAACCATAGGCCCAGAAAAATACTTTAAGGATAAGGCAGAAGATCTATTTAGGCATAATGCCTTTTTTATTGGCAAGACTCTTAGGGAGGAAATCAATAAAGGTCAAGCAGACTACACGCCAATTTTTGCCAGTGAAATCCCCTCTTTATTTTTGAAAGGTCGAAAACATGTTGATGTTGCGCTTATTCAGGTTACTCCCCCTGATCCTTATGGTTTTTGCTCTCTAGGGATTAATGTGGATATTGCAAAGACAATAGCCCAATCCTCATATATGACTATTGTTGAAATTAATCCCCAAATGCCTCGAACGCTAGGAAATAGTTTTATACATATGAAAGAAATTGATTATTATGTCTACAATGATACTCCATTAATAGAATTTATTTTTGATGAACCTGATGAAATTGCTGAAAAAATTGGAAAAAATCTAGTAAACGTAATTGAAAATAAATCTACTATCCATGTAGGTTTTGGAGACTTACCAAATGCTACCTTGAAATTTCTAAAAGATAAGAAGGATCTTGGAATGCATTCTCATTATATTACTGACAATATAATTCCACTTATTGAAGAAGGTATTTTAACTTGTAGAAAAAAAAATTTCCATCCTGAAAAAATTCTTACTAGTTTTGCTTTAGGAACAAAAAAATTATATGATTTTGTAGACAATAATCCTTATATAGAATTTTATCCCTCTGATTATGTATGTAATCCTATGC
>JAHPYZ010000061.1:0-929 GCA_019058425.1 Promethearchaeota archaeon
GATCACTAATGAAAGAGTCATAATAAAGTTCATCCACCGCTCTAAGCAGAATCGCATCAAATTTATTCCATCTGTTTGAATCTGGACCATCAATAATTCCTTGAATTTCATCATCAGTTAGCCCATTCTCTTTTCCAATCTTGACATGTTGGCCCCATTCATATTCTGCTTGACAAAGCCAACCGATACGAAGTATGAGAATCTCTCGTTCTCTAGCAGGGAGAGATGACTTACTCAAAATATGTCTAGCAAACACTAACCATCGTTTAAGAAGTTTTTCATGTCTAGCTAAAGTTGGAAAAATATTGATAATACGACCGCTATTTTCATCAACCATCGGTTTTAAGAGAGTTTTAACTTCTTCATTCCACTCTGACTCTTTTAATGGATGAATTCTAGGTTGTTTAAGCCTTATCCTTTCTCGACTGGAATCTTTTCTTTGTTTTTGAAATTCGTCTAATTTTTTTTTAATCGTTTTTACACCTCAATCTCATTAATATCATTAATTTTAAAGAATAAACTTTAGATAGTATTTCCTATAATTTATCCTATTCTTGAGCTTTGACCGCCATCAACTGGGAGTATAACTGAAGTAATAAATTTTGCTTCATCTGACGCTAAGAAAAGTGCAGCATAAGCAGTGTCCCAAGCATCTCCCATTCCCCCCTTTAATGGGACTGCGCTATTCCTCTCTTTGATTAAATCTTCTTTGCTTATCCCTCTTGCTCTTGATATTCCTTCAATAGCCATGGGGGTATTCATGTATCCAGGCATAATAGCATTGATGCGGATTCCTTTCTTAGCATATTTCATGGCTAATTGATGGGTTAAAGAATTAACTCCTGATTTTGATATTTTATAACCTACTAAAGGCGTAGCACAAATAGAAGCAATAGAAGATATATTGATGACAGAACCATTTCCCTGTT